>NZ_JBEXUX010000014.1:0-172879 GCF_040629175.1 Embleya sp. NPDC005971 | reverse complement strand
CAAGGACGCGAGCGTCTAGTTCGGAAGCGGTACGGCCGGCGGCCCCTGGGCGAGGAGCACCTCGTGCGGGGGCCGCTGCGTCGTGGCCCACAGGTCGCGGGGTCTGGGTCGGCTCCGGTCAGCGGTAGTCCGGGTTCTCGAAGTCGTAGCGACACCCGGCGTCCCAGCCCGCGCGCTGGTTGCCGTAGGCCGGCATCCCGCCCGCGTCCTTGAGCATTCGGGCCAGGTGCATCAGGTTCCAGGTCATGAACGTGGTGTTGCGGTTGGTGAAGTCGTTCTCCGGGCCGCCCGAGCCGGGGTCCAGGTAGGACGCCCCCGGCCCGACCTCGCCGATCCAGCCGGCGTCCGCCTGCGGCGGGACGACGTAGCCCAGGTGCTGGAGGCTGTACAGCACGTTCATCGCACAGTGCTTGACGCCGTCCTCGTTGCCGGTGATCAGGCAACCGCCGACCCGCCCGTAGTACGCGTATTGCCCGGCGTCGTTGAGCAGGCTGGAGCACGCGTACAGCCGCTCCACCACCCGCTTGAGCACCGAGCTGTTGTCGCCCAGCCAGATCGGCCCGGCCAGCACCAGGATGTCCGCGGCCAGCACCCGCTCGTACAGCGCGGGCCACTCGTCGCCGGGCCAGCCCCGGTCGCTCATGTCCGGCCACACGCCGGTGGCGATCTCGTGGTCGACCGCGCGGATCTGATCGACCACGATGCCGTGTCGGGTCATGATGCCGCGGCTGAGGTCCACGAGTCCCTGGGTGTTGCTGACCTCGGGTGAGCGCTTGAGCGTGCAGTTGACGAACAGCGCCCGCAGGTCGTCGTAGCGGGCGGGCGGTGGTCCGTTGTCGGTCATCCGAGGCTCCCGGGGGTGTCCGTCGATGGGTACCGGGACAGCGTCTCCCGGCCGCGCCGCGATCGCCGGTACATCCGCCCCGAGTCGCCGCCGGCCGAGATCCCGATCCGGCATCTTCCGCCCGGATCTGCGCGCGCCGGTTGATCAAGCCGGCCCGGTGGTCTTGGATGGCCGGGTAACACAGGTGTATGACGCGTATCGCACTGGTGACTCGGGGGTTACACCATGACGACCGACTTCGACTCGATAATCAACCCGGGGATGCCCCGGCTGACCAGAAGTCCCTACGCCGCGACGAACACGCCCAACCCGCGCCCGGGTTGCGCGCCGCAGGCGCCGGACGTGCACGTCGAGCCCGGCACGCTCGACTCCGCCGCCGGCCGACTGCGGGAGATCGCGGGCGACTTCCGTACGACCGGCCTCAAGGGCGTCACCGCGCTGGAGCCGGTGTCCAAGGCACTGGCCGGCTTCGATCTGGCCAAGGCGCTGGACGGTGCCCACACCGCCTGGCACGACCGCACCATCGCGGTGGCCGACACGCTCGCCGGCCGGGCGGGCAATCTGAACAGCACGGCGAGCAACTGGCGCGCCACCGAGAAAACCGTCTGCACGACGTTCGGAGGCTGACCCGTGGTCGACTTCATCCATCTGCGCGATGTCGACCTGGGCACGCTGACCACCGCCGCCGAGGTCTGGGCGACGCTGCCCGACCGCATGCACACCCAGCACGGCGACGTGGACCGCGAGGTGATCTCCCCGCTCGCGGGCGGCGCCTGGAAGGGCTCCGAGGCGAACACCGGAATCGGTGAACTGCGCACCATGTCCGGCCAGATCGAGGACGCGCACACCGAGGCGGCGGCGCTGCGCACGGTGCTGCTGGACGCTGCGAGCGACCTCAAGACCGCGAAGGAACACCTGACCAAGGCGATCGCCGACGCGGTCGACCAGAAGCTGACCGTGGACGACAGCGGCGGCGTGCACTGGACGGCGCCGCCGTACGCCCGCAACCTGCCGCCGGACGACTACGACGCGGCGGTCAAACCGCTCAAGGAGGCGGCGCAGGGCATCTCGGACCGGATCGGCAAGGCGCTGACCGAGGCCACCGCCGCCGACCAGCGGGCCGCGTTCGCGTTGAACGCGGACACCCGGGGCGCGGACCCGAAGAAGTTCAACGGCAACGCGGTCGGCGCGGGTCCGGCCCAGGACGCCCGCCGGGCGACCGATCTGGCCAACCGGCTGATGATGCTCAGTCCGGCCGAGCGTGGCGAACTGCGCAACCTGCTTGCCGCCAATGCCGACGACCCGGCGTTCAGCACACCGTTCCTGAACCAGCAGGGCCCGCGCGGCACCCTGTGGTTGGCGGGCATGATCGCCAAGTTGGGCGCGGGCAGCGACGTGCCCAAGGATCAGCAGGAGGATCTCAAGGCCATCCAGGCCGATCTGGGCCGGGTGTTGGCCGCCGGGACCGGCAAGGGGCCCGGGCCGCACGTCGATCAGAATTGGATCGACGAACTCAAGCGGGCCGGCCGGGAGAAGACCGACATCGGGCTGTATTCGTTTCAGCCCTACGGATACCAACTCCTGGGCACGTTGCTGGACACCGGTCATCAGGACACCGATTTCCTGCGCCAGATCGGGCAGGACATGCGTGCCATGGAGCGGGACGATCCTGCGGTATGGCTCAAGAACACCCCGTCGGGTGCGATGTACAACGGGTTCCGGCTCGACATCACCGACGGGCACGGCGCGGGGCTCGACCCGATGACCGGCCTGATGGCCGCGTTCGGCAACAACCCGGAGGCCGCGAAGGAGTTCTTCGATCCGGCCAAGCACCCGGGCGAGGTCGCCTACATGCTCAAGGACCGGCACTGGCTGATGGACTGGGACGGCGCCGGACCGATTCCCGAGGGCTACAACCCGCCCGGCTACGACGAGTTGGGGCGCGCGTTGGAGGCCGCGGCCACCGGCCAGGTGCCCACCGGCGGTTACGGTCTGCCCGGCGGCGCCCACCCCGTGCACGACGAGACGATGAAGCAGATCATGCGCGACACCGTCTCGGTGCTGGGCGGAGAGGACGGGAAACAGGGCAAGTTCCCGGCGATCATGCGCGACAGCGTGGGCAACATGGTCGCGTCGTACATGGGCGACGGGGTGTACGACCAACTCGTGGCCAAGGACGGCCAGAACGGGTCGATGTTCCACGACCAGGACCTGATGCGGGTGATCACCGCCGCCGGCACCGACCCCGAGGCGTTCGCGGTGATGCACGGCGCGACCGTCAACCACGCCGCCGACGTGCTGGCCCAGCACCCGGTGGTCAAGGTGCCGGGTGCGCTGCCGGCCATGGACGTCGAGGCCCGGCAGGCGTTCAACGCGCTGGGGACCATGGACGGGCTGCGCGACGAGTCGATCGTCGCGGCGCGCGAGGCGGGGGTCACCGAGGCGACCTGGAACCGCAAGTTCCAGTACCTCACGAGTGCGCAGATCCTCAGCTACATCCCGCACGTCGGCATCCCCGCCGGTCGGATGATGGACTGGTACACCGCGCACGCGCTGGCCGCGGACACCGCCGGGCTCGAACACGGTTCGGGGCTCAGTCGCACCGAGAACTACTGGAGCGGCTGGTCGAGTTCGAAGGCGATGGCGGAGGAGTACGCGCGGGCGAACAACGCCAGCCCGGAGGAGATCGCCGACCTCGCCGAGGACCGTCGGTCCAACGCGATGGACGTCGCGCCGCGCCGGCTCGGGCGCAAGTAGGCCGAACGGGCCCGTCCCGCGTGGGGTGCACCCGCGCGGGACGGGTACGGCGGCGACGGCGCCCGGTCGACCGGGCGCCGTCGGCTACCGAGCGCCCCCGCCGGCGAGCACCCGCCGCTCGGCAACGGCCGCACGACGCCCGCCGGTTCCGTCGACGCGCAGGTGTGGGCGGGTCCAGGGGCGGTCGTCGGCCAGGTGTGCGGCCTCGGCCGCGCGCCACAGCCGCCAGAACCAGGCCAGTTCGGGGCCGTCCCGATCGAGGGTGCGCGCGGCGGCGAGCGCGGCGGGTGTGTCGACCCGGATCCGCAGCGCCGTCACCGGGCCGAGTTCGCGCCGAGCCGCGCCGACCCCCTCCAGGATCAACACCGGCGCGGCCGGCACCTCGCTGTAGCCGCTGACCCGATAGGCGGCCCAGTCGTAGGTGTCGCAGCGGGCCGCCGCACCCCGGGCGAGCGGTTCGAGCAGTTGCGCGCGCAGGCGCGGCAGCCAGCCGAAGAAGTCCCCGGGTCGGGCGAAGTCGTCCAGCCGCACCACGGGCGCTCCACCGGATCGCGCGGCGATGGCGTCGGCCAGCGTGCTCTTGCCCGAACCGCCGATGCCGTCCACCGCGACCAGCCGGGTCCGACCCACCGACGGCGGCAGCACGACGGCACGCGCCGCGATGCGCGCGGCCGTCCCGTCCCGGTCCCGATCCGCCCCTGCGATGGACATCGGCGCAGCCTACCGCCCGATTCGCCCGGTTCCGGGAGTGGGGTGGGGCGCGGGGAGGTGCGGCTGCGCGGTGCCTCCCGACGCGGTGGTGTGCACGCGATCATGGAGTCATGACCAAGCGTGCGTCCTCCCGTCGTCCCGCCGCGGCGACGTTGGCCGGGGTCCTGGACCTGATCGAGCCCGGCATCCTCGACGTCGTGGTCGCGCCGCGCGGAACCGAGGTGCCGGTGAGCGGGGTCGCCCTGTACGACCTCGGCGACGAACCCGCCGACGGCACGGCGCTCGCCGGGGCGATCCTGCTCGCGGTCGGCGTGGACCCGCACGGGCCCGGCGCGGTGGAGGCGGTGCGGGCGGCCCGGCGCGCGGGGGCGAGCGCGCTGGTGCTCCGACGCGGGGCGGCCGGCCCGGACCCCGCCGGGCCCGTGGACCCCGCCGTGCCCGCGGCCGCCGCAGCCGGCGGAATCGCCGTGCTCACCCGGCGGCCGGGACGCGGGTGGACCGACGTGCTGGGCCTGCTGCGCAACGCCTGCGCGCAGAGCAGCCCGTCCGAACTCGCCGCGGTCGACAGCCTGCGCCCGGGCGACCTGTCCGGCCTGGCCAACACGCTCGCCGATCTGGTCGGCGGGGCGATCACGATCGAGGATCCGCAGTCGCGGGTGCTGGCCTACTCCCGGATGGACCACGAGCCGGATCCGATGCGCCGGGCGACCATCCTGAACCAGGAGGTGCCGCGCTGGCGCGTCGCCGAACTGCGCGAGAGCGGCTTCTTCCGCACCCTGTGGGCCACCGACGACGTGGTCCGGCTGCCCGCCGACGACCGCTACGCGGAACGGCTGGCGATCGCGGTCCGGGACGGGGGCGAGGTGCTCGGGTCGATCTGGGCCGCGGCCGACGGGCACCCGCTCGCGCCGGACGCGGTGGCGGCGCTGCGTACCGCCGCCCGGGCGGCCCGGCCGCACCTGGTCCACCACGAGACCCGCGGTCGCGAGGAGGCGCGTCGTCGGGAGGAGGCGGTGCACACGTTGCTGACCGGGGGCGCGGGTGCGGAACGGGCGGCCCGGACGCTGGGGGTGCACCCGGATCGACCGTACGCGGTGATCGTGGTCGAGGCGTACGAGCGCCACCCGACGCGGGCCGCGGCCGATGCGCCCACGCCCGCCGAGCAGCGGGTGCTCGACGTGCTCGCGTTGCAGGCGGCGGCGCTTCGTCCGGGGTGTGTGACCGCGCGGGCCGGGCGACGGTTGTTCGTGCTGACGCCGGCGGGCGAGGCGCCCGCCGACCCGGCGCGCGACCTGGTCGCCACGGCCCGGTCGGTGCCGGGCACGGTGGTCTTCGCCGGGGTCGGCCCGCTCGCCCATCGGCCGGCGGAGTTGCCCGGTGCGCGCGAGGAGGCCGAGATCGTGGTGCGGGTGCTGCGCGAGCGGGCGGCGGCGGCCGGGGTGTCCGTGTCGGCGTCGGCGCTGTCGGTCGACGTGGTGTCGGAGGCGGCCCTGGTGCGCCTGTTGGACCGGGTCGAGCCGCTGTGGCCGATGGCCGGACCGGTGCACGCGATGGTCGAACACGACCGGCTGCACGGATCGGAGTACTCCGCCTCGGTCGGCGCCTACCTGGCCGCCTTCGGCGACACCCCGGCCGCCGCGCGCGGGTTGAGCGTGCACCCGAACACTCTGCGCTACCGGCTGCGCCGGGCCCGGGAGCTCTTCGGGGTGGACCTGGACGACCCCACGGGCCGCCTGCTCGCCGACATCGGGCTGCGCCTGGCCCACCGTGCGCACGAATGAGGCTCGGGGCCCGACCGGCGCATTCCATGATCATTTTCTTGTCACGACACACGATCGATGCCTCCGCCTTTGGTCGCCCACGACGCTGACGCCCGCTCTCGCCCGGATCCAAGCTGTGCATGCGACTCGAACGGGTCGCGAACACTTGAGAACTTCGAGGTGTGGTGCACGTGACTTCCGCAGTGGCCCGACGGCGTCGATCGGCTCGACAGGCGGCCCTGGCCCGAGTCGTCGAGCAGGGCCTGCTGGGCCCCGGGCAGCCCCTGGTGGGCCTGCTGGACGTGGACGGCATCCGGGCCTCGGTCGCCGCGCTGACGGCGGCCTTCGGCGACACGCCCGTACTGCACACCTTCGCCGCCAAGGCTTGCGGCCTGGTCCCGGTCCTGCGCCTGCTCGCCGACGCGGGGATGGGCTGCGAGGTCGCCTCGCCGGGCGAACTGGAGCAGGCCCTGGCCGCCGGATTCACCCCCGAGCGGCTCGTCCTGGACAGTCCGGCCAAAACCGTCGAGGAGCTGCGCCACGCCCTCGCGCACGGCATCGCCGTCAACGTCGACAACTTCCAGGAACTGGCCCGCATCGACGCGATCGTGGCCGAGCGCCCGCCCGCCGGACCGATCGGGATCCGGGTCAATCCGCAGGTCGGCGCCGGCGCGATCGGCGCGATGAGCACCGCGACCAGCACCTCCAAGTTCGGCATCGCGCTGCGCGACCCGGGAGCCGTCGAAGCCGTGGTCGAGGCGTTCGCCCGCCGGCCGTGGCTGAACCGGCTGCACGCGCACGTCGGCTCCCAGGGCTGCCCGCTGTCGCTGATCGCCGCCGGCCTGCGCGCCACCCACGAACTGGCCGAGCACATCAACACCGTCCTGGGCCGCCGACAGATCACCGGCCTGGACATCGGCGGCGGCCTGCCGGTGAACTTCGCCGGCGACGAGGACGACCCGACCTTCACCGACTACGTCGCCGAACTGCGCGCGGCCGTGCCCGAACTCCTGGACGGCCGCTACCAACTGGTCACCGAGTTCGGCCGCTCCCTGCTCGCCAAGAACGGCACGATCGCCTCGCTGGTGGAATACACCAAGAGCGCCGGCGGCCGACGGATCGCGATCACCCACGCGGGCGCACAGGTGGCCACCCGTACGGTGTTCATGCCCCAGGCGTGGCCGCTGCGGGTGGGCGCCTTCGACGCGCACGGCCGGCCCAAGAACGCACCGCAGGAGATCCAGGACGTCGCCGGCCCGTGCTGCTTCGCCGGCGACCTGACCGCCGTCGGCCGCGCCCTGCCGCTGCTCGAACCGGGCGACGTCGTCGCGCTGTACGACACCGGCGCCTACTACTTCTCGTCCCACTTCGCCTACAACTCGCTGCCCCGACCGGCCGTGTACGGCTACCGCGTGGTGGACGACACGGTGCACCTGGCCACCGTCCGCGAGGCGCAGACCGTGCGCGAGGTGGTCCGGGAGAGCGGCGCGGCGCAGGTGCACGCCCTGGTGGACCTGTTGGCCACGAACTCCTCGGGGAACGAGTCCGAGCCCGACCGTCCCGACCCCGAGGAGGTGGCGGTATGACCCGCGTGCTGATCTCCGCCGACATGGAAGGCGCCACCGGCACGGTGCTGCCGGCCGACGTGACCGCCGGCAACCCGCGCTACGAACGTTTCCGGCGCCTGCTCACCGGCGACGTCAACGCGGCCGTGGCCGGCTTCCTGGACGGCGGTGCCGACGAGGTGATCGTCAACGACGCGCACTGCGGCATGGACAACGTGCTCCTGGAGGAACTCGACCCGCGCGCGCTGCTCATCGTCGGCCGCAACAAACCCCTCGGCATGCTCCAGGGGCTCGAACTCGGCGTGGACGCACTGGCGTTCGTCGGCTACCACACCGGCGCGGGCGAGGCCGGCGTGCTCGCCCACACCTACCTCTCGCACAGCGTGCTCGCCGTCCGCGTCGACGGGCGCCCGGTCGACGAGGGAAGCTTCAACGCGCTCGTCGCGGCCGAGGCCGGGGTCCCGGTGGTGCTGGTCACCGGTGACGACCCGACCTGCGCCCGGGCCGCCCGCTACGCCCCGGGCTGCCGCACGGTCACGGTCAAGACGGCCATCTCCCGCCACGCGGCGATCTGTCGCACCCCCGCGGCGACGGCGACCGACATCCGCCGCGAGGCCGCCGCCGCGTTGGCGGTCCCGCCGGCGCGGCCCACCGCGAAGCCGGCCGCCCCGCACGTGGTCGAGGTCGACCTGGACAGCCCCTACCTCGCCGAACGCGCGAGCGCGGCGGCCGGGGTCGACGTCGTCGGCCCGCGCACCGTCCGGCTGGACGCCCCCGACGCCCGCGAGGCGCTGCGCCGGTTCCGGGCCCTGACCTGGGTGATCGGCGCCGGCCGCGAGGGCGACTGGACCTGACCGGCCCCTCCCCCGGGCCATCGCCCGAACCGGCGCGCCGCCACACTCCGGGGCCGCCGTCTCCCCCTGCCTCCCCCGTTCCCCGCCATGCAGGAGTCTCCATGTCGCAACCCACACCCCCGACCGGGCAACCCCGACTCAGCCGTTCGCTCCGCAACCGACACATGGCCATGATCGCGATCGGCGGGGCGATCGGGGCCGGTCTGTTCGTCGGCAGCGGCAGCGTGATCAAGACCGCCGGCCCGGCCGCGATCGTGTCCTACTGTCTCGCCGGCGCACTGGTGTTGTGCACGATGCGGATGCTCGGCGAGATGGTCGTCGCCAGGCCGTCCTCGGGCTCGTTCTCGGACTACGCGCGCACCGCCATCGGGCCCTGGGCGGGCTTCACGATCGGCTGGCTGTACTGGTACTACTACGTGGTCATCGTGGCCGTCGAGGCGGTCGCGGGCGCCGCGATCCTGCACGCCTGGCTCGACCTGCCGCTGTGGGTGCTGGCGATGGCCCTGATGGCGGTGATGACCGCGACGAACCTGCTGTCGGTGAAGTCCTTCGGCGAGTTCGAGTTCTGGTTCTCCTCGGTCAAGGTCGCCGCGATCATCGCCTTCCTCGTCGTCGGCGGTCTGCACGTGTTCGGCGCGTGGCCGGGGAGTTCGTTCGACTTCGCCAACCTCACCTCGCACGGCGGTTTCGCGCCGAACGGCTTCACCTCGATCTTCTCCGCCATCGTCGTGGTCATCTTCGCCTTCGGCGGCGCCGAGATCGTCACGATCGCCGCCGCCGAGAGCAAGGAGCCCGAGCGTTCGGTGGCGCGGGCCACGACCGGCATCATCTGGCGGATCATCCTGTTCTACGTCGGCTCGATCTTCCTCGTCGTCACGATCGTCCCGTGGGACGGCGCCGAGGTGCTGGCCAGCCCGTACGTCGCCGCGTGGGACATCATCGGCCTGCCCGGCGCGGGCACCGTGATGGACGTGGTGATCCTCACCGCGGTGCTCAGCGTGCTCAACTCGTCGGTGTACGTGTCCTCGCGCATGCTCTTCGCGTTGGCCTCGCACGGCGACGCCCCCAAGTGGTCGGTCAAGACCAGCAGGCGCAACGTCCCGGTGCGGGCGATCCTGGCCGGTACGGTCGTCGGCTGGGTCTCGGTATTGCTCGCCTACCTGTCGCCGGACACCGTGTTCACCTATCTGGTCAACTCCTCCGGCGCGATCGCCATCTTCATGTACATCATGATCGGCGCCTCGCAACTGCGGATGCGGCGCCGGTTGGAGCGTGAGGCTCCGGAGCGACTGACCCTGAAGATGTGGCTGTTCCCCTATCTCACCTGGATCGTGATGGCGGGCTTCGTCGCCGTGCTCGTGGCGATGGCGGTCATCGACGACCAGCGCACCCAACTGTTCACCAGCCTGGGCAGCCTCGCGGTCGTGCTCGTCGCGTACGCGATACGCCGGACCCACGGGCCGCGCCCCGGCGGATCGGGTGACTCCCGAGGCGCGCGAGCCGTCCCGGAAGCCGTCTCCACCCCGTAGCCCGCGGCCCACTCTCCTCGCCGACGCCCTGGACACATCCATGCCCGGGACTTGTACATTTGTACTTGTACATCTGTACCACTCGGAGGGGAGAGGGCCGTGGCCTGGTTGTTCCTGGGGTTGGCGATCTCGTGTGAGGTGATCGCGACCAGCCTGCTCAAGAGCACGGACGGGTTCACCAGGTTGTGGCCGACCGTGACGTGTCTGGCCGGATACGCGGGGGCGTTCTACCTGTTGACGCTGTCGTTGCGGCAGTTGCAGGTGGGCACCGCGTACGCGATCTGGTCCGGGCTCGGGACCGTGGCGATCGCGCTGGTCGGGGCGGTGTTCCTGAACGAGCCGGTGACGCTGCTCAAGGCGTTCGGGATGGCGCTGGTGATCGCGGGCGTGGTGGTGCTGAACCTGGGCGGTGCGCATTGACCACGACCCGCGATCCCGAGGGGCGCCGGCTGCGGATCGTGCGCGGCGCGTGCGAGGTGATCGCCGAGGTGGGGGTGGGCAACACCACGCATCGGCTGGTCGCGGCCCGGGCCGGCGTGCCGCTGGGGGCGACCACGTACTACTTCGCGTCGCTCGACGACCTGGTCGCGGCGGCCCTCGCGCACGCGTCGAGCGAGACGGTGGCGCTGTTGGCGCAGTGGGTGCGCCGAACCCGCGATGCCGAGGACCTGCCGGAGGTGCTCACCGCCCTCACCGCCGAATACCTCGCGGACCGCCCGCGCGCGCTGGTGGAATACGAGTTGTACCTGGCGGCGGCCCGCAGCCCACAACTGCGCGGGTTCGCCGTGGCGTGGGTCGAGGGGGTCGGCGACTTCCTGTCCGCCCGGGTCGGCGCGCAGGCGGCCGCGGCGGCGCTGGCGGTGTTGGACGGCACCATGTTGCAGGTGCTCACGCTGGGCACTGATCTGGACGAGGCACAACTGCGCTGGTCGTTGGCACGGGTCCTGGCCGCGCCCCCGTCGTAGTCGGCCGGCCGGCCCGGTGCGGTAGGGTCGGCGACAGCGAAGGGGAGTAGCCCCGCAAACCGGTCGTCGACATGCTGGAGTCCTCGGACTCCCGGTGGCCGGGCCCGTGCTCCAGGCGGGCGGGCGAGACCTTCGGCCAGGTACCGACGCATCCGCGTTCCACGCGGCTGCACCCGTCGTGCCGGGCCGAGTGGTCCTCCGGTCGCCGAGCGGCGCCTTCGTGAAGACCCGGAGGCCCGGCTCTCGCAGAAAGCCACCCGGATGCACCTCGACCCTCTGGCGATCCTGACCGCCTTCGGGCTGATCTTCCTCGCCGAGCTCCCGGACAAGACGATGTTCGCGTCGCTTGCCATGGGCACCCGCATGCGACCGCTCTACGTCTGGTTCGGCACCTCGACCGCGTTCGTCGTGCACGTCGCGATCGCCGTCGGCGCGGGCGGTCTGCTCGGCCTGCTGCCCGGCTGGATCGTCAAGCTCGTCTCCGCCGCACTGTTCGGCTTCGGCGCCTTCATGTTGTTGCGCGGCGGGGCGGGGGACGACGACGAGGACGCCGCGGGCAAGACCGTGACCGGGTTCTGGCCGGTCTTCTCCACCGCGTTCATGGCCGTGTTCATCAGCGAATGGGGCGACCTCACCCAGATCACCACCGCCAACCTGGCGGCCACCAACGGCACCTGGTCCACCGCGATCGGCTCGGCCGCGGCGCTGATGTCGGTCTCCGCGCTGGCGCTGCTCGCGGGACGGTTCATCGCCAAGCGGGTCCCGTTGCAGACGGTGCAGCGGATCGGCGGCGTGTGCATGCTCGGACTGGCGATCTGGTCCCTGGTGGAGGCGTTCACGGGCTGAGCGGCGCGACGCGGCATGCGCGTCCGGCCCCGATGCGCCCGGCCTGCGCCCGGTCAGCCGGACGACGGCGTGGGCGGCAAGGGCATCAGGGACGCGCGCGGACGATCGGGTCCGGGACCGCTTCCGGGCCGAAGACCGCGATCCGGGTCGGCACGTCCTCGGCGGAGTCCGCTTGCACGGTCGGCGGCATCCGACGCAGCGTGCTGATCCGGGCCCGGCCCGCCACGGTCTGCGCGGCGAGCGGCCGGGTGAACAGTCGCGGTACCAGGGCGATCAGCGCCAGGACCGACACCGTGGCGCAGCCCGGCGAACCGGTCATCCCTTCGGCGACGCCGAAGCCGATGCCGAGGAACAGGACGACACACAGGCCGCAGGTGCCACGCGGGTCGACGTCCCGCTCACTCGGCAGCAGGCCGTCCTGTTCCAACCGGGTCCGCGCCGGTCGCCATCCGGCGGTCGGCCCGATCAGGGCGGTTCGGGCCGCGCCCACCGCGTCGAAGGCGGTGCGCTCGACCGGGTCGAACCGCCGGCGAGCAGCGCGATCTCCCGGAAGTCGAGAACGCGCTCGGCGGTGGCCGGCGCCGCGCGCCTGCGCAACCGGTACGCCCGCCCGAACCGGAGCAGCCAGGCAACCACGAACCAGCCGAGGCAGGCCGCGGACACGAGCAGGTACCACCGGGCCTGGCCCGCCGGGAGGGACCAGTGGGTCGGGTCCCGGCCGGCCTGCCCGTTCGTCGACCCCCGCGCCGTTCCTGCGGCGATGCCCTCGCGCACTGCGCGATCATGCCCACACCCCCGGTATTCGCGATCGGCGGCGCGGCGCCGCGCCCGTGCGCACCACGGTGCCGCCTCGTCGCCGGCGCGTCCGGTGGAACCCCCTCGCACCTTGCTTCGCGAACCGGCCGAAATGTGATGTAGGCCGCATGGATAAAACGGACATAAATTACTTAGCCGACTTCGGGTGGTAATTCATTTTCCGCACCCCGGCATGAATCTCGATTATTTTCCGTGACCGAATGATCACGCCACTCTCCGAGATATCCCCTCGTCATGAGTGGTGCATCGACCGGTGGGCCGGCCGAGATGTCGCACTTATTCCGCCTTTACACCGGAGGCAAACTCGGCGTTTCGGTTGTGATCCGGCATCCGTATTGCCTACCTTTCTCGCCGATTCACCTTTCGGGTGAACCCTGTCGCCGGTACGCCGAATCCCGTCGCCGGCAGCGGGAGGTCTACATCGAAGAATCCGACGGGAGCGGGGGAACCAGGTGAATCGCCGTGGCCGGGATCGTTCCGGTGACGGCTAGGGGTGAAGTCGCGTGTTGCGCGACCGGGCTGCTCCAGTCCGAATCCGACAGCTCACCTCGTAGGCGACAGGAGAGGACCCCATTTCATGCTGTCCGCAAACGCTCGTCATCGCGCCGCTCGACCCACCAACGTCCGCCGCTTCGTAGCGGCGGTGGGCATCGCCGGCATGGGTGTCGTGATCCCGGTCGCCACTGCCGGTACGGCCCACGCGCAGGCCCCCTCCACCTCCGAGCAGGCCCCCTCCGGCGCCTCCGCCGTGCTGTCGGCGGTCCCGACCGCCGCGGTCGAGGCCGCCCCGGTCCAAGCCGCACCCGCCGCGCCGGAGACCGCCGCGCCCGCCGACAAGGCCGGCTACGTGGTCAAGGCCGGCGACACGCTGTTCGGGCTCGCCCAGACCAACCAGGTCACCGGCGGCTGGCAGAGCCTGTACGAGATCAACCGCGATGTGCTCCTGTCCGGCCCGGACCTGATCCGGATCGGCCAGACCCTCCGGCTGACCGGCTCGGCCCCCGTGCTCTCCAAGGCCGCCGCGCCGGCCCAGCCGAGCATCAAGGTGCAGCCGAAGACCGGCGTCACGCCCGGCAAGACCACCCCCAAGCCGGCGAGCAAGCCGTCCGCCGACGTGTCGGTCAAGCCCGCCGCCAAGACCCCCGCCAAGCCCGCCACCGGCGGCTCGAAGGGCAACCAGGCGCCGAGTGGCGGCTCGTCCACCGCGTCGAGCAGCAAGGCCGCCCAGGCCGTGGCCTTCGCCAAGGCGCAGATCGGCAAGCCGTACGTGTACGGCGCCACCGGCCCGAACGCCTACGACTGCTCGGGTCTGGTCCAGGCCGCGTACAAGTCGGCCGGCATCTCGCTGCCGCGCGTGACCAACGACCAGTTCGCCGCCGACCCGCACGTGTCGATCGCCAACCTGCAGCCCGGCGACCTGGTGTTCTTCTACTCGGGCATCAGCCACGTCGGCATCTACATCGGCGACGGCAAGATGGTGCACGCCGCGAACTCGCGCAAGCCGGTCGAGATCTCCTCGATCAACACCATGCCGATCGCGGGCGCCACGCGTCCTTCTTGATCGACCCGCCGAGGCCGACGCCTCGCCGTCACGCCCCGGCAACACACCGGCGCCGTGCCCCTCGACCACCACCGAGGCGCACGGCGCCACACGTGTCCCACCCCAGACACCTGAACCACACCCGAACCGGCCCCACAAGCCCGATCCGCCCCTCCGACCCGAACAAAACCCATCGACCCGACCACCGTCCAACCCCAAGCCCACCGCCCGAGCCAAGCGCTCCAGCCCACCCGGCCTTCGACGCCAAACCCTCCGCCCAAGCCGGCCCCATCAGCCCGGCCGGCACCCGAGGCGAAACCCTCCGCCCGAGCCAACCCCTTCAGCCCGGCCGGCGTTTGAGGCCAAGCCCTCCACCCGAGCCGGCCCCTTCAGTCCCGCCGGCGCCCGAGGCGAAACCCTCCGCCCAAGCCGGCCCCATCAGCCCGGCCGGCGTTTGAGGCCAAGCTCTTCAGCCCGGCAGGCGTTTGAGGCCAAGCCGTCCAGCCCGGCCGGCGCGTTGAGGCCGGCCCCATCAGCCCGGCCGGCGTTTGAGGCCACTTTTCAAGCCCGGCCGGCGTTTGAGGCCAAGTCGGCGGATCCCGGAGACCGCAGCAACACCTCCGCGGCCAGCGAGACCGCCCCACGAAGCGCCGCATCCTGCAGGAACCGCGCCCGCACGACCACCGGCGGAAACGGCACAGCCACCCGCGCCCGCGCCCGAATCGCCCCCAGCACACGCGAAGCGGAGCGCATCAGCCCACCCGTCACCGCGATCCGCTGCACGTCGAGCGTGAGCGCCAAGTTGGCTACGTGTACCGCCAGTTCGTCCAACGCCTCGTCGACCAGCGTGCGCACCTGCGGATCCGGATCGGTGAACAGCGCGGCGGCGTCCACCTCGCGGCCGAGCAGTTCGCTGCCCCGCGCACCCAGCCCGATGCCCGAGACGTACTCCTCCAACGGCGCGTGCCCGGCCCCGAATCCGGTGTCGCCCCGCCCCCGCAGCAGGTAGCCGATCTCGCCGGCCGCGCCGTTCGCGCCGCCGAGCACCCGCCCGCCCAGCACGATCGCGGCGGCGATCCCGGTGCCGACGGTGAGCAGGATCGCCGGGTCCGCGCCGCGCAACGCGCCCCAGCGGTATTCGGCCAACGCCGCGGCCTTGGCGTCGTTGCCGACGGCGACCCGTTCCGGCTCCAGGCCCAGCCCCTCGCACAGCGTCGTGGCCAGTGCCAGGTCCTGCCAGCCCGGCACGTTGGGCGCGAGCAGGATCCGGTCGGGCAGCACGATGCCGGGACTGACCGCGCCGACCGCCACGCACCGTCCGCCGGTGGTCGCGGCGGTGTGCGCGACCAGTTCGCGGGTGGCCGCCATCGCACGCCGAACCGCCTGGACCGCGCCCTCGCGGGCCTCGGTGATCAGCCGCTCGCTCGCCAGTATCGTGCCGTCCGGCCGCGCGGTGGCCAGCGCGATCTTGGTGCCGCCGAAGTCGATGCCGCAGACGAAGTCCTTGCCCGCGCCCGCGCCGGAGCAGACGAATGCCTGCTCCGGCGCGGGCGCGGAGTCCGGAGCACCGGGGGTCCGGTCTCGGTGCAGCGCCGTCATACGGGCTCCGCGACGTTGCCACCGGCACCCGAACCGGCCGACTCCGCACCGGCGGACTTCGCGTCGCGGTCGGACCGGTTCAGGTACACCTCGGAGATCTCGCGTGGCCCGAACGGCCAGGTCCGCTCCACCTTGGCCCACACCAGGAACGCGACGCAGCCCAGCGCCACCCACGCCAGCGCCCACTCGATCGGGTGGCGTCCGGGCGAGTTCTTGTCGGCGTAGCAGAAGATCGCGATCCAACCGACCAGCGAGACCAGGGCCGGTACCGGATACAGCCACATCCGATACGGGCGGTCCAGGCCGGGTTGCCGGCGCCGCAGCACGATCAGCGCGGCGACCTGGGAGGCCGCCTGCACGATCACCATCACCGCGGTGAGCAGCACGATGATCGTGTTGAAGTCGGTGTGGTTGCCGATCAGGAAGCCCGCCGCGGTCACCACGCCCATGGTGAGCAGGCCCACCGTCGGGAAGCGGTGTCGCGGGTGCAGACGGGCGAACTGTTTGAAGAACACCCGGTCGCGGGCCGCGTCGTAGGGCACCCGCGAGCCCCCGAGCAGGCCGGCGAACACGGACGCGAAGGCGGTGATCAGGATCAGTACCGTCACCGTCTTGGCCGCGCCCTTGCCCCACGCCTCCTCCAGGACCAGCGAACCGATCGAGGAAGAACCGGAGATGGTGTCGGTGTCGGTGACCCCGAGCACGCCGATCTGCATGATCAGGTAGATCCCCATGATGCCGACGATGGAGTAGACGATCGAACGGGGCAGCACCCGGCCGGGGTTCTTGATCTCGGCGCCGAGGTAGGCGGTGGTGTTGTAGCCGAGGTAGTCGTAGATACCGATGTTGAGGCCGCCCACGAAGGCCAGCCAGAAGCCGGTGGTGCCCAGGTCGAACGCGCCGTCCGGGTAGCTGAAGGCCAGGTCCGCGTCGAAGTTCGTGTAGCACGCGATGATCACCGCGCCGACGCTGATCAGCATCACCACCCACATGATCGTGCTCAGCAGGCCGATCGACTCGATCCTGCGCCACAACAGCAGGACCACCAGGAGCACGATGCCGACCCCGACCAGGTCGCCCTGGGTCTGCGACATCGAGGGCCACAGGTATTGCAGGTACTGCACCATGCCCAGCACGCCGGTGGACATGATCAGCGGGATGAACAGGATCGCGGTCCAGACGAACAGGAACGGCATCAGCCGGCCGGTCCGGTACTGGAACGCCTCGCGCAGGTAGATGTACGTACCGCCGGCGCCGGGCATCGCGGCGCCGAGTTCGGCCCAGATCAGCCCGTCGGCGAGGGCGAGCAGCGCGCCGGCGAGGAAGCCGAGGACGGCCTGCGGGCCGCCGAACGTGCCCACCATCAGTGGGATGGTGACGAACGGACCGATGCCGCACATCTGACTCATGTTGATCGCGGTCGCCTGGAACAGGCCGATCCGGCGGACGAATCCGCCGTCCGGCGTGGTCGCTCTTGGGCCGGCGCTCACCGTGAACCTCCAGAACAGGGGACACCCGGGGGACACCGGGTGTCGGAACGGGGGTGCGGAGGAAGGGACTTCGTGGTTCGACCCGGCCCGCGGCGGCACCGGTTTGTAAAGTAAAATTCCTTAACTAATCCCCGTCAAGGGTGCGTCGGGATCCGGCCCACATCTTTGCCCTTCCATGGCCGTTACAGTGGCGCGAGCACCTCGACACCCCGACGGAGACCCGATGACCGCAGGTGGGATCCCACCGGAAAACGACCTGCCCGCCGTGGCGCACTGGAACCGGGGCGTGCTGCGCAGCATCAACGAGCGCGTACTCCTCGACCGGGTACGCGCCGCAGCGCCCATCTCGCGCGCCCAACTCGCCCGCGACACCGGCCTGTCCAAGCCCACCGTGTCCACCGCGCTGGACGCACTGGAACGCGCCGGACTGGTGCGCCCGGTGGGTCTGGAAACCGGTGCGCGCGGTCGGGCCGCGCTGCTGTACGAGCCCGATCCGACCGCGGGCTACGTCGTCGGCATCGACGTCGGGCGGTCCTGGATCCGGGTCGCGGTCGCCGACCTGGACGGGCGAATGCTGGCCCGGCAGGACCGGCACAACCGGGCCCGGACCTCGGCGACCATGCTGGCCACCGCAACCGACCTGGCACAGACCGTGGTGGCCGACGCGGGCCTGGCACCAACCGCCGTGGTGCACACGGTGATCGGCTGTCCGGGCGTGTACGACCGGGCGGCCGACCGGATCCGCTACGCGGTCAACCTGCCCGGATGGGGTCGCCCGGGGTTGCGCGGGCGGATGGAGAGCGCGCTGGGCACCACCGTGGACATCGTCAACGACGCCAACCTCGCGGCGCTGGGCGAGTACCACAGCGGGGCCGGCGTGGGCTGCCCGCTGTTCGTCTACGTCACCGTCGGGACCGGCCTGGGCATGGGTATCGTCGCCGACGGGCGGCTGTTCCCCGGGGCCTCGGGCGCGGCCGGCGAGATCGGCTTCCTGCCGCTGTCGCCGCGGCCCTCGGACCGGGTGGGGCACGGGGCGAGCGCGCCGGTACCGCGCCGCGGCATGCTGGAGGACGCGGTCTCGGCCGACGCCGTGGTGCGCGGCGCACGGGCGTTGGGCATGACCGGACCGCTCACCGCCAAGGGCGTCTTCGACGCGGCGCGCCGCGGGGTGGAGCCGGCCGCGAGCGCGGTGCGGCACGAGGCACAGCGGCTGGCCCACGTGGTGGCCGCGGTCACCGCGGTGCTCGATCCCGAACTCGTGGTGCTGGGCGGCGGGATCGGCGCGAACGCCGATCTGCTGATGGGTCCGATGACCACCGCGCTGCACGAACTCACCCCGCTGCGGCCCCGGGTGGCGGCGAGCGGCCTGGGCGAGGAGGCGGTCCTGGTGGGCGCGGTCGCCACGGCGGTGTCCACGGCCCGGGAGCGGGTCTTCGCCCACCACACGATGGCCCAGGGGTGAGTCGCGGTCACCCCCGGGTGGGCGCCGAGCGGCGGGCCACCTCGCCGATTCGGCCGATCAGCCCGCGCAACACCCGGGCCTGGTCCGGGTCGGCGCCCGCGAGTCGCTCGTGCAACAGCGCGGGCAGGCCCGACCAGGTGCCGTCGGCGGACCAACGGCGGTGCCGGGCGTAGACCGTGCGCCACGGGCCGAATCGCACGGGCAGGTCACACCACCGGGTGCCGGTCCGAAAGCGGAACAGCACGCCGTCGACCACCTGTCGGTGATCGCGCCATCGGCCGCCCGGGCGGCCGGGGTCCGGGAGCAGCGGGGCGAGCAACTCCCATTCACAGTCGTCGAGTTCGTCGTGTGCACCGACCACCGCCAAGACGATCAGCCGGTCCGCCGCGGGGCTGGGGTGCGACGCGCCACCGGCGCGTTCACCAGCGCGTTCACCCGCACCGCCGGCGCCGTCGCCGTTGCCGTCGCCGAGCAGGTTGGCCCGGCCCCAGGCGCCCAGCGGGCGCAGCGCCTCGTTCAGCGAGGTGCCGAGCGGGGTGAGCGAGTACTCCACGCGCAGCGGCAGTTCGGCGTACTCCTCGCGGTGCACGATGCCGTCCGCTTCCAACTCGCGCAGGTGCGAAGCGAGCACCTTCTCGGTGACTCCCGGCACCAGTCTGCGCAATTCGCCGAATCGGCACGGGTGTTCGTCCAGTGCCCACAGGATCAGCACCTTCCACTTCCCGCCCACCACGTCCATCGCCGCGTCGGTGCCGCAGACATACGCCCCGGGCCTGCGTGCGCTCGCCATGTCCGTCCTCGCCCGTCCTCTCGATGCTGCTCCCCCGGCCCCTGGGTACCCACCTCGAAGTGCGTACTTGTCCGGCCCGGCGGCTGCGACCAGCCTAATCGGCATGGAATCCCACTCCCCTTCCGTCGCTCCGCCCGCCTCCGACACTCCCGTTCGTACCCCGCTCGCCCTGCTCGGCCTGGGCGCGATGGGCAGCGCACTGGCCCGGAGCTGGCTGGCCGCCGGGCACCCGCTGACCGTGTGGAACCGCACCCCGGGTCGGGCCGAGCCGTTGGCCGCCGCCGGCGCCGCGGTCGCCGACACCGCCGCCGAGGCGGTGGCCTCGGCCGAGCTGGTGGTGGTCTGCCTGCTCGACCACGCGTCGGTCGGCGCGACGCTGGCCGGGGTGGACCCGATCGGCAAGGACCTGGTCGACCTCACCACCGGCACCCCTGCCGACGCCCGGGCAGGCGCCGCGTGGGCGGCCGAGCACGGGGCCCGCTTCCTGGCCGGCGGCGTGCTCGCCGTGCCGCCGATGATCGGGGTGCCGGGCGCCGGCGGCCGGGTCCTCTACAGCGGCTCGGGCGAATTGTTCGCGGCGCGTCGCGACACCCTGGCGGTGCCGGCGGCCACCCGCTACGTGGGCGCGGACCCCGGCTTCGCCGCGCTCCAGGACGTGGCTCTGCTCAGTGCGATGACCTCGATGTTCGCCGGGATCTCGCACGCCTTCGCGCTGATTCGGAAGGAGGACGTCGACCCTCGGGAGTTCGCGTCGCTGCTCACCGAATGGCTCACCGCGATGGCGCCGGCCGCGCATCGGGCGGCGGCCCAGTTGCACAGCGGCGACTACTCCTCGGGGGTGACCTCGACACTGGCCATGCAGGTCGCGGGTGCACCCACCCTGTTGCGCACAGCGGCGGAGCAGGGGGTCAGCGCCGAATTGTTGCTCCCCTACCTCGCCCTGATGGAGCGTCGGCTCGCCGACGGGCACGGCGACGAGGGCAACACCGGACTGATCGATCTGCTCACCGCCCGAAAGGGGTGAACAAGCCCGCCCCACCGGGTGGAACCGGGCCTTCGACGATGAACACCCGGTTGGTCTCCATGGTCGGTCGTCCGTGTTCCGCCCGTGTCGAGGTCTGGACCAATATTCGATTTGGTATAGACCATTGACACCTTGTCGATGGCACTCCTAGCGTGGCCGACGCACGCCACGGGGGCGGACTTCGATCGGGCGACGGCAGGTCGCACGACGCGCCGCCGTGCCGGGAATCGACCTCGCGTCGGCGCCCGGGAACGGGATGACGGCAGGACCGCTCGGTCGCTGCGTCGCGTCCTTCGGGCGATGCCGGCGAGGGGGTCGACATGGACGACGAACGAACGCTTTCCCGGCCCCGGGCCGGGGCCGGATTCGCCCCGACGGACGGCGTCGGGCGGATCGGGTCGAGCCCCGCCGCCCCAGGGGCCGGCCCCGCCTCGGGCGCCGACGCCGCTTCGAGCCACGTCCCGGGCTCCGAGGAGCGCTTCGGGGTGCTGTCCTTCGGGCAGGAACGGCTCTGGTTCCTCGACCGGTTCGAGCCCGGCGACGCCGCCTACAACATCCCGTGGTTGTTGCGCCTGCACGGCCCGCTCCGGGTGGACGCGCTGCGCGCCGCGTTCGACGGCGTCGTCGCCCGGCACGACGCGCTGCGCACCCGCTTCCCGGACGACGGGGGCCGCCCGACCGCCGTGCTGCAACCACCCGGGCCGGTCCCGATCGAGACCCTGGACCTGAGCGGGCGGGACCCGGCGGCCCTGGCCCGGGTGTTGGACGAACGGGTCAACGCCGGCTTCGACCTCGCGCTCGCCGCGCCGCTGCGGGTGAGCCTGATCCGGCTCGCCGCCGACGAGCACGTGTTGTGCGTGGTGCTGCACCACATCCTGGCCGACGGCTGGTCGCTGAACCTGCTCCGGCGCGAGCTCGAACTGCGCTACTGCGCACACCGCGACGGCGTCGACCCGGTGTTCGCACCGCTGCCGAGCTACTCCGCTTACGCCGCACGCCAACGCGAACCCGACCCGGACACCGACCGGGCGATCGACTACTGGCGCCGGCAACTCGCCGACCTGCCCGCGCTCGAACTCCCGCTGGACCGTCCGCGCACCGCCGACACCGGCTCGGCCGCCGCCTTCCACACCCGCCGGCTCGCCGGCATCGGACCACTGCTGGACGCCGTCGCCCGGGCCCGACGCTGCACGCCGTTCATGATCCTGCTCGCCGGCTACCAGGCCGTGCTGCATCGGCACGGCGGACAGCGGGACTTCGCGATCGGCGCACCGATCGCCGGCCGCGCCGAGGTCGAGCACGAGCAGGTGATCGGCTACTTCTCCAACACCCTGGTGTTGCGCGCCGACCTGCGCGGCACCCCGACCTTCGCCGAACTCCTGCGGCGCACCCGCCGAACCGCGCTCGGCGCCTACGGACACGACCGCATCCCGTTCGAGCAACTGCTCGCCGAACTGCGGGTGGACCGCGATCCGGCCGCTCCCGCACCGCTGTTCCAAACCCTGCTGACCGTGCACACCCAGGACGAGGACACCGGGCCCGAGCATCGGTTCGCCGACCTGGTCGCGGTCGAGGAGGACGGCGGGCATCGGGCCGGCAAGTTCGATCTCTCGCTGGACATCCGACGCGCCGGCGACGACCTGATCGCCGTGTTCGGCCACCGCACCGCGCTGTTCGACGAGGCCGGCGTCGCGGGCCTCGCCGAGCGCCTGGAGATCCTGCTGCGCGCCGCTCTGGCCGACCCGGACACCCCCGTACATCTGCTGCCGCTGCTGAGCGCCGCCGATCGCACCCGGTTGCACGCGGCCACGTTCGGGACCGCCCCGGGCGGCTCCGCCGAACCGGCCGAGAGCGTGCCCACCGCGATCGCCCGGGTGCCCGGCGACCGGATCGCGCTGCGCGCTGCCGACGCCACCCTCACCTACCCCGAACTGGGCCGGCGCACGGACGCGTCGGCCGCCCGGCTGCGGGCCGCCGGGGTGCGCCCCGGCGACCTCGTCGGCGTCCTGTGCCCGCGCGGCCCGAACGCGATCGTGGCGATGCTCGCCGCGTGGCGGGTGGGCGCGGCGTATCTGCCACTGGACCCCGAATACCCGGCCGCCCGGATCACGTTCATGATCACCGACAGCGGCACCCGAGTCGTGGTCACCGACCACACCTTCCCGGACGGGCTGCCGGAGCACGTGACCGTCGTGCCCGTGGACGTCGCCGACACCGCCCACCCTCCCCCGCCGGCCGACCCCGTCGACCCCGGACCGCAACACCCCGCCTACCTGATCTACACCTCCGGGTCCACCGGCACGCCCAAGGGCGTCCTGGTCCCGCACGGCGCGCTGGCCGCCCGGGTGCGCTGGATGCGCGCCGGCTACGGGATCCACGCCGAGGACCGGGTCCTGCAGAGCGCGTCGCTGAGCTTCGACACCCACGCCGAGGAGGTGTACCCGTGCCTGGCCGCGGGCGCCACGCTGGTGTTGCCCGCCCCCGACGCCACGCTGCCCGACGTGCTCGCCGAAGGCGGCGCGGACGACGTGAGCGTGCTCGACCTGCCCACGCCCTACTGGCACGAACTGGTCGAGACCGGCGCCGACACCATCGCTTGGCCGCCCGCGCTGCGCCTGCTGATCCTGGGCGCGGACCAGGTCCGCCCCGGCGCGGTGGCCGCGTGGCGGGCCCGCTTCGGCGACCGGGTCCGGGTGGTCAACTCGTACGGGCCGACCGAGACCACGATCATCGCGACCACGGCGGACCTGGGCGCGGCCGACGCGCTCGCCCGCCCGCCGATCGGCACGCCGATCGCGGACACGCACACCGTCGTCGCCGACCCGCACGGCAATCCGGTGCCCCCGGGGGTGGCCGGCGAACTGCTGATCGGCGGCGCGGGTGTGGCCCTGGGCTATCTCGGCCGCCCCGGCGCCACCGCCGCCGCCTTCCGGCCCGACCCGGACGGGCCGCCGGGCGCCCGCCGCTACCACACCGGCGACCGGGTACGGCTGCGCCCCGATGGACGCCTGGAGTTCCTCGGGCGGTTGGACGCCCAGGTCAAGGTGCGCGGCCACCGAGTCGAGCCGGGCGAGGTGGAGGCCGCCCTGCTGGCCCGCCCCGGCGTGCTCCAGGCCGCGGTGATCGCCCGCGACGAGGCACTCGTGGGCTATGTGGTCACCGACGCCGACCTCACTGTCCCGCAGTTGCGCACCGACCTCGCCGGCCGGCTGCCCGCGCACCTGGTCCCCGACGCGCTGGTGCGCCTGGACCGGCTGCCGCTGACCCCCAACGGCAAACTCGACCACCGCGCGTTGCCCGCACCGGACCGGCGCGCCGAACAGACCCACGGCTACCTCGCGCCGCGCACCGCCGCCGAGGAGCTGATCGCCGAGATCTGGATCGACGTGCTCGGCTTGGACAAGGCGGGCGTCCTCGACGACTTCTTCGAACTCGGCGGCCACTCGCTGCTCGCCACCCGGGTGGTCGCCCGCATCGCCGCCACCGCCGACCTGAACGTGCCGCTGCGCACACTGTTCACCCACCGCACCCTCGCCGGGTTCGCCGCCGCCGTCGAAGACCTCCTGGTCGCCGACCTGGAGGCCCTGGACGACGACACCGCCGAGCAGCAGCTCTCCCGGGAGAGGAACCGTCCGCAGCCATGAGCACGGAATCCCCAGCACGCGCGACGACCCTCTCCGCAACCAAGCGCGAACTCCTGGACCGCCGGCTGCGCCGACGCGCCGACGCCGGTCCGGTCATCCCCCGCCGCCCCGAAGGCACCGTGCCGCCGCTCTCCCATGCCCAGGAACGCCTGTGGTTCATGGAGCAGTTCGCCCCCGGGACGGCCGCCTACACCATCCCGATCGCGCGTCGCCTGCGCGGTGCGCTCGACGTCGAGGCACTCACCCGGGCGCTGAGCGACCTGGTCGCCCGGCACGAGACGCTGCGCTCGCGCTACCTGGTCGACGAGGACGGCCGGCCGCACCTGGACATCGCCGAGCCCGCGCCGGTCCCACTCGCCCGCGCCCGGGCCGCCGACCCGGAGCGGGTGTCGGACCTGATCACGGCCGCCATCGCGACGCCGTTCGACCTGGCCGAGGGCCCGCTGTTCCGGGCCCTGCTGATCGAGGCGGCCGCGACCGACCACGTCCTGCTGCTGACCGTGCATCACAGCGTCAGCGACGGCTGGTCCAGCGAGATCATGGTCCGCGAGGTGCTCACCCGCTACGCCGCGCACACCGCGGGCAGCGCCACACCGGTCGTCGAACCGGCGGTCTCCTACGGCGACTTCGCGATCTGGCAGCGAGAGCGGCTGACCGGCGACCCGCTCGCCCGCGAGATCGCCTACTGGCGCACCGAGCTGGCCGGCGTCGAGCCGCTCGAACTGCCCACGCGCGGACCCAGACCGGCCCGGCAGACCTTCGACGGCGCCGGCTACGCGTTCGAGGTCGATCGCGAACTCCTGGACCGGCTGGCGTCGTTGGCCCGCGAGCGCGGCGCGACGTTGTACATGGTGCTGCTCGCCGCCTTCCAACTGGTGCTGGCCCGACACAGCGGGCAGCGCGCGTTCGCGATCGGCTCCCCCGTCGCCGGTCGGCCGCATCCCGAGGTCGAGGACCTGGTCGGGATGTTCGTCAACGTGCTCGCGCTGCGGGCGCGCACCGACGGCGACCCGACCTTCGCCGAACTGCTCGACCGCACCCGGGAGAGCTGCCTGGAGGCGTACGCACACCAGGAGTTGCCGTTCGCACAATTGGTCACCGAACTGAACGTGCCCCGTGACGTGACCCGTTCGCCGGTGTTCCAGGCGGTGCTGGCGGTACAGAACTACGCCACCGCGAACGCCGACGGCGACCGTGCCGCACTGTCCGCGGAGGTGTTCGGCATCCGGGCCGGCGGCACCCGGTTCGACCTGGAACTGTTCCTGATGGAGTGGCCGGACGGGCTGCGCGGCGCGTTCAACTACAACACCGACCTGTTCGACGAGGCGACCATCGCGCGCCTGGGCCGACACCTGGGCCGCTTGCTGGCGGTGCTCGCGGACCGACCCGACGTCCCGGTGTCCACGCTCGACGGCCTGGATCCGGACGAGCGCGAGCTGATGTTGACCCGGTGGAACGACACCGCCGCGTCGGTGCCGACCGAGGCCACCCTGACGAGCCTGATCGCCGAGCAGATCGACCGCACCCCCGACGCGATCGCGGTCACCCTCGACGAGCGCACCCTGACGTATCGCGAACTCGACGCCGCCGCCGACCGGGTGGCGCAGCGCCTGCGAGCCGAGGGGGTGCGCGCCGGCGATCTGGTCGCGGTCGGCGCCGAGCGCTCCCCGGAGTTGGTCGCGGCGCTGCTCGGGGTGCTTCGGGCAGGCGCCGGATACACCCCGCTGGATCCGCAATACCCGGCCGAGCGGCTCGCGTTCATGCTCGCCGACTCGGGCGCGCGGGTGTTGCTGACGCAGCGTGGCCCGGCGATGCCGAACGAGCGCGCGGCCCGGGTGTTGTACCTGGACGACCTCGCCGACTGGCCCGACCCGGCTCCCGGCGCGCTGTCGGGCGCCGGGCCCGCGCCCGACGACGTCGCCTACCTGATCTACACCTCCGGCTCCACCGGCCGGCCCAAGGGGGTGCCGAACACCCATCGCGGCATCGTCAACCGGATCGCCTGGATGCAGGACACCTACCGACTGAGCGGCACCGACGCGGTGTTGCAGAAGACCCCGGCGAGCTTCGACGTCTCGGTGTGGGAGTTCTTCTGGCCGCTGAGCACCGGTGCCCGGCTGGTGCTGGCCCGGCCCGGCGGGCACAAGGACGCCGGCTACCTGCGCGACGTGATCGCCGAACAGGGCGTCACACTCGCCCACTTCGTGCCCGCGATGTTGACGATGTTCCTGGCCGAGGAGGGCGTCGAACTCTGCACGACGCTGCGCCGGGTGGTGTGCAGCGGCGAGGAACTCGCGCCGGACACCGCGCGGGCGTTTCGCGAGCGGCTGCCGCACTGCGCGCTGGCGAACCTGTACGGGCCCACCGAGGCGGCCGTGGACGTCACCGCGTGGGAGTGCGCGGGCCCGCTCGCGGCGGTGCCGATCGGCGCACCGATCCACAACACCCGGGTGTACGTGCTCGACGACGCCATGCGGCCCGCGCCACTGGGCACGCCCGGCGAGTTGTACCTGGGCGGTGTCCAGGTCGCCCTGGGCTATCACCGCCGCCCCGGGCTGACCGGCGAGCGGTTCGTACCGGACCCGTTCGGCCCGCCCGGCGCCCGGCTCTATCGCACCGGCGACCTGGCCCGGTGGCGCCCGGACGGCACGCTCGCCTTCCTCGGCCGGCTCGACGGACAGGTCAAGCTGCGCGGCCTGCGGATCGAACTCGGCGAGATCGAGGCCGTGTTGCGGGGGCGCGACGAGATCGAGGAAGCCGCGGTCGTGGTGCGCGAGGACACGCCCGGGGACAAGCGCATCACCGCGTACGTGGTCCCGGTCGAGGATCCGGCGAGGCTCGGGGCCGACGGGGCCGACGCGTTCGACGCGGACGACGTGCGGGCCGCGCTGAAGCGCACGCTGCCCGACTACATGGTGCCCGCCGCGTTCGTCGCGCTGCCCGCGCTGCCGTTGACCCCCAACGGCAAACTGGACCGCAAGACCCTGCCCGCGCCCGCCGCGCGCCGCTCCAAGGGCGCCGCCGACGCGCCGCCGACGACCCCCGCCGAGCTGCTGTTCGCCCGCATCTGGTGCGACGTGCTCGGATTGCCCGAGGTCGGCGTCGACGACGACTTCTTCGACCTGGGCGGCCATTCGCTGCTCGCCACCCAGGTGGTCGCCCGCGCCCGCCGGCAACTCCCGGAGATCGGCGGGCAGGCGGTCAGCGTGATGGACGTGTTCACGCACAAGACGATCCGCGAGATCGCCGCGCTGGCCGGCCTGTCCGAGGCCGAACGCGGCCCGGCCCGGCTGCTGTACCGCCTCGCCGGGCCGGTCCCGGCGGCACGGCGCACGTTGTCGCTGGTCTGCGTGCCCTACGGGGGCGGCAGCGCGGTGGTCTATCAGCCGCTCGCCGACGCGCTGCCGGACACCCACGACCTGTGGTCGGTGGCGATCCCCGGCCACGACGTGGGCGTCACCCAGGAGCGGCTGCCCTTCGACGAACTCGCCCGGCGGATCGTGGCCGAGATCCAGGAGCGGGTCCAGGGGCCGATCGCGCTGTACGGGCACTGCGGGGTCGGCAGCGCGCTGATCGTCGCGGTGGCCCGGCAACTGGAGGAAGCCGGGCGCGAGTTGGCCGCCGTCTACATCGGCGCCCAGTTCCCCTTCGCCCGTCCGAAGAACCGGGTGCTCGGCACGCTGAGCCGGATCGCCGCCCTCGAACCGCTGCTCGGCGACCGGGTCTACGCGAACTGGCTGACCTCGATGGGCGCCGACATGGCGGACCTGGACGGCGAGCAGATGAAGTTCATCATCGGGAACATGCGCCGCGACTCGGTCGCCGCCGAAGAGTACTTCACCGAGGCGCTGTCCGACCGACGGCCCCGGTTGCGCGCGCCGATCGTGTCGGTGATGGGCGACCGCGACCCGGCCGCCGACTTCTACCAGGAGCGCTTTCGGGAGTGGCGCACCATCGCCGACCGGGTCGGCCTGGTGATGCTCGACGAGGCCGGCCACTTCTTCCTCAAACACCGCGCCGACGACCTGGCCGAGGTGATCACCCGGGTACACCCCGCGCTGGTCGCCCAGGACACCGACGCCCTGCCCACCCGCGAGGCGGACGGCCCGTGGTGGTTCCACGGAGCCGCCGGGCCACCGCCGGATCCGGGCCCGCCCGAGCGCACCGACACCCGCGAACCACAACCCGGGATGGGCCGGTTCCTGCTGGTCGCGTTCAGCCAGCTCGTGTCGATCACCGGCTCGGCGCTGACCGAGTTCGCCCTGCCGATCTGGATCTACCTGGAGACCGGCTCGATGGGCCGGTTCGCCTTGTACGCGGTGATCGGGATGCTTCCCGGCATCCTGATCGGCCCGCTGGCCGGCGCCATCGTGGACCGGATGGATCGGCGCAAGGTGATGCTGGCCGGCGACATCGCCGCCGGCGGCACCCAGGGGGTGTTGTTGCTGCTGCTGGCCTCCGGCAACCTGCACCCGTGGCACATCTACGTGTTGCTCGGCTCGTTGTCGATGGCGCTCACCTTCCAACGCCTGGCCTACGCCTCGGCGGTACCGCAACTGGTGCCCAAGCAATACCTCGGCCACGCCAACGGCATCGTGCAAATGGCGGGCGGGGTGGCCCAGTTCGTGGTTCCCCTGATCGCGGTGGGACTGATGGCCGGAATCGGGCTGCGCGGCATCCTGATCCTGGACGTGGTCAGCTACGCGATCGCGATCACCATCATCGCGTGTGTGCGGTTCCCGCGCACGCTGCCCTGGCGCAGGCGCGAATCGTTGACCTCGGAGATCAAGCACGGTTTCACCTACTCCTGGCGACACCGGGGCTTTCGGGCGATGTTGTTGTGGTTCGCGGTGTTGAACCTGTTCCTGTCACCGCTGTTCCTGCTGACCACGCCGCTGGTGTTGTCCTTCGACTCACTGGGCGGCGCCGCCCGGGTCTCGATGGCGGCCGGCGCCGGGGTGATCATCGGCGGCATCGCGATGGGCTTCTGGGGCGGCCCGCGTCGGCAACGGCTGCGGGGCATGTTGTGGTTGGCGGCCGGCCTGGCCGGCGCGTCCGCGTTCACCGGGCTGCATGCGAGCCTGTGGGTGGTGGGCATCGGCGCCTTCGGGATGTCCTGCGCGTTGTCCCTGGTCAACGGCGTCTACACGACCATCGTCCAGGTCAAGGTGCCACAACGTTTCCACGGCCGGGTGTTCGCGCTGAACACGCTGGTCGCGTGGTCCACGCTGCCGATCGGACACGGCATCATCGCGCCGTTGGGTGCACGGTTGTTCGAACCGTTGATGGCCGACGACGGACCGCTCGCGGGCTCCGTGGGCACCGTGATCGGACACGGCGAAGGCCGCGGAATCGGTTTGTTGTACCTGGTGTTCGGCGCCGCGATGGTGGTACTCGTGCTGATCGGCCTGCGGCTTCCGGTACTGGCCCGCTTCGACCGGGACGTGCCGGACGCACCGCCCGACGACGAGGTCGGCATCCAGGAGCGCGAACGCCGGCTCCGGGCCCGGGCCGACCGGGTCGAGCCGGCCCTCACGGAGGTGTCGAGATGAGCACCGGCACCCGCCCCTCGGCCCGCCCCCGCCCGGTCTCGGCCGACCGCCGAGGGCCGGAGAGCCTGTCCGCGCTGCTCACGCACCGCGCCGAACTGGAGCCGGAGCGGCCGGCGATCCTCAGCGGCCGGGAGAAGTTGACCTTCGGCTCGTGGCACGAACGCGCCGACGCGGTCGCCGCCGGGTTGAGCACGCGCGGCGTCGGCGCCGGCGACCGGGTCGCGCTGCTGTACGGCAACGGCGACTGGATCGACTACGCGACCGCCTACCTGGGCGTGCACCGGGCCGGCGCGGTCGCGGTGCCGATGTCGGATCGGCTCGCGCCCGCCGAGGTGCGCCGGCTGCTCGGGCACAGCGGCGCCGCAGCCGTCCTGCATCGCGCCGAGCTGACCCCGCCGGACGCCGGCACCGGTGCCTGGGCCGCGCCGGTGGAGGACATCGAGACCTACCCCGGCAGCGAACTCCCGCCGCCCGCGGCGGGCGACCTCGCCCAGATCCTGTACACCTCCGGCACCACCGGCACCCCCAAGGGCGTGGCCGCCACCCACGCCAACCTCGCGCACGGCTGCACGTTGGACGCGCGCCGGCGCCCGCTGGGGCACTCGGCGCACTTCCTGCACGCCTTCCCGGTCGGCACCAACGCCGGGCAGACCATGCTGATCAACGCGCTGGACGCCAAGGCGACCGCGATCGCCGCCCCGCGCTTCACCCCCGGCCACTTCGCTCGACTGATCGAACGGCACGCGGTGGGCAGCGTGTTCGTGGTCCCGGCGATGGCGATCGAACTGCTCGGCACGGAACAGGTGCGGCGCTGCGACCTCTCCGGGGTGCGGCTGCTCGGCTCCACCGCCGCCGCCCTGCCGCAGAGCGTCGCGCTGGGCCTGTCCCGACTGTTCCCGCAGGCCCAGATCGTCAACTACTACACCTCCACCGAGGCCGCGCCCGCACAGACCACGATGCTGTTCGACCCCGAACACCCCGACTCCCCCGGGCGGCCGGCGTCGCTGCGCGACCTGCGGGTGACCGACGACGCGGGCCGGGTGTTGCCGGTCGGCGAGACCGGCGAGGTGTGGCTGCGCTCGCCGACCATGCCCAGGTCCTACTACGGCGAGGAACCCGATACCGCGGTGTTCTCCGGGCGTTGGGTGCGGATGGGCGACCTGGGTCGGCTGGACGCGGACGGCTTCCTGTACCTGGTCGACCGGGAGCGGGACGTGATCAAGTCCGGTGCGTACAAGGTCTCCACGCTCCAGGTCGAGAACGCCCTGCACGAACACCCGGCGGTCGTCGACGCGGCCGCCTTCGGGGTGCCGCATCCCGTGCTCGGGATGACCGTCGCCGCGGCGGTGGTACCGACGGGCAATCTCACCGCGACCGAGCTGCGGGTGTTCCTGATGGAGCGTCTCGCCGCACACGAACTGCCCGGGCACGTGTTGTTCCGGGAATCCCTGCCGCGCAACGAGGGCGGCAAGATCCTCAAGCGTGAGCTGCGCCGGCTCCTGGACGACGAGGTCCGACCATGACTGTCACCAACGATCAGATCCCCCCGACGACCGAGGGCGAGGGCGGCCGGTACACCGGGCCGGTCGCCGCCGAATCGCCCGTCGCGCCTTTGTCCGCAGCCCAGTTGGGCCTCTGGGTGACCGAGCGCACGCTGCCCGCCGAGTCCGCCTACCACCTGTCGGTGCTGCTGCGCTTCGACGGCCCGCTGGACGTGGCCGCACTGGCGGCGGCGTGTGCGAGCACCGTCGCGCGCCATCCGGTGCTCGCGACGGCGGTCGGCGAGGCCGACGGCGTGCCCGCCCTGGTGCCGGTCGGGCCCGCGCCGATGCGGCGGACCGCCGCCGACCCCGCCGACATCGACGCCCGGATACGGGCCGAACTCGCCCGCCCGTTCGACCTGTCCGTCGGGCCGCTCGCGCGCTTCACGCTGTTCACCCTGGGGCCGGACCGACACACCCTGTTGGTGACGGCCCATCACCTGGTCTTCGACGGCACGTCCAAGGAGATCGTGGTGGCCGGCCTGGCCCGGGGCTACCGGGCGGCCCGGGACGGCACGAACGCCACCGGTGCGGCCCCGGAGGCGCGTTGGGCGGCGGAGGCGATCCACGCGGCCGGGACCACGTCCGGGCCGCCGCCGGTGGACGCCACCAGCGTGTGGGCCAGGCACCGCGAGGAACCGGGCCGGGCCGTGTTGCCCGGCCTGTCGCCGGGCACCCGGGCCGGCAGCGAACCGGCGCCGGGGAACGCGATCCCGTTCACCCTGGGGCCCGAGACGGTGGCCGCGCTCGACGAGGCGGCGCTGCGCCTGGGCGTGACCCACTTCGAACTGCTGCTCGCGGGCTGGCACGCGTTGCTGTTCCGGTACGGCAACGCCCGGGTGCGCACCGCCCTGGAGTTGTCCACCCGCACCCCGGCCGACATCCGCCACGTGGGCCTGTTCGTCAACGAGTTGCCGGTGTCCTCCAGGCCGCGCGCGGAACAGGAGTTCGGCGCGTTCGCCCGCGAACTGCGCGCCGAACTGCGGGCCGTCTACGCGTTCCGTGACGTGCCCTACAGCCACACCGTGCGCGGCCTCGGTCCCAGGACCGCGCTGACCGACCTGACCGTGAGCTACCGGCGGCGCACCCGCGCGATCGAACCGGTGTTCCCCGGCGTCGAGGTGCGGGTCGAGTGGATCGTGCTGCCGCCGACCGCCCGCAACACCGCGCATCTGCAACTGGTCGAGGGCCGGGACCGGATCGACGGCGCGCTGCACGTGCCCACCGACGCCTTCGCCCCCGGCGTCGCCGCGCGCATCCCGGGCCACTTCGCCACGCTGCTGACCACCGCCCTGGCCGACCCGGAGCTGCCCATCGGCGATCTGCCGCTGCTGCCCGAGGCCGAACTGGTCCGGGTGCTGCACGCGGACAACGCCACCGACACGCCCTACCCGGCCCGGGACACCGTGGTCGACCTGTTCGCCACGCGCGCCTGTGCCGCCCCCGACACGGTCGCCGTGGTGTGCGCCGGCCGGTTCCTGACCTACCGCCAGGTGGCCTCCGCGGCCTACGTGTTCGCCCGCCGGCTCGGCGCGGCCGGGATCGGCGCCGGCGACCTGGTCGGGATCGAACTGGGCCGCACCGGCGAACAGGTGGCCGCCGTGCTCGGCGTGCTCGCGGCCGGCGCCGCCTACCTGCCGTTGGACCCGGGCTATCCGGCCGAGCGGCTCGCCTTCATCCGCGCGGACGCCCGGATCGCGGCGCTTGTCACCGAGCGCGGCGAACGCCCCGCCGACACCGCCGCCGAGGTCCTGGTGCTGACCGGGCCCGACCTGTACGGTCCCGACCTGTTCGGGCCCGATCCCGCCCCGGTGGAGCCCCCGGCCCGGCCCGAACCGGGGGACCCCGCCTACGTCATCTACACCTCCGGCTCCACCGGCCGACCCAAGGGCGTCGAGATCCCGCACCACGCCCTGGCCAACCTGCTGGCGAGCATGCGCGATCGGCTCGGCGCCACCGCGGGCGACCGCTGGCTCGGCCTGACCTCGCTGTCCTTCGACATCTCCACCGTCGAACTGCTGCTGCCGCTGGTCACCGGCGCGCGGGTGGTGCTGGTGCCCGACGACCGGCACCGGGACGGCCCCGCCCAACTGGGCGTCCTGGAGCGCCATGCGATCTCGCACGTGCAGGCCACGCCCAGCGGCTGGCGGGTGCTGCTCGCGGCCGGGCTGCACCGCCCCGGACTGACCGCGATCACCGGCGGCGAGGCGCTGCCCGGTGCACTGGCCGACGAACTGCGTCGCGCGGTCGGCCGGTTGGTCAACGTGTACGGCCCCACCGAGACCACGGTGTGGTCCACCTACGCCGAGGTACGCGGCGACGCGCCGCCCGGGATCGGTCGGCCGCTGGCCAACACCCGCGCGTACGTGCTCGACGGCCGGCTGCACCCGGTGCCCGAGGGCCTGCCGGGCGAGTTGTTCCTGGGCGGCGACGGCGTGGCGCACGGCTATCCGGGCCGCCCGGGGCTGACCGCCGAGCGGTTCGTGGCCGACCCCTTCGGGCCGCCCGGCGCCCGGCTCTACCGCACCGGCGACCTGGTCCGGCACGCGCCCGGCGGCGGCCTGGACTACGTCGGCCGGACCGACGCCCAGGTCAAGTTGCGCGGCCACCGCATCGAACCGGGCGAGATCGAGAGCCTGCTCGGCGCGCACCCGGGCATCGCCCAGGCCGCGGTCCGGCTGCTGGACCGGGACACCGAACACGCCCGCCTGGTCGGCTATCTGGTCCCCGAACCCGGGCAACCCCCGGTGGCACCGGACCGGTTGCGGGCGTATCTCGCCCATACGCTGCCGGCCGCGATGGTGCCGCACACCTTCCTCGTCCTGGACGCGTTCCCGCTCACCCCGAACGGCAAGCTGGACCGCGCCCGATTGCCCGAACCGGCCCCGGCCCGCCCCGAACCGATCGACCCCACCGACCCCACCGGGGCCCCGGGCGCGCCCGCCGACGAGGTCACCGAGACCGTCCGGGCGATCTGGGCCGAGGTGTTGCGGCTGGACGATGTCGGTCCGGACGAGGACCTGTTCGACCTGGGCGGCCATTCCCTGACCATCACGCAGATCGCCGCGCGCATCCGCAAGCGGCTCGGCGTCGAGGTCCCGCTCGACGTCTTCTTCGACAGCCCGACCGTCACCGGCGTCACGGACGCCATCCGCGAACTCCAGGAGCAGCAACGATGAGCACCGAGACGGACAGCACCGTGGAGCAGTACCGCGTGGTCGTCAACGACGAGGAACAACACTCGTTGTGGCCGCTGCGCACCGATCCCCCCGCCGGGTGGGTACCCACCGGCTTCGTCGGCACCCGTGAGGAGTGCTCGGCGCACATCGACCGTGTCTGGCCGGACATCCGTCCGCTGAGCCTGCGTCGGCGCCTGGCCGGGGACGCGGCATGAGCGCCGAGCAACTGCGCGAGCGGGTGGCCACGCTGATCGCCGAGGTCAGTGACGGCGAGGTCAGCGCTCGTGAAGTGCTGGCGAACGAGGGCTCGTTGACGGCCGCCGGGGTCAGCTCGTTGACGTTTCTGCGGCTGATCGACGCGCTGGAGGGCGAGTTCGACGTGTTCTTCGACCTGGACGCGGATCTCGACTTCGTCGAGGACCTGGACACGCTGGTCGAGCGGCTGACCCGGCAGGGCGTGGCGGTGGGCGATGGCTGAGCGCGGCGCGGCGAGAACCCCGGTCGCGGCCGATGCTCCGACCGAGGTCCCGCACGAGGTCCGAGCGCCGTTCGCGGTGGCCGTGGACGGCCCGGTGGAGGCGCCGCTGACCTGGGGGCAGCGGGCGATCTGGCAGGCCATTCGACGCACCGCGCCCAGCGACCACTACTTCAACATGACCCGGGTGTTGCCGATCGCCGATCGCGGCGGGCCGGTGGACGTGGCGCAGGCCGGTGCCGCGCTCGGCCGGCTGATGGAGCGGCACGACGCGTTGCGCACCCGGCTGGTGAGTGCCGACGGCGAGCCCCGGCAGGTGCGCCACCCGGCGGGCAGTCTGCCGGTGCAGGTGTTCGAGGCGGCCCTGATCGAGGACGCGGACACGGTCGCCGCGGCGGTGGCGGAGCGGCTCGGCGCGACCCGCTTCGACTACTTCGGCGCGTGGCCGATCCGGGCCGGGCTGATCGTGCACGGCGGCCGGGTGCGCTATGTGGCGCTCGCGCTGTGCCACGTGGCCACCGACGGGCACGGCGTCGAGGTGCTGGTGCGCGACCTGCGATTGTTGATCCGGCGCGGTTCGGCGGGTGGGCCGACCTCGGCCGGGCCGCTGGATCTGGCCCACGAGCAGTCCTCGGCGACCGGACTGCGCCGGGGCGAATCGGCGCTGGCGCATTGGGAGACGCACTACCGGCGGATCGCGCCGACGGTGTTCGCCGACGTGGTCGCCGAGCCCGCCGCGCCGCGGTTTCGCACCGTGCGGCTGGTGTCCGCGGCGCTGGCCCGGGCCACCGACGCGGTGGCGCTGCGGCACCGGATCAGCCCGTCCGCCGTACTGCTGGCCGGCGCGGCCGTGTTGGCCGCGCGGGCCGGTGGTCGCGACACCGCGGTGATGTTGCCGATCGTGGCCAATCGATTCCGGGCGGAGAGCCGCGATCTGGTGACCACGCTGTCCCAGGAGGGCCTGTTCGTCCTGGACCTGGACCCGGCCGCGCATTTCACCGACCTGCTGCCCGCCGCGTGGCAGGCGTCGCTGCGCGCCTATCGCAGCGCGGGCTACGACCCGGATCGGTGGAACGCGTTGATGCAGCGGATCGCGGCCGAACGCGGCACGCCGATCCGGCCGTTCTGTTGTTTCAACGACATGCGCCTGGTGGACCGGCCGGCCACGACCGGCCCGGCACCGACCACCGCCGAACTGGATGCGGCGCGCACCCACAGTCGGGTCGAACCGGCGGGCGGGCACGAGTTCATCGCCTGCCGGTACTGCATGCACGTGGTCTCCGAGGGCGACGCGCTGGTGGTCAGCGTCACCGGTGACACCGCGTATCTGCCGGTACACGCGTTGGAGGCGCATCTGGTGGCGTTGGAGGACCTGTTGGTGCGCGCGGCGGGCGGCCGGGAAGTGCCGATCGGCGCGTTGACCGGCTTCGCGGAGCGGGTGGCGGAGCCGGTCGCATGAGCGTTCTGGCGTATGCCGGCGCGACCTCGGTGGTCGCGGGCGGTCGGCTGCGCTTCCACCTCGCCCATACCGACGGCGGCCCGGTGCACGGCGAGGTCACGGTCCTGGACGCGATCACGGACCGGGTGCTCACGCGCGGGCGGATCGACGGTGGGATCTGGGAGTTGGTCGTCCCCGAGCACTGGCCCAGCTCGCTCTACCGGGCCGTGTTCGACGACGGCACCCCGCTCGCCGGGGTCGAACCGCTGGACCACGAGGTCTGGTTCGTGGTGCGGGCGGCGGATCCGGGCGGCACGGCGGGCATCCTGGTCTCGGTGCCGTTCGCCACGTGGCAGGCGTACAACCGCTCCGGTGTGCCGGGCCAGGGGCTGTACTACGCCGAACAGCCGGATCGCGCCGCCCGGGTCTCCTTCGACCGACCCGGCGGCGGCCCACCGCCGGAGCGCTGGGAGGAGGGACTGCTGCGCTGGTTCCGGGCCACCGGTCGGTCGGTCGAGTTCTGTTCCGGTCTGGATCTGCACGGCGGCGACGAACTGCTGCGGCATTACCGGCTGTTGGTGATCAACGGGCACGACGAGTACTGGTCCGGGGAACAACGCGACACGGTTGAGGGCTTCGTCCGGCGCGGTGGCAATCTGGCGATCTTCGCGGCCAACACCGCGTGGTGGCAGATGCGGCTGGAGGACGACGGGCGCACCATGGTGTGCCATCGGGACGCGGTGAGCGACCCGATGGCGGCGATCGATCCCGGGCGGGTCACCGTGGAGTGGTCCAGCGCACCGGTGTACCGCCCGGAGAACAGCATGACCGGACTGAGTTTCCGCCGCGGCGCGGGCGCGTGGGGCGAGGGCATGAAGGTGATCCGGGAGGAGGCGTACATCGCCCGCTTCACCGACCACTGGGTCTTCGCGGGCACCGGGCTCGCGGACGGCGACAAGTTCGCCCAGGGCGCGTTGGGCTACGAGACGGACGCGACCGAGTTGGAGTGGCGCGGCGGCGTGCCTCGCGCCACGGGCCGGGACGGCACGCCGCCGTCCTTCGTCGTGCTGGCCACCGCCGACCTGCGGCACTGGGCCCGCTACGGTCAGGGCGGGGACGCGGTGATGGGCACCTTCCGGCTGGGTGCGGGCACGGTGTTCAACGCGGGCACGATCAACTGGGGCAGTGCGCTGGCCGATCCGGTGGTGGACCGGGTCACCCGCAACGTGCTCGATCGGCTCGACGCGGACCGGCAGCCGCAGTGGGAGGAGATCGGGCCCTCCGGCGACATCCGGGCGCTGGCGGCCTGCGAGGACGTGCTGTTCGCGGTGGACACCGAGGGTGCGCTGGTGTGCCGCGAGGTGAGCGGGCAGAACCTGCCGTGGCGCACGATCGACACGGCCCGACCGGTGGTGGCACTGGCGGCGGCGCGCGAGGCGTTCGGCCCGTTGCCGCTGGTGTTGTACGCGGCCACGGCGGACGGCCGCCTGTTGCGGCGCCCGCCGCTGACCGGACCGGCGCCGTGGACCTGGGTGTCCCGGCTGCCGACCGGCACGATCGCGATCGCGCTGTGCGACGGCGGCCTGTTCGCGGTGTGCGCCGACGACCGGCTGCGGCACGTGTACGCGGCCGAGTTGCCCGCCGACCCGGACGCGACACCGCCGTGGCGCGAACTGGGCCCCGCCGGTGGTGCGATCGTGCTCACCGCGATGAACGGCAGGTTGTACGCGGCGGATCGGGCCGGCCGGTTGTCCACCCGGCTCCCGGTGACGGAGGCGGCGGAGTTCGCCCCGTTGGCCGGGGAGCCGGCGGAACCGGGCACGTGTCGGGCGTTGACCGGGCATGCCGGCAGCCTGATCGCCACCGCGCCGGGCTCGCGGATCCGGCGACGGTCGGCAATGCCCCGGTAGCAGGGACGGCGAATGCGGTGGCCGTCGCGCTACCCGCCCAGGTCCACCCAGTGGTTGTCGTGGCGCAGGAAGAACTGCGCGCGTTCCTTGTCGGTGAGGTGTTCCAACTCGGGAATGCCCTCGAAGTAGGTCTCGCGTGGCGCCCCGGGCGCGAACTGGAGCAACATCGAGGCCGGCTCGCCGGATTCGTTGCGGAACGCGTGCAGGCCGCCGACCGGCACATACAGGAAGTCACCGGCCTTGGCGTCGCGCCACGCGTCGCCGTCGAACAGCCGGATCGTGCCGGACAGCACGAAGAACGACTCGGAGATGGTCCGGTGGAAGTGCGTGCTCGGGCCGCTGGGTACCGCGTGCATGTCCACCCGGTACAGCCCGTACTCGCCGTCGGTGGAATCGGTCGTGGCCAGGTAGTGGTAGGTCGCCCCGGCCGTGGTCAGCTCGGGCGGATGCTCGGCGGGGCGGAAGCGGGCGCTGACCTCGCCGCCCTCGCCCCGGTAGCGGGCCTCGGGATAGATCGGATACGACATGTGGTGGCTCCTCGTGCGCCGATGGTCGCGCGGAGTGGGTGCCGCGCGAGGTGGTTTGCCGCCGTGGGTGGTGGGAACTTCGCAGGGATCCCTCCCGCACCGATGAGTTTCCGGCCGACCGGCGGTCGAAGCATGTGACGGCTCGGAAACCACGAAGGGCACTGCCATGAAGCTCGTCCTCACCACCTTCCTCACCATCGACGGTATCTACCAGGCGCCGGGTGGGCCGGAGGAGGACCCCAGCGGCGCGTTCGAGCACGGCGGTTGGTCGGTGCCCTACGGCGACGACGACTTCGGGCGGTTCATGACCGACGTCATCGGCCGGGCGGAAGCCTTCCTGCTCGGACGCCGCACCTACGAGATCTTCGCGTCGTACTGGCCGAAGATGACCGCCCCCGACGACCTGATCGCCGACCGGCTGAACAGACTGCCCAAGTACGTTCCCACCGCCACCCTGACGTCGGCCGACTGGGCGAACACCACGCTGCTCGGCGGCGATCTCGGCCGCGAGGTGGCCGCGCTCAAGCAGCGCGACGGCGGTGAACTGCAGATCCACGGCAGCGGAGCCCTGGCCGGCGCGCTGCTCCGGCTCGGGCTGATCGACACGATGCACCTGCTGACCTTCCCGGTCGTCGTGGGCACGGGCAAGCGCCTGTTCACCCCCGATCTACAGCCGACCGCGTTCACCCTCACCGGGTCGCGCACCACCGGGACCGGCGTGGTCATCGACTCCTACGAACGGGTCGGGGCGCCCACGTACGGGTCGTACGAGCGGCCCGAGTTCGAATAGCCCGCGTTTCCCGGGACGAAGGCCACCGCGCTCACCCCGCCGGTGGTGCCGCCGCCAGGAGTCGGTCCTCGCACCAGGCCACGGCCTCCTCGCGGCTGCGGAACGCGGCCCACGGTGCCGGCTCGGCGATCGGGTCGAGCAGCGGTTCCCGGGCCGCGATGGCGAGCTCGTGACCGGCGGTGGCCAGATCGGCCAGGGCGGCGCCGAGCATCGCGGCGGCACCGACCGCGATCCCGGTGACCCGGTCCACGTCCAACACGATCCAACCCGGTGCCGGCGGCACCGACTCGCGCAGCGCGTGCAGCAGGTGTTCCGTCTCGGTGAATTCCAACATGCCCTGGGCGCGGATGACCACGATGCGGTGCCCCTCGCGGTCCAGGACGGCCCGCTGGGCCGGGGTGCGGGCCCGGTAGGAGGGGTGGTCGAGCGAGGTGGTGACATCGGTGACGGTCGCGATGTGCCGGCCCGGTTGGTGCATCAGGTGCAGGGCGAAGCGTTCGGAGAGTTCGGTGAGCGCGATCACGCCGCGTACCGGGTTGCCCGCGCGGTCCAGTGGCGGGCTGTGCACGGCGATGCCGAAGCGCGCCGGGCTGCAGGCGATCAGGCCGCCGGACACCCCACTCTTGGCGGGCAGGCCCACCCGCAGCAACCATTCGCCGGCGGTGTCGTACATGCCGCATGTGGCCATCACCGCGAGTGCCCGCACCGCCACCGGTTCGGCGACCACCCGGTCGCCGGTGACCGGATTGACGCCGCCGTTGGCCAGTGTCGCCGCCATCACCGCCAGGTCGGCGACGTGCACCCGGATCGAGCACTGGCGGAAATAGGTGCGTACGGTCTCGTCCACGTCGCCGGACAACGACCCCGCGCCGCGCATCAGGTAGGCAAGGGCTCGGTTGCGGTCGCCGGTGTCGGCCTCGGAGCGGTACACCTCCTCGTCGACGTCCAGGGAGCGGCCCGCGAACGCGGACAGGCACGCGCGGATGCGCTCGAAACGATCCCGGGCGTCCGCGGCCGGGACCAGTGAGGTGGTCACGATGGCGCCGGCGTTGACCATCGGGTTCGCCGGGCGGCCGGTGCCCGGTTCGAGGCTGATCGCGTTGAACGCCTCGCCGCTGGGCTCCGCGCCGACCCGGCGGCTCACCTCGGCCGGGCCCAGCTCGGACAGCGCGAGCGCGTACACGAACGGCTTCGACACGGACTGGATGCTGAACGGGTCGTCGGTATCACCGGCGCGGTAGCAGTGGCCGGACATGCTGACCAGCGCCAACCCGAAGGTGCGCGGGTCGGCCGAGGCCAACTGCGGGATGTAGTCCGCGACTTCGCCGTCGGTGACGGCGCCGAGCCGGTCGTGGATCTCGACCAGGGAGGCGGTCACCGGGTCCATGACGCCGCCCCACCCCGGCGCCGAGGGACTTCCCGTCGTCGCTGCACCATCGCACTCCCATCCACCGCCCACCGGCTCCGCAACGGACAGTGACCGCCAACCCCGGAACGTAAACGCCGCCGGCTCGGTCGCCGGGCCGGACGGCGGTGCGGGTCGGGTCGTGTCGGGTCAGCGCGCCGGGAGCGCCGTGGTGGTGGTCGCGACGGCGCGGGCGGGCGTCGGCGCGGAGGCCGGGCCGGGGGCGGCAGCCGGGTGGGGAGCCGGGTCGGCAACCGAGCCGGGGCCGGGACTCGAAGTGGGAGCCGCCGCCGCGTAGAGGACTTCGCGGAGGCCGGGGAGGGATTCCCGGTCCGGGCGCCAGACCAGACGCAGGGTCAGATCGGGGGCGTCCAGGGCGAGCCGGATCAAGCTCCCGGCGGCAAGCTGGTCGGCCACCGCGAAGAACGGCAACAGGGCCACTCCCAGGCCCTGTTCGGTCCAGGCCCGGATGACCGCCACACCGCCGACCCGGACCTGTTCCACCTCCGCGCCCAGGAGTCGATCACCGGCCAGGCGGAACGAGCAGGCCGCCGCGTTGACCAGCAGCCGGTGCCCGCGCAGATCCTCGCCGGCGATCCGGGCCCGGCCCCCGAGCGGATGGCCCGGCGCCGCGACCAGGGCCAGTGGGACCGGCTCCAGGTCGACGAACGCCAGGGCGGCCGGCGGCGGTTCGAAGCCCAGCTCGCCGAGCCAGGTGCCGGTGTCCAGGACCAGCGCCGCATCCAGGCGGCCGGCGGCCACCTCGCCCAGCAGCTCGTCGCGCGTTCGGTCCGAAGCCACCCGGACCCGCAGGTCGGGCCGACGCGCGGCGAGCCGGGCCAGCACCGGCGGCACGTGCGTCGCGGCGATGCTCTCCAACGCGCCCAGCCGCAACAGCGGCGCGGCCTCCGCGACCTCGCGGCGCGCCTGTTCGGCCTGGTCGAGCAGACGATGGGCCCAGTCGCGCATGCGCTCCCCGGCCGGCGTCAGCGTCATGCCCCGGGGGCCTCGGTCGAACAACGCGACGCCGACCGACTTCTCCAGCACCCGGATCTGTTCCGACACCGACGAGGGCGCGATGCCGAGCACGTTGGCGGCGGCGGTGACGGTCCCGGTGCGGGTGACCGTCTCGAACGTGCGGAGTTGCCGAAATTCCATGGTCCGGCAACCCCGGGCGGGCATTCGGATATTCCGAACGGGGCATGCGGCCCAGCCGGTCGAGTCGAATCGGGCGCGCCCACACAGTGGTTGCCCTCGACCCCATTCCGATCGCCGACACCTCGGGCGTGTTCTCGGTCGTGGTCACCCCTTCCATTCCTGGAGAACCTCGATGTCCGTCGTCGATTCACCCCTGTCCACCCGGCCCACGCCGACGGCGCGTTCGCGTACGGTCGCCCTCCTCGGCATCGCGCTCGGCTATTTCATGGTGTTGCTCGACCTGACCGTGTTGTCGGTCGCCGAGCCGGATCTGGCCCGGTCGCTGGGCAGTTCGGTGGCCGGTCTGCAATGGGTGGTGTCCGGGTACACCGTCGTGTTCGGCGCGCTGCTGTTGACGGCGGGCGCGGTGGCCGACCGGTTCGGTGCGCATCGGGCGTTCCGGGTGGGCATCGTCGTGTTCGGCCTCGGCTCGCTGCTCAGCGCGTGGGCGCCGGACCTGTGGACCCTGGTCGCCCTGCGCGGATTGCTCGGTGTGGCCGCCGCCGCGTGCGTACCCGCGTCGATGGCGATGGTCACCACGCTGTATCCGGTGCCGGCCGAGCGCGCCAGGGCGGTCGCGGTGTGGGCCGCACTCAGCGGCGCCGCGCTCGCGGTGGGACCGATCGCCGGCGGCGTGTTGGTCGACGCCTTCGGCTGGCGGGCCATCTTCCTGATCAACGTACCGCTCGCCGCGCTCACCCTCGCGCTGACCGCCGGGCGAACGGCGCGCTGCCCGAAGGGTGTCCGGCCGATCGACTGGACCTCCCAACTCGTCGCGTGCGTGGCCCTCGGACTGGCCACCGACGCACTGATCGCGGCGGGCTCCGGCGCCACGACCCACGCGATCGCCTCGGGCGCGGGCGCGGTGGCGGCGGGACTGTTGTTCGCCGGGTCCGAGCGGCGCAGCCCCGACCCGGTGCCGGCCCGGGCGATCCTGCGCTCGCGGAACACGGTGTCCGCGTTGCTCGCGGGGGCGGCGGTCAACTTCACCATGACCGGGCTGCTGTTCGTCCTGCCGCTGCTGTTTCGGCAGAACCTGCACATGTCGCCGCTGGAGACCGGCGTCGCGTTCTTGCCGATGACCCTGCCGTTCGCGGTCAACCCGCTGCTCACCGGCCGGATCGTGGCCGCCTCGGGAGCGCGTGGGCCGATGTTGGCCGGGTTGGGCCTGCTGACCGCGGGCAGCGTCGTGTTCACCGCGGCGGTACTGACCGGGTCGGCCTACCCGGTCCTGGCCATCGGCCTGCTGTGCACCGGCTTCGGCGTCTCCTTCGCGCTCCCCGCGCTGGTCACCACGGTGATCACCACGGCCCCCGAGGGCACGGCGGGCGCCGCCGGCGGCCTCCTCAACGCGGTCCGCCAGATCGGCGCGACGGTCGGCGTCGCCGCGATGGGCGCCTTCGTCAGCGTCGACGGCGCGGCCGACCCGCACGACCTGGCCTGGGCGCTGCTGTTGCCGGGCGTACTGTGTGCGGCCATGACGCTCGCGGTGGGTCGGCGGCGCTGACCCGGTTCCTGCCCCTGCCCTCGAATCCCGGGCCCGCCCCGCCGTTCGACGCGGCCGGGGCGGGCGTTCCTCCGGGCCGGCTCAGGCGCTCGTGAGGATGACGAGTTGTCGGGTCGCCCGGGTCATCGCGACATAGCGGTCGACCGCCCCTTCGATTCCGCCGCCGAACGCCTTTGGGTCGATCAGGACGACCAGGTCGAATTCGAGCCCCTTGGACAGCTCCGGGGTCAGCGACCGGACGCGGGGCGTCGACCGGAAGGTGGGGTCGCCGATGACGCAGGCGATTCCCTCGGCATGGCCGGCGAGCCAGGTGTCCAGGATCGAGGTCAGCTCCGCGGCGGAGCCGTACGCGACGGGAACACCGCTGCTGCGGATCGAGGTCGGCACGTTGGCGTCCGGGATTACGGCCCGGATGACCGGCTCGGCCTCGGTCATGATCTCCTCCGGCGTCCGGTAGTTGACGCCCAGGGAGGCCAGGTTGATCCGGTCGAGCCCGACGCGTTCGAGGCGTTCCTGCCACGACTCGGTGAAGCCGTGCCGGGCCTGGGCACGGTCCCCGACGATGGTGAAGCTTCGGGACGGGCAGCGCAGCAGCAACATCTGCCACTCCGCGTCGGTGAGTTCCTGGGCCTCGTCCACGACGACGTGCGCGAACGGACCGGCGAGCAGGTCCGGTTCGACGCCGGGCTGGGCGGACTCGTCGACCAGGGACGCCCGGAAGTCCTCGCCGCGCAGCATCGTCACCGCGCCCTCGCCGTCGTCGTCGGCCTCCAGCAGCGCGTCGACCACGTGCGACATGTGCTCGCGTTCGGCGGCGACGGCGGCCTTGTGTCGGCGCTTGCGGCGCGCCGCCTCCGGATCGCCGAGCCGCAGCCGGGCCGCGTCCAGGAACGGCAGGTCGGACACCGTCCAGGCCCGGACGTCCCCGCGCTGCAACCGACGAACCTCGTCCGCGCCGAGCCAGGGAGCACACATCCGCAGGTACGCGGGCACCGACCACAGGTCGCCGACCACGTCGGTCGCCTCCAGCAGCGGCCAGGCGGCGTTGAAGGCGGCCAACAGTTCCCGGTTCCGCGACAGGGACCTGCGGAGCAGGTCGTCCGAGACCTCGTCGTCGTCGTGCTTGTCCACCAGGATGGTGAGCAGTTCCTCCCAGATCTGCTCGCGCGCCTCGTTGTGCGCGGCGGCGGGTTCCGCCGCGTCGAACGCCTCGGCCCAATCGCCGGCGGTCAGCCGGATGTCGGACCAGTGGGTGGTGACCGTCATCCCCTTGGTGGGCGGTTCCTCGTAGAACGCGACGGCCTTCTCGATCGCCCGCACCAGGTCCGCGGACGACTTCAGCCGGGCCACCTCCGGGTCGGCCTCCACCCCGGCCTCGGCGCCCTCGACGACGAGGTCCCGCAGGGTGCAGGTCTGCACGCCCTCCTCACCCAGGCTGGGGAGCACGTCGGCGACGTAGTTCAGGTAGGGCTGATGCGGGCCGACGAACAGTACGCCGCCCCGCCGGTGACCCAGGCGAGGGTCGGCGTAGAGGAGGTAGGCGGAGCGGTGCAGGGCGACGACGGTCTTGCCGGTGCCCGGCCCGCCGTCGACCACGAGAGCGCCGCGCGATCCGGCGCGGATGATCGCGTCCTGGTCGGCCTGGATGGTGCCGAGCACGTCGCGCATCCGGGGCGAGCGGTTGCCGCCCAGACTGGCGATGAAGGCGGACTGGTCGTCCAGCGCGGCGTGCCCGTCGAAGGCGTCCGCGCCGAACACCTCGTCCCAGTAGTCGCCGATCCGGCCGCGGGTCCAGCGATAGCGGCGCCGGCTGGCCAGGCCCATCGGGTTGCCGTGGGTGGCGCCGAAGAACGGCTCGGCGGCCGGTGTGCGCCAGTCGATCAGCAGCCGGCGGCCGGCGCTGTCGGTGAGGCCGAGGCGGCCGACGTAGACCGGCTCGGCGTCGTCCGTGCCGACCATGCGTCCGAGGCACAGGTCCAGGCCGAAGCGGCGCAGGGCCCGCAGGCGGGTGGTCAGCCGGTGGATCTCGCTGTCCCGGTCCATCGCCTGCCGGCCCTTGCCGCCGGGGGACTTGCGCTCGGCGTCGAGGCGGGCGGACAGTTCGGCGACGGACTCTTCCAGGCACTCCGCGATGGCCGCGAAGTGCAACTCGTCGTCGGCGATCAGCGCCGGGTCGGCCTTGGCGGAGAGACGGTCGGGGAGGTCGAACGCGCTGCCGGCGATGGTGGTGGTCGGGGTGTTCACGGCATGCACACGCACGTAGTGACTCTCCTATATCCGCAGATTCCGGCCCATGTTCGGGCTCAGGTCGATGATTCTGCGGTACGACGGGGGCCTTGCCGCAAGGCCCCCGGTGCGTTATAAGTTGTTAATGGCGGGGGACACATGTTCCTTCGCCCTTTTTTGTGTGTGGCGGTCGTGTGTGGTCGTCGCATGCGGGGCCGGACGACCCTGGCGACCCTGTCGAGACGACCTCCGGGCCCGGCACCGGAGTCGGCGACGGACGGAACACGAGCGTACGGATACGGGCGCGGTTCCGAGCGGTGTGTCGGGCGGGGTGTGCTTGACCGGCAATCCGACGGCGATCTAACCTCCGTATGGAAAGCGCTTACCGGGCGGCGGGTCCGCCAAGCCGATCGGTGGCGTGGCGCCGGGCGAGGGAGTCGAGGACGCGTGAGCACACCCGAGCAGGCCAAACAGTGGGCGTTCAGCACACTCGGCGCACCCGGCCGCCCCCTGCACGAACACCTCGCCCGGGCCCGACGGCACGGCTGTACCGGACTGGAACTGCGGGTACACCAGGACGAGTTCGTACACCTGGACCTGCCGGTCGACGAACGCCGGGTGATCCGCGCCCGCATCGCCGACGCCGACCTCGCGGTACCGTGCCTGGCCGGCTACGCCGGCATCTGCGCGCCCACGCCCGACCCGATCGTGGTGTCCTCGATCAGCCGACTCCTCGACCTGGCCCACGACCTGAACGCGCCCGCCGTGCGGATCTTCCCCGGCGGCACCGGCGACGGGGACGCCGAACGCGCCGGGCACCGGCTCGCGCTGCTGCTGCCGGAGGCGACCGCGCGCGGGGTCACCATGCTGGTGGAGACCCACGACTCGCACCCGACCGGCGCGGCGGTCGCGTCCCTGGTCCGACCGTTCGCGGGCGCGGTCGGGGTGATCTGGGACGCGTTGCACCCGTGGCGGCACGGCGAGCAGCCCGGCGACACGGCCGAGGCCCTGGCCGGGCTGCTGCGCTACGTCCAGATCAAGGACGCCGCGTCCGCCACCGACACCACGCCGGTCCCGCTGGGCACCGGGTCCGTACCGCTCACCACCATCGGCACCACCCTGCGCGAACACCGGTGGCAGGGCTGGGTGTCACTGGAGTGGGAGCGGGCCTGGTATCCGGAGGTCGCCCCGCTGGACGAGGTGTTGCCCGGAGCCGCGGAGTGGGTGAACCGCTTCGGCTCGGCGATCGGGTAGCCGTATTCACCCGCACGACGGGAGGTCGATCACCAGCCGCCGTCGAACAGGGCCGCGAGCCCCGGCTTCGGGTCGGTGGCGTTGCCGATGTTCGCCACCACGACGACGACCACGACGAGCGCCGCGAGCATCGCGAGGACGCCGAACGAGCCCAGCAGCCGCCTTGTTCGCCGCGCGGACGGATCGGTTCGGGCGGCGGGGTCGGTTCCGGCGGACGGCTTGGTTCGGGCGGACGGTTTGGTTCGGGCGAACCGCCGGTACGACAGCACGCTCAGGCCGATGAGGGCGATCACCACGATCGCACCGAGCACGGCCATCGCGGCGTGGTATCGGGCGAAGTCGTCGATCATCAGGTCGAGGGGCGGCGGGGTTTGCGCACCGGTACCCGTCCCCGTACCCGCCGTGCCCGAAGGCGCGGCCAGTTGCTCCCTGATCCGGGTGAGGATCACGGCGAGTTCCCCCTTCGGCTTGCCGGCCGGCAACATCGCCAACAGCGAGGCGAAAGGCGCCACCGCGCCCTGGATGTTGGCCACCAGCACCACCGCCGCGAACAAGGTGAGCATCCCGACGAGGACGCCGGCCGACCCGAGGGCCGCCCTCCCGCCCGCCCCGAGGCCGTCGGCCCGCAGGAATGCCCGCCAGAGGAGCACGCCGAGCACACCGAGCACGATCAGCAGCAGCGCGGCGACCACGGCCTTGGCCGCGTGATAGCGGAACCAGTAGTCGACCACCCGCTCCATGCCGGGGGTGAAGTCCCGGTTGCCGGCATTCCAGTACCGGACGAACTCCGTGCGGAAGGATGCGGCGAGGTTGCCCTCGTCGAGCGAGTCGCCGCCCGACCCCCTCGCCGCCACCAGGCCCGGGACGAGGAACAGGGCGACGAGCAGGGCCGCGGCGAGGGCGACGAGCGTGGCGAATGTGGCGCGTGAGGTGCGCATGGCGGGTGCGGTTGGCGTGGCGGGTGCGGCGCGTGTGCGATCGGGGCTGCCTGCGATTCGTGCGAGGGCTGCCGGAGGTCGTGGCGGGTCCGCGTCGGGTGGTGTCGCTGTCATGCCGACCACGGTTTCGCACCCGCGCCGCCGGGTCACCGGAGCAGGCCGGACACTCGGGGGTATGGCAGGCCACACCCCCGAGGCGGGGGAAGCGCACGCCCTGGGGATCGAACGCGCGGCGAGCGGACCGCCGTCAGCCGCTCAGGTAGGTGAGGACGGCGAGGACCCGGCGGTGTCGCGTGTCGTCGGGCGGCAGGCCGAGTTTGGCGAAGATGTTGCCGATGTGCTTCTCCACCGCGCTGGCCGAGACGACCAGTTGCCGAGCGATCGCGGTATTGGAGCAGCCCTCGGCCATCAGCGCCAGGATCTGCCGTTCGCGAGGGGTCAGGGCGCTCACCGGGCTGTCCCGACGCTGCTCCGTGAGCAACCGGGCGACGACCTGGGGGTCGAGTACGGTCGCGCCCTGCGCGACCCGGTCCAGCGCGTCCAGGAACTCGGCGATCCTGGCGACCCGGTCCTTGAGCAGGTACCCGATCGCACCGGAGCCGTCCGCGAGCAGCTCGCCGGCGTAGGACGCCTCCACATACTGGCTGAGCATCAGCATCGGGGTTCCGGGGAGCTGCGCGCGGGCGGCGATCGCCGCGCGCAGGCCCTCGTCCGTGTGGGTCGGCGGCATCCGTACGTCCACGATCGACACGTCCGGACGGTGTTCGAGGACCGCCTCGACCAGGGCGGGACCGTCGCCGACGGCGGCAGACACCCGATGACCCTCCTCGACGAGCAGGCGGATCAGGCCCTCGCGCAGCAGTACCGAGTCGTCGGCCACGACGATCCGCAACGAACGGCGGACCATGGCATCCGGTGCGGATTCGGACGCCGCGTCGCCCGGGGTCAGCAACACGGCAGCTCCGCGATGATCGTCGTGGGGCCGCCGGCGGGGCTGTCGATCTCCAGCCGACCGCCGACCGCGTGCAGCCGCTCGTCCAGACCGCGCAGTCCGTGTCCCTTGGCCGACGCCGCGCCGCCCACCCCGTCGTCCGTCACCCGAACCCGCAAGCTTCCCCCACTGTGGCGTAGTTCGATCGTGCACCGGTGCGCGTGGCTGTGCTTGGCCACGTTGGTCAGGCTCTCCGCGACCACGAAGTACGCGGCCGTCTCGACGCCGGCGGCGGGCCGACGCTCCAGCGGAACCGTATCGAGTTCGGCGGGGACGGTGGAGCGCGCGGCCAGGGCGGCGAGCGCCTCGTTCAGGCCGCGGTCGACCAGGATCGGCGGGGCGATGCCGCGCGACAACGCCCGCAACTCGTCCAGCGCCTCACGGGTTTGCACGATCGCGTCGGCGAGGGCCGCCCGAACGGTCTCCGGCCGGCTGTCGAGGTAGTGCTCGGCCCGCCCCAGTTCCATCGCCAGGCGGACCAGTCGTTGCTGGGGACCGTCGTGGATGTCGCGCTCCAGCCGGCGCAGTGCGGTCGTCTCGGCCGTCACCGCGGCGACGGTCTGCGCGCGGGCGGTGTCGCGCTCCTGCTCCAACCCGCTGATCCGGCGATGCAACGCGGACACGTCGAAGAGCAGCGCCTGCCCCAGGCCGGCCTGGATGGTGGTGCACGCCCTGATCGCCGACGGCAGCGCACACAGCAGGAGCAGGCCGACCGTGGTCCCGAAGGCGACCCGATCGGTGGGCGACAACAGACCCAGGCTCACCGAGACGTGCGACTCGGTGCCGCCCGCGGTCAGGGACAACGGTTGCAGCGACCCGGGCGGCGCGTACTCGTAGCGCAGCGCACAGGTGGCGCAGGCGAAAGCGACGAACCACCACAGTGCGGTCACCGTCGCGGTGACCAGGGCGACCGGGAACGCCACCACCGCGTGCGCCGCGTCCAGCCACGCCCCGGCAGCGGCCCCGGCGGCGCCGCGGGCCTGCGGCTTCGGCGGCGGGTCGAGGTGTTCGCGCTCCGGGGTCGGGGGGCGCACCTTGGCGATGCGCCACCGTTCCAGGTCGGCGCACCTGCGCGCCGGGGCCATCGCGCGGGCCACGACCGGCGAACCACCGGGCAGCAGCAGACCGAGCGTCGCGACGACCGCCCCGCCGAGGACGGCCAGGAGGCCGGCCGCGGCGGTCACCGGCGCGGTGAGCAGGTAGAACGACCGGATGAGGGTCTGCCGCCCCGTGCGGAAAAGGACCTCGGCGCCCGACCACCACCGACCGCGCGCTGCTGTGGTGGGGAGCGACTTGGTCATGGGCCTACGCTAATACGGCGGTGCGGCGGCTTGGGCGGTACGCCTGTTCGGGCGGTGCGGCTGTACGGGGGCTTCCGTCGGCTGCCCCCCGCGAGGGCGTCGAAGCGGACCTCGGGTGTGGCTAGGGCATTTTGGGTGGGTCGTTCGTCGCGGCGAGGCGGGACAGTTCGCGCAGGAGCCGACGGCCCGCCTCGTTCTGTTCCACCGGCTGGTGGATGAGGAGGCGTCGGCCGCCCTCCATCCGCAACACCTCGAACGCGAGGGTGAACTCGCCGAGTTGCGGATGGTGGTAGGTCGCCCGGTCGAGGTCCCCGCGCCGGACCTCGTAACGTTGCCAGTGGGTCGCGAACTCCGGGCTCTGCGCCGTGAGTTCCTCGACCAAGGCGGTGAGTGCGCGATCCCGGGGATCGGCCGCCACGAGCGTGCGCAACTGGGTGGTGGCGCCCGACACGACACCCTCCCAGTCGACGAACAGGTCCCGCGCGGCCGGGTGCAGAAACAGATACCGCATCATGTTCCACCGGTCGGGCGACCACTGGGCCAACCCCGGGAACAGCACGAACGCCTCGGGGTTGGCGGCCAGGACGTCGCCGGTCCGGGTGAGCAGACACGCGGGCCAGGGTCGAACCCGCTCCAGCAGGGCGAGGATTCCCGGCCGCGTCTCCCGATCCGCCGGCGCACCCTCGGCCGACACCCGCTCGTCCTCATGGTTGGCCAGCATGTACAGGTGCGCGTGCTCCTCCTCGGTCAACCGCAGCGCCGCCGCGAGACCGTCCAGGACTGCACCGCCGGGATTGTTCTCCCGACCCTGCTCCAGGCGCGTGTAGTACTGGATGCTCAATCCCGCGAGCGCGGCCAGCTCCTCCCGGCGCAGCCCCTGGGTCCGACGCAGGCCGATGGCCGCCGGCAGCCCGACGTCGCCGGGCTGGAGGCGGGCACGGCGGGCTTGCAGGAACTCTCCGAGCGGATGTGGTGACGTCACTCCCCGATTGTCACAAAAACGGAGGGGTGCGTGTCGGGTCCAAGGGTTGCCGGTTCCGGCGCCGACGTTGGCGCCACTGCCGGCGCCGGTGTTGCTGCTGCGGTCGCGGTGTGGCTGCGGCCGGTACGTCTACGCGTGGGCCCGCCGATGTGCGGCCACCCGCTCGCGGGTGGCACAGCGACGAGAGCAGTAGCGGCGGGGCCGGCCACTGCCCTCGTTGGTGAACACGCGCCGGCAGGTACCGGATGCACAGACGCCGCCGGGCGGCCGTTGTCGATCCCACACCAGGATGGTCAGAGCCAGGCACGACGAGGCGAGGAACCACTCGCCCCACGGTGCATCGTCGTCCCCGTCCAGGTGCGGATGCCAAGGGCCGCGCCCGTCGTGCGAGGTGAGCCGCAGAGTCCCTCGACCACGGCGCAGCAGCCGGTTGAGCGCGGACGCGGCGGTGTCGACGTCCTGGGCGACGAAGACCGTGCGCAGCAGAACCGCGGCGGCGTGCAGATCGGTGACGTCGGTCGGGGTCAGCTCGACGGGGTCGGGTTCGCCGTGGGCGCGCAGGAGCGCCGCGAGGGACTCCGGCGACGGCGTCGTCGGGGCCTGGTCCGTCGCCGGATCGTCTCCGGTGAGGGCGTTGACCAGGGCCACGGTTCGGCGGGCCACGGCTTCGATCGAGTGGCGGGTGGATCGGTCGGGGTTCGGATTTCGGTTCGGGTTCGGAGGGGACGAGGGCACGGGGAGAATGTAACGCATCTGGTGGAGGATTGAGTTACCTGCGTAACGTGCACAAGATGACAAAGCGTTACGGGATGTGGTCATACACGGTGGGGGCGGCGGCCGCACGCACCGGCGACGAGATGTCGGGGCCGGCGCTGCTCCTGGCCGGGTACGCGCTCACCGGGTCGGCGGCCGTGGGATCGGCGCTGCTCGCGTGCGTCACCGCGACCGCGGCCCTCGGCGGCCCGGTCTTCGGCGTGCTGTTGGATCGCTCCGCGCGACCCGGCCTGTTGCTTGCCGGCGCGTTGGCCGGTTATGCGGCGGCGCTCGGGGTGATCGTGTGGTCTCTGGGGCCGGTTCCGCTCCCGGTCGTCCTGGTGATCGCGGCGGCGGCGGGCCTGGCGGCTCCGGCCCTGGCCGGTGGCTGGACCTCGCAGCTGCCCCGCGTCGTACCGGCCGCAAGCCTGCCCCGCGCCACCGCGTTCGACGCGATGACCTTCAACCTGGCCGGCCTGACCGGCCCGGCCCTGGCCGGCATCGTGGCCGGCCTGGCCGGCGCCGACGTCGCGGTGCTCACCTCGGCGGCACTGATCTGCCTCGCGCTGCCTTCGGCCCGGACGTTGCCCCCGCCCCGGGACCACGCTCGGCGAGCGACGCCGACCACGTCGATCGGCACCGACCTGGCCGCCGGATTCCGTGCGGTCTTTCGCACCCCGCCGCTGGCCCGGGCCACGGCCGCGTCGATGTCGTCCTGCGTGGGCCAAGGCATCCTGGTCGCGTACAGCCCGGTGGCGGGTGAACGCACCTTCGGTTCCGCCGCCCACGGCACGATCCTGCTCTCGGTCGTCGCCGCCTCGGCCCTGACCACCAACGCCCTCCTCGCCCGCCGCCCGCACGCGGTCCCCCCGGACACCGTCATGTGGTGCAGCCCTCTGCTCCTGGCCGGCGCCTTCCTGCTCGCCGCGACCGGCCGCCCGATCCCAACGATCGCCGCGATGGTGCTCGTCGGCGTCGGTGAAGGCCCACAACTCACGGCCCTCTTCGCAATCCGCCACCGCGAAGCCCCGGTCCCCCTCCGCAGCCGCATCTTCACCACCGGCGCAAGCCTGAAGATCACCACCTTCGCCCTCGGCGCAACCCTGACCGCCCTCCTGGCCCCGGCCCGACACCCGCTGCCGCTGTACGCCGCAACCCTGTTCGAATGTCTCGCAGCCTCGGCCTACATACGAGTGCGCGGGCCCGAGTGCCGGTTCGGGTCGACGCAGAGGCGAGTGCGGGCGTGCGACGGAGGCGAACGCTGATACCGATACGGGCGCCAGGCGGGCTCGGATACGAATGCCGCCCCGAAGGCCGGCAGCGAGCGGGGTCGGCGGCGAGCCGGTTCGCCGACCTACCGCGGCGGCATCGTGCTGTTGCGGAGGATGAGTTCCGTGTCCAGGTCGAGGGTGCGGGGTTCGATGGTGGGCCCCGTGAGGATCATGTCCATCGCTCGGGCGCCGATGTCGGCCAGGGGTAGGCGGACCGTGGTCAGTGGGGGGTTGAGGTCGGCGGCGAAGGGCAGGTCGTCGAAGCCGACGACCGAGACCTGGTCGGGTACGCGCAGGCCCAGGTCGTCGCGAAGGGCCGCCAGGACGCCGGCGGCCATCACGTCGTTGAGGACGACGATCGCGGTCAGGTCGGGGGCGCGGGTCAGCAGGGTGCGGGCGGCGACGCGGGCCTGCTCCCGCGTGAAGCCGCCGTCGATCACCTGTGCCGGCGGCAACGGCACGCCCAGGGAGCGGAGTTGTCGGCGGGCGCCGTCGAGGCGATCGCGCACGGTGGTCAGCGCGCGTGGTCCGGAGACGATGCCGAAGTCGCGATGGCCGAGGTCGTGCAGGTGCCGCACGGCCAACGCGGCGCCGGACCGGTTGGCGGGGCGGACCGTGTCCGAGGCGATGCCGTGCTCACCGACGGCGACCACGTGGCCACCGTCGGCGCGGTAGGCGTCCACCTCGGCGGCCAGCCGCCGGGTGAAATCGCGATCGGCGAAACCACTGCCGGCCAGGACCACCGCACGGGCGCGTTGGGCGCGGAGGCGGGCCAGGTAGTCCAGTTCGAGTTCCGGGTCGCGGAAGGTCGCGGCAAGCATGACGAGCAGGCCGTGTTCGCGGGCCACGCCCATCGCGCCGGCGGCGATGGCGGCGAAGTACGGGTCGGCCACGTCGTGCACCACGACGCCGACCACGCTGGTCGTCGACCGGGCCAGCGCCTGGGCGGGCGCGTTGGAGACGTAGCGCAGCTCGCGGGCGGCGTCCAGGACGCGGCGGCGCAGTTCCTCCCCCACGATTCGGGTGCCGCTGCTGCCGTGCAGGGCACGGGAGGCGGTGGCCGAGGACACGCCGGCACGCTCGGCGACCTGCTGAAGGGTGACCGGGCCCGTCGGACGTGGCAGGGGCGCGTCGGGGGTCGGGATCGGCGTGGGCGCGGACATACGCACATGGTAGCGATTGGAAAGCGGATACCCGACTGTCCGGGGTGAGCCCGGCCTCTGCGGGTTGTCTACAGCCCGGCGTGCTCTCCATTCCCTTGACCTGATCGTCGTGGCGGCCTAGCTTACGGGAAAGCGCTTTCCCATCGGGAAGGCCGACCCGCTTCCGTCCCGTTCGCGTTTCTGAGAGGCCCCACCCATGACCACCCACACCCTCGGCGTCGTGATGAACGGCGTCACCGGCCGGATGGGCTACCGCCAGCATCTGGTCCGCTCGATCCTGGCCATTCGTGATCAGGGCGGCGTCGCACTCGCCGACGGGTCCCGGGTCCGGCTGGAACCGGTCCTGGTCGGTCGGGACGCGGAGAAGTTGCGCGCGATCGCCGACCGGCACGGGATCACCGCGTGGACGACGGACCTGGACGGCGCGCTGGCCGACCCGGCCAACTCGATCTACTTCGACGCACAGGTGACCACGGCGCGCGAGCAGGCGATCCACGCGGCGATCGCGGCGGGCAAGCACGTGTACACCGAGAAGCCCACCGCCGAGACGCTCAGCGGCGCACTCGACCTGGCCCGGGCCGCCGACGCCGCCGGGGTCAAGCACGGTGTGGTGCAGGACAAGCTGTTCCTGCCCGGCCTGCTCAAGCTGCGACGGCTGATCGAGGGCGGCTTCTTCGGCCGAATCCTCTCGGTGCGCGGCGAGTTCGGCTACTGGGTGTTCGAGGGCGACTGGCAGCCCGCCCAGCGTCCGAGCTGGAACTACCGTGCCCAGGACGGCGGCGGCATCGTCGTGGACATGTTCTGCCACTGGTCCTACGTGCTGGAGAACCTGTTCGGCCGGGTCGAGGCGGTGACGGCGAAGGCGGTCACCCACATACCCACCCGATGGGACGAGCACGGGCGCGAGTACCCGGCGACCGCCGACGACGCCGCGTACGGCATCTTCGAACTCGAGGGCGGAATCGTCGCGCAGATCAACTCCTCGTGGACGGTCCGGGTCAACCGGGACGAACTGGTGGAATTCCAGGTGGACGGCACCGAGGGCAGCGCGGTCGCGGGATTGCGCCGCTGCCGCGTCCAGCACCGCTCGGCGACGCCGACTCCGGTGTGGAACCCCGACCTTCCGGTCACCGAGCCCTTCCGGGACCAGTGGCAGGAGGTGCCGGACAACGCGGGCGACGCCGGTTTCGACAACGGATTCAAGGTGCAGTGGGAGGACTTCGTCCGGCACGTGGTGGCCGACGAGCCGTTCGCCTTCGACTTCCTCGCCGGGGCACGCGGCGTGCAGTTGGCCGAGTGCGGGCTGCGCTCGTCGGCCGAGGGCCGTCGGGTGGAGCTGCCGGTCCTGGACGGGAAGTCCGCGTGACCGCCCGCCTGTTGTTGCCCACCGCGGCCGGAGCGCTGGAACCGTACGAGCCCACCGGGGTCTACCTCGGCGCGGCCCCCGGCGGCCCGGCCTTTCGAACCCGCACCGCGTACGCCGCCGCACACGTGGTGGCCGACCCGCTCGCGGACAACACCCCGGGGCGCCCGGCCGTACCGGACTGGGACGCCACCCTCGCCTTCCGACACCACCTGTGGTCGCACGGGTTCGCGGTCGCGGACGCGATGGACACCGCGCAGCGGAACATGGGCCTGGACTGGTCGGCCACCGCCGAGCTGATCCGGCGCAGCGCCGCCGAGGCCGCCACGGTCGGCGATCCGTACGCGCTGATCGCGTGCGGCGCGGGCACCGACCACGCCGACCCGGACCTGACGATCGATCAGGTGATCGAGGCGTACACGGAACAGGTCGCGGTGGTCGAGGAGTCGGGCGCCAAGGTGGTGCTGATGGCGAGCCGCCAACTCGCCGCGGTCGCGCGCGGCGCCGAGGACTACCGCCGCGTCTACGGGGCGCTGCTGCGCCAGGTGCGACGTCCGGTCGTACTGCACTGGCTGGGCGAGGTGTTCGACCCGGCGCTGGCCGGCTACTGGGGATCGGCCGACGTGGACACCGCGACCGAGGTCTTCCTGGCCGTGGTGCGCGAGCACGCGGACCGCGTCGACGGGGTCAAGGTCTCGCTGCTCGACCGTGACCACGAGATCCGGTTGCGCGCCGAACTTCCGGCGGGTGTACGGCTCTACACCGGGGACGACTTCCACTACCCGGAGCTGATCCGAGGCGACGACCGGCACTTCAGCCACGCGTTGCTGGGCATCTTCGACGCGATCGCCCCGGTCGCGGCGGGCGCGCTGCGGGCCCTGGACGCGGGCGACACGGCCGGATACGACGCGTTGTTCACACCGACGGTCGCGCTGTCGCGGCATCTGTTCGCCGCCCCCACCTATCACTACAAGACGGGCATCGTCTTCCTGGCCTGGCTGACCGGTCACCAGCCGGCCTTCGGCATGATCGCCGGTGCCCAGTCGGCCCGTTCGCTGCCACACCTGGCGCAGGCGTATCGCCTCGCGGACGCGGCCGGGCTGTTCCCGGACGCCGACCTGGCGGCCGACCGCATGCGGGCGCTGCTCGCGGTGGCGGGGGTGCGCGGGTGAGGCCGACAGGCGGCGAGAGCCGGGCGGGGACGGGCTTCGGTACCAGGACGGGAGCGTCGACATGAGCACGGTGGACATCCCCGGTGGCAAGCCCGCCGGCACGCCCACGCCCGAGGCCGGCGACCCGCGATTGGCGCGGCTCTCGCTGAACCAGTGGACGACGCGCTCATGGTCGTTGCGCGAGGCGGTGCAGGGTTGTGTACGGGCCGGGTTGCCGGCCATCGGGTTGTGGCGGGACAAGGTGGCCGAGGCGGGTGCGGCCGAGTCGGCGAAGCTGGTACACGACGCCGGGTTGCGGGTGTCGTCGCTGTGTCGCGGTGGCTTCCTGACGGCGCGTGAGCCCGGCGCGTGGGCCGAGGCGATCGAGGACAACCGCCGGGCGATCGAGGAGGCCGCGGCGTTGCAGGCGGCCTGCCTGGTGCTGGTCGTGGGCGGGTTGCCCGCCGGGGACCGCGATCTGCCGGGCGCCCGGGAGCGGGTGGCCGAGGCGCTGGCCGAACTCGCGCCCTACGCCGGTGCACACGGCGTCCGGCTCGCGTTGGAGCCGCTGCACCCGATGTACTGCGCCGACCGGGCGGTGTTGTCCACCCTGGATCAGGCGATCGACCTGGCCGAACCGCATCCGGTCGAGCAAGTGGGCGTCGTGGTGGACGCGTTCCATGTGTGGTGGGACCCGAACCTGTTCACGGCGATCGCGCGGGCGGGCGAGCGGATCGCCTCGTTCCAGGTGTGCGACTGGGTGTTGCCGCTGCCGGCCGACAATCTGCTCGCCCGGGGCATGATGGGCGACGGCGTGATCGACTTCCGGACCATGGCGGCGGCGGTCGACGCGGCCGGCTACACCGGCGACGTCGAAGTGGAAATCTTCAACGCGGACGTCTGGGCCGCGGACGGCGACGCGGTGGTGGACACCATGAAGCGTCGCTATGTGACGGAGGTGCTCGGCTGACGTCGGGCGCTCCGAAGAAGAACGGCGACCGCCGCCGCCCACGAGCGTGGGCGGCGGCGGTCGAGGCGGCCGGCCCGTCGTTGGTGCCATCCCCGAAATCGCCGACCAGGAAAGTGGAACACGTCATGCGTATCGTGATCGCCCCGGATGCGTTCAAGGGCACCGTCGCGGCTGATGTCGCCTCGGCCGCCCTGGCCGAGGGGTGGCTGCGGGTGCGGCCCGGCGACGACGTCGTACGGCTGCCGCTGGCCGACGGCGGCGAGGGCACGCTCGACGCCGTGGCGCGGGCCGTTCCCGCAGCCGTGCGGATGCCGGTGCCGGGCGCGCCCGGTCCGGACGGGCGGCCCGTCGACTCCGCGTGGTTGCGCCTGCCGGACGGGGTGGGCGTGGTCGAGTTGGCCGCCGTGTCGGGGTTGCCGCTGATGGCCGCGCCCGACCCGCTGGGAGCGCACACCGCCGGCCTCGGCGTGGTCGTGGGCGCGGCGCTGCGGGCGGGGGTCTCCGCCCTGGTGATCGCGGTCGGCGGCTCGGCCTCGACGGACGGCGGCACGGGCGCGCTGGCCGCGCTCGGCGCCCACTTCCGCGACCTCGACGGTCGAGAACTCCCGTACGGTGGTGGGGCCTTGGCCCGCCTGGCGACGATCGACGCGACCCGCCTGGCGGCCCCTCCGCCCGGCGGCGTGCAGATCCTCACCGACGTCACCAACCCGCTGCTGGGCCCGACCGGTGCGGCAGCCGTGTTCGGCCCGCAGAAGGGCGCCTCCGCCGAGGACGTCGCCGGCCTGGACGCCGGCCTCGCGCGGTTGGCCGCCCTCCTGGCCGGCGACCCGGCCGCGCCCGGCGCCGGGGCGGCCGGTGGCACGGCGTACGGATTCGCCGCCGCCTGGAACGCCTCGATCGTCCCCGGCGCCGTCCGGGTGGCCGAGCTCGCCGGCCTGCCCGCCGCGCTCGCCGGCGCGGACCTGGTGATCACCGGCGAGGGCTGCTTCGACGCCACCTCCCTGCACGGGAAGGTGGTCGGCACGGTGCTCGACCTCGCCCACCACGGGGCCGGCGTTCCGGTGGCCCTGGTCGCCGGCTCGGTCGCCGTGCCGCCACCGCCCGGTGTCGTCGCCACCACCGACCTGACCCGCCTCGCCGGGTCGGCGGCCGCGGCCCGGGCCGAGGCCGCGCACTGGCTCGATCGAGCCGGCGCCGCGCTGGCCGGCCGCTTCGACGTCGACGGCGCGGTCCGACGCCGCTGACGGGCCCGGCTAGGCTGGGTGGACAATGAACCGTTTCTCTGCGCCTTCCGGCGAGTTCGAGCTCACCCGTTACCCCGAGGATCCCCGCGACCTGTTGCGCGCGTGGGACGCGGCCGACGAGTACGTGCTGCGGCACCTCGCCGGGATCGACGACGACAAGCCGACGGACCTGTCCGGCCGCGTCGTGGTGGTGGGCGACCGGTGGGGTGCGCTGGTCACCGCCCTGGCCGAGTCCCGGCCGGTACAGATCAGCGACTCCTTCCTCGGCCAGGAGGCCACCCGCGCCAACCTGGCGCGCAACGAGGCGGACCCGCACTGGGTCGAGCTGCTGTCCACCCGGGACGCGCCGCCGGAGCGCATCGACGTGCTGATCGTCCGGGTCCCGAAGAACCTGGCCCTGCTGGAGGACCAGCTCCACCGGCTCGCGCCGGGCGTGCACGCGGACACGGTGGTCGTCGGCACCGGGATGACCACCGAGATCCACACCTCCACGCTCAAGCTGTTCGAGCGCCTCATCGGCCCGACCCGGACCTCGCTCGCGGTGAAGAAGGCGCGGCTGATCTTCGCCACGCCCGACCCCACGCTCCCGCGGACCGCGAGCCCGTGGCCGCGCAGCTACGCGCTGCCCGCCGACGTCGGCGCGGGGTCCGGGATCGTGGTCACCAACCACGCGGGCATCTTCTGCGCCGACCGGCTCGACATCGGTACCCGTTTCCTGCTGCGCAACCTCCCGCGCCGCACCGGTCGCGACCGGGTGGTGGACCTGGGCTGCGGCAACGGTGTGGTGGGTACGGCGGTGATGCTGGCCAATCCGCGCTCGGACGTGTTGTTCGTGGACGAGTCGCATCAGGCCGTGGCGTCGGCGCGGGCCACGTTCGAGGAGAACCTGGGTTCGGACGCGGGTGCCGAGTTCATGGTGGGCGACGGTCTGACGGACGTGGCCCCCGAGAGCGTCGACCTGGTCCTGAACAACCCGCCGTTCCACACCCATCGGGCCACCACCGAGGCCATCTCGTGGCGGATGTTCGCCGGTTCGCGCGCGGCGCTGCGCGCGGGCGGCGAACTGTGGGTGATCGGCAATCGGCACCTGGGCTACCACGTGAAGCTGCGCCGGTTGTTCGGCAATTGCGAGATCGTGGCGAGCGACCCGAAGTTCGTGGTCCTGCGGGCCGTCAAGAACTGACGGGTCCGAACCGGGAGTTCCCGGGGACGAGCACCGCATCGCAGAGTCCCCGGGCCGCTCCCGGACCACGCGCCGCGCCCCGGGCGCAGGGCGTGGTCCGGGAGCGGCCCGGTCGGTGCACGGCGCCGCCGGCGCGGCCGTGCCTCAGCCGCCGTTCTCCACTCGCAGCAACATGCGCTTCAACAGCGCGAGCAGCACGTCCTGGTCCGCCTCCCCCAATGGTTTGACCATCGCGCGCTCGGCTCGGTCGAGCAGTTTCATCGCGGCCGTCCAGCGGGCACGGCCCGAGTCGGTGAGTTCGACGTCGACCCGGCGACGGTCCTCGGTGCCGCGGATGCGCCGGATCGAACCGGCCTCCTCCAGGGTGTCCAGTCGGCCGGTGATTCCCGCCGGCGACACCATCAGCTCCGCGGCCAGTTCGGAGGGCGTGGCCCGGTAGGGCACGCCGCGCGAGGCCAGCCGGTGCAACGTGTCGAACTCGAAGGGCTGGAGGCCGACCTCGGCGAGGGCCCGCCCCTTGACCTGGGCCAGGTGCTTGGTCAGCATCTGGATCCGGGTGACGATGCCCTCCACGCGCTCGTCGAACGGCGCCATGTGCCGCCAGCGCGCGATGTGCCGGTCGACGGAGTCGTCCTCGTCGACGGAGCCGCCCGCGTCGACGGAGCCGTCCGCGTCGGCCGACGCTCGGACCTCGGCCGCGGCCTCGCCGTCCGACTCGATCCCGATCTGTTCCCGGCCCTCACCGTGCATGCGGCCATTATGCTGGACCCGCAATACTTCGTTGACGAATGATTCGCTGACGAAATACATTCGATGCCATGACCCCAGCTCCCGTGCCCCCGGCCGCCGTGACGCCGGCCACCACGGCCTCGGCCGTCATGACTCCGGCCACGCGCCGGCTCCTGCTCGGCCGTACCTTCGCCGCCCTGGCGACGGCCCTCATCCCCACCACCCTGACCCTGGCCCTGGTACACACCGGCTCGGGCACCGAGCTGGGTTTGGTACTGGCCTGCGAACTGCTGCCGATGTTGCTGCTGCTCCCGGTGGCGGGGGTGATCGCCGACCGCTTCCCCCCGCATCGGGTCATCCTGGCGGCCGACCTGGTCCGGGCCGGCGCCCAACTGGCGATCGGCGCCGAACTGCTCGCGGGCCCGGTGCGAATCGCCGACCTGGCGATCCTGTCCGCGCTCACCGGTGCCGCCGTCGCGTTCGGCATCTCGCCGATCCGCACGCTGGTGGTCGTGGTGGTGCCGGAGTCGCAGCGCCTACGGGTCAACGCCCGGCTCGGCGTCGCGCAGGGCCTGGCCCAGGTGGCGGCCCCCGCTGCCGCCGGCGCGCTGATGCTGGCCGTCGGGCCCGGTTGGTCCTCGCTCCTGACCGGCCTGCTGTTCGTCGCGTCCGCCGCCACCTTCGGCGGGATGCGCCCCGAACGCGTCGTCCGCACCAGGGAACAGGGTCCGTTCCTGGGCGAGTTGCGCGCGGGGTGGACGGAAACCCGGCGCCATCCCTGGTTCCTGGCCAATGTCGCCGCGCACGGCGTCTGGCATCTGGCGGCCGGCTTCCTGCTCGCCCTCGGCCCGATCATCGCGGTGGACCGACTCGGCGGTGACCGCTCGTGGGTGATCATCGCCCAGGTCGGCACGGTGGGCGTGCTGCTCGGGGCCTTGAGCGCGTCCCGGTTGCCGGTCCGCCGCCCGCTGGTGGCCACGTCGTTCGGCGCCGCCCTGTACGGTCTCCCGCTGACCGCCCTCGCGCTGCGGGCGCCGCTGGCGATCGTCGCCGCCGCGTACTTCGCGGCCATGTTCGGCCTGGGCGTGCTGAGTCCGCTGTGGGAAACCACGCTCCAGCACCGCATCCCGCCGGAAGCGCTGGGCCGAGTCGGCTCCTTCGACGCGCTGATCTCCTTCGCCACCCGCCCGCTGGGCCTGGCGATCGCCGCCCCGATCGCGGCGTCGATCGGCACGAGCACGCCGCTGCTGGTGGGCGCGGTATTGGTGGTGGCCACGAACGTGGGGTTGCTGCTTCTGCCGGACGTACGCGCGGTGCAGTCCGAGCCGCAGCCCACCTCTGCGACCGAAGTCCCATCCACTCCTGCGCAGTTGCCGACCGAGACGGAACTCCCGCCCATACCGGCGCAGTTGCCGACCAAGACGGAAACCCCGCCCAAGCCGGCGCAGTTGCCGACCGAGACGGCCCACGCGACCGTTGTCGAACCCGACCGGGCCGGCTGAGGGCTGCCCGGTCGGGGCTTCGCGTCGTGTCGTTCCCACACGTCGGCCATACCGCCGGGCCCCCGATAATGGTTTGTCCTCGGCCTCGACTCCCCCTAACCTGTGGGCACAACAACAGCGGCGTGTAGCTCAGCAGCAGAGCATCGGACTTCGGATCCGAAGGGCGCGGGGGCAGAACCCGCCATGCCGGCCATGACGAGGCCTTGGTACAGCACTCGCGTCGAACGCGACTCCTCGCACGAACCGGGCAGGTTTACCCGGTGATTCCCGAACTGAGCCCCGGCCGGCTGGATTGGGACGAGGTGGATCCCAGCCGCCATGCCTTCGACCAGGCGTCGGCGACGCGGGTGGTGCACTCGCTCGGCCCCGCTCGGCGGATACCACGCCGCCCCGAAGTCGACATCGTCGACCCGGCGATGAATGCCTGGGCCGGGGGCGAGGCCAGGCATTGGGCGGACGCCATGTCGCACTCTCTCGTCCGGCACTACGGCCGCTGGGTCGTGGGTTGGCGTTGGGCACACGACGAAGGGGACTTCGACGGCGGGCCGGTCGGACACTGGTGCTGCCCGCGGGACTCGATCACCACCCCGGAGGAAACACTCGCCCGGGTCGTCGCGGCGCTGTGCGAATGGCGTGGGTGGTTGGAGAACCTCGCCGAGTGGTTCGAGGCGTACCCACTGGACCTGGCCACCATCGAGGACCAGCGCATTCTGTGGGACCGCGCCGCCCGCAACCTGATCCTGCAGGTGATCGACCGCACCGGCTGCGGCAGCGGTTGGCACGGGCACTGCCGTCAGGTGCTCACCTGGTTCCTGGCCCGCTGGGGAGTTGCCCCCGACGTCGCCCACGACCTGGTCGAAGAGGCCGTCGGCGGGCGGTTCCACAGTTGGACCGACCCCGACACGGTGGTGGTCGACGACATCGCCGAGCAACTCGCCCGGTCGCTGCGACCGGACGACGGCACTCGCTCCGCCGGGCCCGTGCCGGACCACCTCCGACGTTGGCTCGCCCTGCGCGAGACGGTGCCCTGGCACCAGGCTCCGGACGGTGGCCCGGAGGGACCGGTGACCCCGTCGCGCGACGGGGCGGTGGAGGACATCCGCAGCTTCGACGGCGCCGTGGACCCGGCCCGTGCGGAGGGCCTGCTCGCCGCGCTGGAATCGATGCGGGCCGACGCGGCGCGCGGCGCCTCGCTCGACTTCGAGTTGCTCCGTGGTTGGCAGCAGTACGTCCCGGGCGCCCCGCAGCCGCCGCCGTTCCGGACCCGGCCCGCCTTCGCCAAGGCGGGTCGGGAACGCTATGGCATCGGTTCCGACACGCGTGGGCGGCTCGATGCCTGCCTGGCCGAGAGTGCGTCGGCTCCTGCGTTGGAGGGGGGTGCGTCCGCTCCTGCGTCGGAGGAGCGGGCGTCGGTTCTTCCCTTGACCGCACGCGCCGCACGTGCCTGTCTCGACGTGTGCTTCTTCCACCCCTTCGAGGACGGCAACGCTCGCTCCGCTTTCCTGGCCCTGGCCTTCGTTCTGGCGCGCGAGGGTGTTGCCCTGGACAGGGTCGATCTGGTGCGCCGCATCACGTTTCAGGCGGGTGATCCCGAGGATCCGTTGATCCTTGCCGGGTACATCGCGGTGCACCTCCAGGAGACTCGGCGCACCGCCGGCGCCGGTGCCGCCGGCTCGGGCTCCGGCTCGGGCTCCGGCTCGGGCTCCGCGCCGACCTGAGCGGGCCGGCTTCGATCGGGCACAGTTGCTGCGGAGCCCACAGCGGATGCGGGTGCGGCTCCTGCGGATTGCTGCTCGTTCGCGGGTCCGCCGACGGCCGAGTACACCCCTGGGTTCGACTTCTTCGCCGAGGATCCCGGGTCAGCGGGCTCGGACTCCGTCGCGCCGGACGCCTCGGATGCGTCGGTCCAGCGCGGTCGGGTCCAGGGTGGTGCCGGCGAGCAGGACCAGGTCGGCGCGTTTGCCGACGGCGATCTCGCCCCGGTCGCCGGCGAGGCCGAACAGCCGCGCCGCGCCGCGCGTGGCGGCGCGGAAGGCGCCGGCGGGGCCGAGGCCGGTCCGGGACAGGTGCTCGATCTCGCGGAGCACTTCGCCGTGCGGCCGAACCGGGTTGTCGCTGCCCGTCGCGACCGGGACACCGGCCTCGATCGCCAGGCCGACCGCGTGCCGGTGGGCCTCGGCCGCGCCCTCGGCCGCCGCTGCGGGGTCGGTCTGCGTATTCGACAGCGTGGGCACCAGCCAGGTCCCGTGCTCGGCCATCGCGCCCACCGCCGCGTCGTCGAGCCAGGTGCCGTGTTCGACGCTGCGTGCACCCGCACGGGCCGCGAGTTCCGCCGCCCGCGCCCCGTGCGCGTGCACCATGACGCCGCGTCCGCCGAGCCGGGCGGCCTCGTCGACGAGCGCGCCGAGGCCGCAATGGCCGGCTTCCGGGGCGAATGCGTGCCGGCCACCAACTCGTCAACGAGCTGGTCAAGGCAGCGGACGAGAAACAGCCGGCCAGGACCATCGCCCGCGGCCGCGTCGACCTGCTCTGCATCGACGAACATCACTACCTGGAACTCGGCCGCAGAAAAGCCGAGTTGCCCCTCCACCTGTTGATCGAACAGGGAGAGAAGAACAGCGTCGCCATTACCACCGACAAGTCGTTCGAGAAAGCGCACATGTTCGGCGAACCTGTTTGAGGCAGCGCCGAAGGACATCGGGATCACGAGCCGATCGTCGTGTCGGAAGGCGCCGCTAGCATCCTCACGCCGCAGGACGACCAGTGCCGCAGGGAGGGGACGACACGTGGGTGCATCGGGCTGGAGCTACGTCGTGCCGTACCGGGAAGACGTCGGCGCCGCGCTCGAGGCTCTGCGAGCCGAGGAGTTCGCGGCCGGCCACAACTGGAGTCCCACGGACTGGGACCTGCCCGCGCCGGCCTCGCCGGATGATCTGTGGCAGAACGAGCTCTACTGGGAATTCATGGGCACCCATGGGACCCATTCGGTGCTGGATGTCAACCGGGTGATCGACGCCGGCGAGGATCACGACTTCGGGACGGTGCGCCCGTTGGCCGCGTCCGTGATCCGGGCGGGGTTCGGCTCGGATCGACCGAGCCGCGCCGACTTCGACGCCATGGATTTCGGGATTCTGGACGCTCTGGATGATGCCCCCCGATGGAGCGGCCATTACATGGTGCTCTACCGGGACGGCATCCCGCACGAGATCGCTTTCTGGGGCGTATCCGGCGACTGACGTCCACACCCCACCTCGTCGAGACAAGACGATCACGGCCGTTGTCATGAGGTCGGGCCGACTACGGGATCGCAGCTTCGATGTCGGTCAAGCACCGGGGCCGACTCCGCGTCGAGTCGATGCTGCCCGGCCTGCGACGGCCGGGTCCCCGACGACGCGGGTGATGTCCTCCGGAGTGACGTCCCGGGCGGGCCGCCCCAGCGCGTTCAGCGTTCGCTCCAGGCACGCCTTCCTCGCACCCGGGCTCGGGATGCAGCCGGCCCGGCCCCGAAAGGCCGCTCAGGCCCAGGCCCACGCTCATGCTCGGACGGCTGTCGGCCGGTTCCGCAGGGCGTCGGATTGCGCAGATCGGGGGAGTCGGTGCCGGTCGCGATGATGTGGCTGCCGAAGGTGAGCGCCTCGACGATCGCCGCGCTCGGACGCGGGTCCGCGAACGTCTTGGGCCGTTGCCTCGACGAGTTCGCCGACCGGCTTCGTCGCCGAGGGGTACCGGCCGTGGCAGCCGGCTCTCGCCGCCTCGGTGCCCGTCGCGATGGGCGGACGGGACCTGGCCGGTGCCACTGTCACCAATCAGGCCCGGTGGGCGGTCCTTCTCGGCTCACGCGCAGTGGGCCGGACCACTGAGCGCGGCCGGATCCAAGTCGCAACAACATCCGCAGGCTCCACAGCAGCCTCGGCTACCGCACACCCGTCGAATACGAGGCCGCACTCGCGGCCTGACCACCACAACGACGGTGTCCGCCAAAGCGGAGCAAGCGCAGGGGAGTTCCGGTTCCGACGCCGGCGCACTCTTCGTGATCGATCACCGCTGCGAGGCCCTGGGCCGCTGGTGCGGAAAGTTGCTCTTGCAATTCGCCGCTCCGCGCCAACGCGGGAGGCGGCGCCGCGGACGAGGAGGGGATGCCTGGCCCCCGCTCCTCGTCGAGGTGGTCTCGCTTTACCGGGCCGACAGGGCGATCACAGGACGAGGATGAGCTTGCCGCCGGGTCGGCGGGACCGGCTGAGCTCGGCCGCTTCCTGGATCCGGTCGAGTGTGTAGGTGCGGGCGATCGGTACGACCAGGATGCCTTCGCCGGCGAGCCGGGCGAACTCGTCCATGCGGTCGTAGCGGATGTCGGTGGTGATCCGGACGCCCAGCTCGGCCGCGGCGCCGAAGTCCGAGACGGTGAGGACGCGGTCGGGATCCCCGGTCATCTCGATCAGGGTCGGTAGCGAGCCGCCGGCGGGGCTGGGCTGGTCGGCGCGGTCGATCCGGCCCCCGGTCGGCGCCGTGTCCAGGGCGCGGTCGACGCGGCCTCCGGCCAGGGCGCCGACGCGTTCGGCCATGCCCTCGCCGTAGGCGGCCACCCGGGCGCCGATCTCTTCCAGGGCGGCGGCCCGCGTCGGCCCGGCGGTGGCGATCACCCGAATACCCCGGTGCAGCGCGAAGCGCACCGCCGCCTCGCCCACGGTGGAACCCGCGCCGTGGACGAGCAGCAGCTCACCCGGCTGGACGCCGAGGTCGTCGAGCGCGCGCCACGCCGTCTCGGCCGCCATCGGCAGCGCGGCGGCCTGCTCGGCGGTGACGCCTTCGGGGATGCGCGCCCAGGCCGGCATCAGCGCGTACTCGGCGGCGCCGGCCGTCGGGCCGTGGAAGGTGGCCGGGCCGAATACGCGCTCGCCGATCCGCACGCCGGTGACGCCCTCGCCGAGCGCGTCGACAGTGCCCGCGACCTCGAAGCCGAGCCCGCGCGGCAGCGGCGGCAGACGGTCGGCGAGGAGACCGTCGACGACGTGCCAGTCGGCCGGTGTCAGGCCGCACGCCCGCACGGCGATCCGGATCTGACCGGGTCCCGGCACCGGCTGCGGGACGTCGCGGAGCACGATCACGTCCGGGGAACCGAACCGGTCGAATTGAAGAGCCTTCATGACGATCTCCCTCGTGATGACAGCATCTGTTGTCATCGACCATAGCAGGCTGATAACAGCTTCTGTTGTCGTACTCTGGTGGGCATGCCGAGATGGGAATCCGACGCACAGGGCCGGCTCGAACGCGCGGCGCTCGAGCTCTTCGAGACGCAGGGGTTCGAGCGCACCTCGGTCGCGCAGATCGCGGGCGCCGCCGGTCTGAAGGAGCGCTCCTTCTACCGCTACTTCCCCGACAAGCGGGAAGTCCTCTTCGCCGGCAACGAGCTCGAAACCCACCTCGTCGCCCAGTTCGAGGCGACCGACCCGGGCCTCACGCCGCTCGAGGCGCTGCTGACCGCGCTGAAAGCCGCCGAGGAGATCTTTCGCCCGCGCGAGTTCCTGCTGCGCCGCGTCAGAGTGATCGCCGCCAACCCGGCACTGGCCGAGCGCGATCTGATCAAGCTCGCCGACATCGCCGACGCGCTGGCGCGGGCGCTCGAGCGCCGCGGCGTCGAGCCCGGCAAGGCACGCTTCATCATCGACGTGGTCCTGACGATCCACCGGCGCGCCACGTCCCGCTGGCTGACCGACCCGGACGCCTCCCTCTCCCGACTCATCACCCAGGCCACCGACGAGCTGCGCGAGGTGGTCACGCCGCCGGCTCCGACGGCCCGCTGAGTCGGCCAGGACTCCCGAGGCCGTTCGCAACGGACACGAAGGTATCCCGTCGCCGGTCGGCCGACCGGGCCTGACCGAAGTGGCCCCTTTCCGCCTCACGGACCTGCAACAAGGTCGTGACCAGCGGCAACGCGCTACTTTGGCCTTGGCCGTAGCGTCGGGAGTCCCGGCCATCTCGCGGCTGCGTTGCGTCCGGTGGAGTGGCGTAACAGTTGCACGGTGTTCGATGGCTTGATCCTGTAATGCCCGGTTTTCGAGGGCGAGTTTGATGATGGTGGTGGCATGGAGGGCAAGGCGTTCCTCCAGACCGTGGCAGTGCTTCCGCAACTTGCCGTGTTCCTACCGGAGTTGTGTCTCGGCGTCGACCGGGCGTGACTCGGGTGCGAGTTCTCCGGCTTCGGACGCGGGCTTCCGGAGGTGATGGAAGGCCCTGCGGGAGTCACGTTGCCGCCCGGTTGTTGCTGTAGGCCGGAGGGCCGGCGTGCGTGGGACAAGGTTGTCGACGGCAGCAATCGACCCTGGCTCGGCCACGATCCGCAGCCGAGCCGACTGCCGAGCGGTTCGGCGACACCGGCCGGCCGGCCGTCGGGTCGGACGGGGCAACAGCCCGGTGATCGAGTTGTCCGCTTCCGAGCTCGGGCGGCTTCCGGTGGGCGTGGAGCAGGACTTGGCCGGCTTCGTCGCGTCGGCGGCCGGCTGGGTGTTCCGGACATGGGAGTCGCGCGCACGCCCGAGCCAGTTCTCGTCCGTGCCGGTCCATGCCCCGTGGCAAGTGGCGGCCAGGAACCACCCACCCTGCTGTAGCCGGCGTAACCAGGTGGCGATCCGGTCCGGCAGCACGCGCGGTTCCTCGATCGGGATATGGCCGAGTGCATACAACGCGACGACCGCGTGAACGTCTGCGCCGGGAAGGCCGACTGCCATGCGACGCCGAGCCCACTGGGGCCGTCCCGATTGACGGGACGGGCCCAGTGCTCAGTGCTCAGTACTCGGCGCGAACCCACGCGGGCCGCCCCCAGGGATCGGATGCTCGTGCTGCCCATGGGGAAGGGGGCGTGGATCACGATGCGTTCCCGACATAGCTGCGCCGCAGCATGCGGAACCGGTGATCGAAATGTTCAACGACCAACCCGGTAGCGAACATCCCGCGGCCGGCCCACCCCGTGCCCCGCGGCGCAGCCACGGCTCACTGCCCGGGCGCGAGCACGGGGCTGTTGTGATAGGCGGCGATCAACCACCGGCCGTCCCGCTTCTCGAACACCCAGGTCGCGTTCACCTTGCCCGCGTCCGGAACCTCGGACTGCCCGGCGAACAGGATGCCGGATTCGCTGACGACGATCGCGCCGTCCGAGCCGACGAAGCGGATGCTGAGCTGCTTGTTGTAGGTCGAACTGCCCTTGAGCGGCCCTGCGAAGGCCAGGGCCATGTTTTCGCGGATCACGGCACGGCTGTCCCGGAGCGAGCCCGTCATGATCGCGGTCGCGTCCGCCGTGTAGTTGGCGACCATGCCCTCGGCGTCGCCGACCTCCCACGCCTTGTAGGAGTCACCCAGCACGGCCTGGATCGCGGCCTTGTCTTCCGCACGACTGTCTGACATCGCATGCTCCCTTGTGACCGGTCCGCCCGGGGTATTCCGGCGAACTCGCCACTACATACCGACGGCGAGGTCCGAACTCATCGCGCCCATGGTCAAGAGATGCTAAAGCGTCTCCGGCAGGAAGAGCGCACCGTTGCAGAGGCCCTGTCAGCCGCAGACATGCAGGTCGCGGGGCGGGAGTCGACGACGGACCGCCGAGCGTTCCAAAGCCCCTGACCTGCACACATCCCTTGAAAACTCGACCGACACTACGGGCATCGGTTCAAGGGTGGCCACATGCGCCAAGGAACCTGCCGTAGCGCCATGGATCCCTGGCCGCCTCCACCGCCTCCACTCCACCGCCGCCAACGCAGCCACACGCCTTCCCCGACGTCGACAAGTCCCCGGCTAGGCGTCGAGTTCGAGCGCCAGACCGAAAGACGCGAAGACCTCGGCCTCCTGGAACACCGAATTCCGACTGATGCCTACGGCGGTGACCGTAAAGATCTGGAGCGTGTGCAGCTCGTATCCCTCACCGACGCGCCGATAGGCGGCGAACCCGGGCTGGCCGTTGGCCGCAACTGCCCTCAGGCGCCAGTCCGTTCCGGCCTTCGCGAAGACCCACTCCATGAACAGGCCATAGTTGCCGCGGCCGACGAACCAGTTGAGCACCGGCGGCATCTCCATGAGCACGTCCTCGGTGAGCAGCCGCTTGAGAGCCTCGACATCGGCTTGCTCGAACGCCTTCATGTAGCGATCGACCCAAGCACGTTGCTCGGCCGCCGACGGCTCGCTGAGACGTTCCTGTCGGACTCCGACTTCCGTCATCCGGGTACGCGCCCGCTGCAGGGAACTGTTCACCGACACGGCCGTGGTGTCGAGGATCTCCGCCGCCTCGGACGCGGAGAAGGCGAGCACGTCACGCAGAATCAACGCGCCACGCTGACGCGCCGACAGATGTTGCAGAGCAGCAACGAACGCCAGGCGCAGGCTGCTGCGGTCGATCACGGCCCCGGCCGGATCGCCCGCACCCAACAACGAGTCCGGCAACGGCTGGAGCCAGGCGGCGTTCTCCCCCTGGACCAGCGGCCCGAGCGGATCCGACGCGGCCACCAGCCCCGACGGCAGCGGCCGGCGACCGCGAGCCTCCAGGGCCGTCAGGCAGACGTTCATCGCGATCCGGTAGAGCCAGGTGCGCAGCGAACTGCGAGTGGCGTCGTATTGCTCCCGTGCCCGCCAGGCCCTCAGGTACGTGTCCTGGACCAGGTCCTCGGCGTCGTGGGCCGATCCGAGCATCCGATAGCAGTAGGCCAGCAGTTCCGTCCGGAACGGCTCGATCAGGCGCTCGAAACCTTCTTCTCTTCCCGCCACGTGCACGCACCTTTTTCGCTCGCACCGAGACCGCAGCACAGAGACCACGCGGGAACACCGAAGCCGCGTCACGGCCCGCAAAGACCGCGCGCTCGCTCACTCGCCTCGACCAGGGACAGCCCCCGTCGGCCGGGCCGACTGTAGCAAGCCCCCAGTCCCCGCCGGCCGAATGCCCGCCCTTGAGAACAACCACCCCAAGAGGCCAATTCTCAGCAACCGACAGGGCCATCTTTCGGCTCCGACTCGCTCCCTTCGCGTGGAGCGGTGACGGTGTGTTTCGCGGTTCAGATCTCGAACAGCACGTCTTCCTGCGGCCGGAGGCGGGGGTCGAGGATCCATCGGAGCTGGTCGATGCTCAGGCGCCAACGCGGGCCGTCGGGGGTGTCGTCCCAGAGTTCGGCGAGCTCGGACTCGGGGGCCAGGACCCGGTCGAGGGCATCGACCGCGAACGAACGCAGTTCCCTCGCGAAGGCCGGCACCGGTTCCTTGGGGCCGAAGAAGGGGCTGACCGGCTCGCCGTCGGAACACTGCGCCGCAATCAAGGCGGCTGCCGCGACGGCTTCGCAGCCCTCGTTGCCGTCGAGGTGGTCCCGGGTGTCGATCGTGGTGACCAGCGTGTCGCGGACGACCTTTTCGCGGTCCGCTTCGGCGGCTTCGTCGAGGGTTGAGGCAAAGTCCGCAGCCATGTCATTCTCGAAGGGGCCGATGTCCCAGGTACCCACGGCAGTCCTCTCGTCTTGGTCGGCCGGATCCTCGCATCGACTGCCGACAGTGGGGCCTCGGCGCGAAGAGGACCGGCTTCCGCAGGAGTTCAAATCCGACGCGGCCCCACGCCTCCGCTGGTGAGGGCGCCTTTGTGTGGGGGTTCCTGAACCCGCAGCGGACGCGGGCGGGGATGAGTTTGTTCGGGTCGGCCGGTCGCTCCCAGGCCGGCGGAGGTCGGCGACGAGCGGGCGGGCGAGACGGAGCCGGGCGTGGGCGGCGATGACCAGCCGGATCCATCGGTCGGCCGCTGCGGAGTGGCGCAGGCGGGGCCGGGTCCAGCCGAGGGTCTGCTTGAGCAGGCGGAAGGTGTACTCCAGGTCGAAGCGGCGGAGGAACGCCTGCCGAGAGCGGTTCGCGTCGGCCGGGTCGGCGCCGATGCGCGGCCACCGGAGCCGGACCGGGCGGTTCACCCTGCCGATGGGCAGCTTTCGACGGCCAGGCGGAACACGGTGCCCTCGATAAGGGGCAGCGGCCCGTCGTGGTTTCCGGCCAGGCAGCGCGGCGGGTCAGATGCGGGTGGAGCCGGTCCCAAACCGGGCGACGACGGTGCCCGTAGCGGCCGGTGGCGGTGCAGGTGACCGCCCGCTCGTCACCCCGGGTGGCGGGGTCGCCGAAAACCAACTTGGCCCCGTGCTTGGGTGGTCGGCCCCGGCAGGGGTGGCCGGAGCGAACTCCGCGCGGGTCGGCGCCGGGCGACGCATCACCCGGTCCGGGACGGAGCCGGCCGAGGACTTGCACCGGCAGGTCGGTCGGCAGGCGGGCGATGCGCGGGGCGTCGTCGCCCGCGTCCATCACCGCCAGGACCTCCGAAACGCCCGCCTTCCAGTGCCCGGCGTCGATCAACCGGTCAATCGTGTCGCGGAGTCGGGTGGTGGTCACGGCGGCCAGGTCGGCACCGGGCTCCAGCCGCACCGCGTCCGGGACCGCCGACCAGGTGGTACGCCCGGTCTCCAGCGCGACGACGAAGGAGTACGGCCGGCCGGGGATCATCCGGTGCTCTGCGTCGCCGGGCGGCCGTAGGTGGCAGAACAACCGGTCCGGGCAGGTCTGTGCGTCCAGACGCAGCCACGGCGAGACGTCCACTGCGAGCCCCGGGCGACCGTCGGCGTCCGTGACAACGGCAGGCCGGCCGGCTCGGTCCGCAGCCGGTCGAGGTCCAGGCGGCCCTGTTCGGCGCCGCGTACAGGGCTCCGTGCCCGCGCCGGTGCTCGGGCTCAGGCTCCGGCGCCGGCGCCGGCGCCGGCCCGTCGGTGCACAGCACCCCATCGGTCGGCTCGAACAGCCCGTCGCGCCTGCCGGTCGGACAGCCGTGGAAAACCCTTCGGAAGCGGGACAGTTCCGCAAGCGGATCGCCCGTTCGGACGCGGTGGGGGCATCGTTCCCTCGATGGCGTCATGTGCGTTTGAGGGTGGTCCAGCCGGTCCAGCCGCGTTCGTGCAGGAGGGTGGTCAGGTGGCGGGCCGGTGGGGCGGTGTCGAAGGCCAGGGTGTCCATGACGGTGGCGAGCGTGGGGTCCGGGGCGGGGTCGTCGGGGTGGTGCTCGCCCTGTGCTTCGGCGAGGTGGGTGAGGTAGGCGGCCAGGTTGTCGGCGAGTTCGATCAGGTGTGGGTCGTCGTCGGTACGGTCGAGGGCCTGGGACAGGGTGCGGTAGAAGTCGACGAGTTGCGGGTCGGCGAGTTGTTCGCGCTTGCGGGCCACCCACTCCGGGATTCGGTCGGGTGAGTGCGCGGCGAGTGGGATCCAGCCGTCGCGTTCGACCCGGACGATCCGTTCGTCGACGCCGAGCGCTCGCAGTCGGTCGAGGAAATCGACCACCTCCGGAGGCAGTACCAGGTCGTCCCCGGAGGCGAGGCGGGCAAGCCGCTCGCGGTGGCGTTGGCGCTCCCGGATCTCCGCCTGCAGCCGCTTGTCGATGTCCGCGACCGCCGCGCCGAACTCCGCTTCGTCGGCCTGAAGCAACTCCCGCACGCGCCCCAGTGGTACCCCGGCCTCGGCTAGCGTGCGAATCCGGATCAGCTCGACCACGGCGCCGCCGCCGTAGCGCCGGTATCCGGAGTGGTCCCGCTTCGGCTCGGGCAGCAGCCCCTTGGCGTGATAGTGCCGCACCGCGCGCACCGTCACCCCTCCGTACGAGGCCAGTTCGCCGATCGTCAACATCGGACCAGTCTCCCGCACCGGCGCTGGTGCGATCGGGTTGCGGCGCGCCCCGGGTGAAGGTGAGCACCGACGGGCGGGCACGGGTGTATGTCGCGGACCGTCGTGGCGGCGCCGAGGCGGAACCGCGTACCGCATTCGCAGGGCGTCCGACGCTGTCGGGTCGCATCTGCGAGGCGCTGTTCGCGTGCGTTTCGACGTGGGGATTCGTCCCGATTAGCGTGGTGATCACCTGCCGGGGATCCGCCCCCGGACGATCGAGAATTCAGGTGTGTCAGATGTCGCTCAGCATCCGCAACCAGTTCCCCGGCACCGTGACTTCCGTGACGGCCGGCGAGGTGATGGCGACCGTCAAGGTTCGCCTGAACTCAGGGCGTGAACTCACCGCCGCGATCACCGTCGATGCGGTCGAGGATCTCGGCTTGGCCGAGGGCCGTGAGGTACGGGCGCTGGTGAAGTCCACCGAGGTGTCGCTGGCCACCGGATCGGTCTCCGGGCTCAGCATCCGCAACAAGATCCCCGGCACCGTGACCCGGATCGCTGCGGGCGGCGCCATGGCCGGCGTCAAGATCACCGTCGAGGACGGCGAACTGACCGCCGCCATCACTGCCGATGCCGCGAGCGAACTCGACCTCGAGGTCGGCTCCTCGGTGACGGCACTGCTCAAGTCGACCGAGGTCTCACTCGCCACCGTCTGACTCGGACCGCCCGCTTGTGGGCGTGAACGAGGCGATGTGCATCGGACACTTCGTGTACGCAGGGCGGAAAGCCGTGACGGCGTCGTGGTCGCATGGCTGTGCTCCCGATCGACGACAGGCCGGCAGCGGGCCCGGCAGCTCGTGAAGCGCCCTGGCAGCGGGCGGTGCGCGAACCGGCTCACGCCGCAGCACGGCCGATGGCAGCCGTCGTGGTACCGCTGTCGGATGCGGCAGGGCTGGTGCCGGCCGACGCGGTCCGGACCCGACGGCCACTTCCGGGCTTCGACACCGCCGCGATGGATGGACGGGGTACGCGGTCGCCGGACGCGGGCTGTGGCGGATCCGCGGAGCGGTTGGGGCGGGAGCCGTGTGGACCGACTCGCTCGCTGCCGCAGTCCGTGAATCGCACGATGCCGACGTCGTCGGGACCGGCTCCACCTCGGTCGGGAGCACCGACCGACGGCGGCGGTTGCTCCGCACCGGTGGCGCGGAGGCGATCGTCGACACCGTGGCGTGCCGCCCGGGCCATCCGCAGTTGCTGGCCCGGCTGGGAGCCGACCGCCGCCTGGTGGGCCTGCCGGGGCAACCCGTACGCCGCGCTCGTCGCCGCGTACACCCTCCGCGCGCCCCTGTTGGCCGGCCTGACCGGACGCCCTTCCCCGAGGCTGCCTCCAATTCCCGTGACCGGCGAGGTGCGACCGGCTCCCGGAATCACCCGCCTGGTCCCGTCGTCCGGGACGGCGACGGCGCCCGCGTGGTGGGCAGACACGGCGCGGCATTCCTGCGCGGCGCAGCGCCCGCCGACGCTCTCGCCGCCATCGGTTCCGAGTGGACGAACGGCAGCCCCGCCCCACTGGTCCCGCTCACCGAATCACCGACCCCACGTGCACCGCCGACCCCGGCACAGGACCACAGTGCCGACATCATCCCTGCCGACGACGTCGAGGCCCTCGCAACCGGCCGCTCGGCGCTCACCCGCGGCCGTCGATCGCGCCTTTGTGGCGCGCTCGACGGCCGGGGTGGATTGCAGAGTGCTCCGGGAGTCGACTGCTACATGTTGATCATGTGGCCGGCGAGGCCGTGGATGGCTTCCTTGACGGCTTCGCCGAGGGTCGGGTGGGCGTGGACGTTGCGGGCCACCTCGTGGACGGTGAGGTCCCACTGTTGGGCCAGGGTGAGTTCGGGGAGGAGTTCGGTGACCTCGGGGCCGATCAGGTGGGCGCCGAGGAGTTCGCCGTGGGTGCGGTCGCTGATCACCTTGACGAAGCCGACCGGGTCGCCCAGGCCGTGTGCCTTGCCGTTGGCGGTGAACGGGAACTTGGCGACCTGGACGTCGAAGCCCTGCTCCCGGGCCTGCGCCTCGGTCCAGCCGAAGCTGGCGATCTGCGGCTGGCAGTAGGTCGCGCGCGGGATCATCACGAAGTCGAGTTCCATCGTCTCGGCACCCGCGATCGTCTCGGCGGCGATCACCGCCATCGACTCGGCCGCGTGTGCGAGCATCAGCTTCGCCGTGACGTCGCCGATCGCGTAGATGTGCGGGATGTTGGTACGGCCCCGGCCGTCCACGTCGATCGCGCCGCGCTCGGTGAGGCGCACGCCGATGGTCTCCAGGCCGTAGCCGGTCACCCGCGGGGCGAAACCGATCGCCTGGAGGACCTTGTCCGCCTCCAGGACCTGCTGCTGCCCGTCGCGGGTGACGGTGACCCGGACCTTGGCGTTCGGGTCGCCGTCGTCGATCGACTCGACTCGCGTGGAGGTCAGGATCTCGATGCCCAACCGGCGGTAGCGCTTGGCGAGTTCGGTGGATACCTCGACGTCCTCCAGCGGGACGACCCGATCGAGGAACTCGACGATGGTCACCTTCACGCCGTAGTTGTGCAGTACGTACGCGAACTCGACGCCGATCGCGCCGGCGCCCGCGATGATGATGCTCTCCGGCAGCCGGTCGGTGAGGATCTGCTCCTCGTAGGTGACCACCCGCTCGCTGAGCGAGGTGCCCGGCAGCAGGCGCGTGGTCGCCCCCGCCGCGATGATGCAGTGGTCGAAGGTGACGGTCTCGACGCCGCCGGCCGTGAGCGAGACGTCGAGCGTGTGTGCGTCGACGAACGCGCCGCGGCCGTCGTACTCGGTGATGTTGTTCTTCTTCATCAGGTAGTGCACGCCGTTGACCCGACCGTCGGCGACCTTGCGGCTGCGCTTGAACGCCGCGTCGTAGTCGAACGTCACCGAACCCTCGACGCGAATCCCGAAGGTCTTGGCCTCCTGCGTGAAGATGTGCGCGAGTTCCGCGTTGCGCAGCAGTGCCTTCGACGGGATGCAGCCGACGTTCAGGCAGACGCCGCCCCAGTACTTCTGCTCGACGACCGCGACCCGCAGCCCGAGCTGTGCGCTGCGAACCGCTGCGGTGTATCCGCCCGGACCCGCGCCCAGGACAACGACGTCAAAGTGTGTACTCATGATCGACACGATATGCGGCCGGGACGATCGGCGGCGGCCCGTCCCCCTATCGATCGCCTTCCAACCCCTGCGAGCCCGGTGAGCCCGGTGAGCCCTCTGAGCCCTGCGCCCCCGCCTCCCCCATCACCGGCCGCAACCGCCGTCCCGTCACCCGCTCCGCCCGGATCCGGATGCACACGTCCCGGCGCCCCGCCGGCCAAGGCGCGTCGCCGGCCGCAGGGAAGTCCGCCGGGTCCTGGTCCGGCTCCGCCGTGCCGCGGATCAGTACGCTCCAGCCGATCTTGGCCGCGTCGATGATGTCGTCCACCTCGAACAGGACCGGGCCCTCGACCCGGGCCGGCATCGCGTCGGCGGCCGTACAGAACATCACGTCGCGCCCGAGCATCACGTAGTTGACCGGCACGACGAACGGCTCGGGCCCCTCCAAGGCGGCGATCCGGCCGACCAGTTGCAACTGCAGATGCGCCTGACACTCCTCGTCCGTCATCTCCACCAACTCCCGCCCCGGGCCCGCGTCCCGGCCCGGCGGTCGGGGCGGGATCCGGTGCGTGAAGCCGGCCGGTGGCGCGGAGAGCAGGTCGTCGACGGTGGTTTCGAGCGCGTCGGCCAGTCGGGACAAGCCGGGTGCGGAGGGTGCGGTGGCCGCACTCTCGACGGAGTGCACCCATGTTCCGGGCAGTCCGGTACGGCGGGCGATGTCCGCAACGGAGAGCCCGAGTTCGCGCCGCCGGGCGGCCACCCGGCCGGGCAACGCATCGACGGATGGACGGACGGTACCCGCAGTCTCCTCGGTCATCCCACCAGCCCACCCCCCACGAGCCGGTTTCGGCGGGCATTGCGCCGATCGGCGGCGCGCCCTCCGGGCGCCCCACCGGCGCCCGGACACCACCCCCACCCGCCCCCTATCCCCCCGCCGCCCGATGAGCCGGGAAGCCGCCGGTGGCGATCGGCCCCCAACGCTCGATGTGCACGCGGATCAGCGACTTGCCCTGCCTGCGCATCGCCTCGCGATACTCGTCCCAGTCGGGGTGCTCACCCGAGATGCACCGGAAGTACTCGACCAGCGGCTCCAGCGCCGCCGGCATGTCCAACACCTCGGCCCGGCCGTCCACCTGCACGTACGGGCCGTTCCAGTCGTCGGACACCACGCACATCGACACCCGTTCGTTCCGGCGGGCGTTCCGGGTCTTGGCCCGGTCGGGATAGGTGGAGACGACGATCCGGCCCGCCTCGTCCACGCCGCAGGACACCGGCGACATCTGCGGACGCCCGTCGGCGCGGGTCGTGGCGAGCAGCCCGCGATGACGCGGGCGGAGGAAGGCGAGGAGTTCGGCCGAGTCGGGGTGGCGTGCGGTCGCGATTGCCATCGGAGTGCCTTTCGAGACGGCTCGGAATGCGTCCTTGAAGTACCGCCAACCCTAGGCAACGCGGCCCGATTCATCCCGGCCGCAACACACCCACCCACCACCGGACCCGCCCCGACCTGCGGCGGGTACAGACATCGCCGGCCCGCCGCGCTACGGTGCCGGAACCCGTGACCGGGCCGCATCGAAGCCCGACGGGGACGAGACCACAGTCGCAGTCGGGGAGGCACACGTGGGCATGTTCGCGGACGGCCGGTCGGTGGACGAGGTGCTGGCGGAGTTGACGGCCATGCACGCCGGAGACGAACCCGGGCGGGGGCGGCCCGGAGTGGCCAATACGTTCGATTCCGGCGCGGCTTCCGTCGAAGCGGTCGCCGTACGGGCGTTCGAGCTGTATCTGCACGTGAACGGCCTCTATCCGACCTCGTTCCCGAGCGTCGCGACGCTGGAGCACCAAGTGGTCGCGGCCGTCGGCGAGATGCTGCACGCACCCGCCGGCGCGGCCGGTAGCTGGACCAGCGGCGGAACCGAGAGCTGCCTGCTGGCGGCCAAGGCGGCCCGCGACGCCCGGCCCGAAATCGTGCGCCCACAAATCGTGTTCGCCCGCTCGGCACACGCGGCCTGGGCCAAGGCCGCGAAGTACTTCGGCCTCGACCCGGTGATCGTGGACATCGACCCGGTCCGGATGACCGCCGATGTCGCCGCGATCGAACGGGCGATCACCGACGACACCGTCCTGGTGGTCGCCTCGGCACCCTCCTACGGACACGGCGTCGTGGACACGATCCCCGAGATCGCCGCGATCTGTGCGCGACGCGGCGTGCGCTGCCACGTGGACGCGTGTATCGGCGGCTGGGTGCTGCCGTTCGCCGAACAGCTCGGACATCCCGTGCCGGCCTGGGACTTCCGGGTGCCGGGGGTGGACTCGATCTCGGTGGATCTGCACAAGTATGGCTACGCGCCCAAGGGTTGCTCGATCGTGCTGTACCGCACCGCGGCGCTGCGCCGGACGCAGTACTTCGTCGCATCCGACTGGACCGGCTATCCGGTCGTCAACTCGACGATGCAGAGTTCGAAGTCCGGCGGCCTGATCGCCGCCGCGTGGGCGGTGCTGCGCCATCTCGGCGCCGCCGGCTACCGCGACCTGGTCACCCGGACACTGGCCGCCACCGCCGAGCTGGTGGAGGGGATCGCGGGCATCGAGGGGCTGCGTGTGCTCGGTGCGCCCGCGACGAGTCTGGTCGCGGTGACCACGGACGGCGTGGACTTCTTCGCGTTCCTGGACGAGTTGGAGCGCCTGGGCTGGGCCGTACAACCCCAGCTCTCCCAAACCGGCATCCCGCCGACGATCCACCTGACGATGACCGCGACGCACGGCCCGCACGTACCCGAACTGCTCACCGCGCTGCGGTCGGCGGTACGCGCGGCCGGGGACCGCGACCCGCTGCCCACTCCGGAGCAACTGCTCGCGGTCGACGAACTCACCGCCCTGGCCGCCTCCGAGGCGGGGGTGACCGCCGACGCGCTGACCGAACTCATGTTCAAGGCGGGCCTGTTGACCGACGGTCGACTGGCGCCGGTGCACGCGCTCCTGGACCACCTCCCGGCGCACCTGCGCGAGGCGGCGCTCCTGGCCTTCTTCGAGGGCCTCAACCCACCGCTGTGACAACGGGCGGACCGGGCGCGCAGCCGGCGCTCCGGTAGCGCCCGTCGCGCCCGCCGTGTCCGCCGTGTCCAAAGCCCCCCAAGCCCCCGACACCCCGAGCCTTGAAAGCTCCCGAAGCATTCGCCACGCTTCGCCACCCGCGCCGGATCGGTCCCGTTCTACCGCCGGAACCCGGGCGCCCATTAGCGTTTCCCGTACGACAGGAGCCGGGGTCGGGCCGGTGGGCGACCCTCGGCACGGGCCGACGGCCGAGTACGGGCGAACTCCCCACGTCTGCCCCAGGATCGCTCGTGTCGTCGTGCTGCCGATCACCTCGGACATCCCGCGCACCTCGACATCCCGCGCCTGGGACGCATCCACGACCCGTCAAGGAGCCTCACCATGCCCGTGAACGCCGCCCTTCTCGACGAGATCGTCGATCAGACCGCCAGACTCGTCTCGCTCGACATCTCCCGGGTCGACCCGGACGACACCTTCGCGGAACTCGGAGTGGACGCGATCCTCGCGATCGAGTTCGCGGACGTCCTCGGCAAGCGGTACGGCATCGCCGTCGAGCCGAAGGTGATCCTGGAACGCGCCACCCCCAGCGGTTTGGCCGAGTTCGTCGCCCAGGCCCGGGCGGGCCGCAGCGGGTAGCGGCAGGTCGGGGTCGGAATTCCCGACGTCCGGGTCGCCGCGCCCGGGCACCCGCGAGCAGCCCCGGGCACCGGGAGCGCCCGCGGCGCTCGCAGGGCGCCCGCGGTCGCCATGGGTGGGATGCGCCCGGCTCGTACACCCATACGCCCTGTCCGACCCACCGGGCCGAGGGGCAGCATGTGCGGTCGTCAGCCAACAACCCGGGACCGAAAGGGAATTGGTCACCTTGGACCCGACACCACCACGATCCGAGACTCTCCGCACACCGACACCGGCACCCTGCCCCGCATCCGCATCCGCATCCACGCCGACTCCCACACCCACACCGGCGCCCGGCCCGGCATCCGCATCCGCATCCGCACCCATGCGCCCGCACGAGCCCACACCGGCCCACCCGCCGATCCACCGCCCCCGACCCATTCCGCCCCAGGAGGGCCGATGAAGTTCCGTCGACGCGCGTCCGAGCGGCGGAAGATCCCGGTGTCGGAGTCCGAACAGTTGTTGTTCGGCGGCGCGTTGCGCTACGACCTGTCCTTCACCGAGCACGAACAACCGCTGCTGCGCGTGTCGTTCTGGGCGATGGCGCGGCAACTGCCGAGCATGGTCGCGGTGGTCACCCGCGCCGCCTGGACGGTGGATCGGCCCGCGGTGCTCGCCCTGCTGGTGGCCGAGATCGGTCAGGGGCTCGCGGCCGGGCTGGGCCTGCTCGCCACCAATCGGGCGCTGGTGGCGCTGTTCGCCGACGTGCCGACCACCGACCGGCTGCGCGACGCCGCGCCGGCCCTGCTGTTCATCGTGGGCGTCACCGCCGTGTCGGCGTTGCTCGCGGCGGTCTCGGTGGGGGCGACCAGCCGGCTCGAACCACAGGTCGAACGAGTCTGTACGGCCCGCTACTACCGGCTCGCCGCCCGGGTGGAACTCCAGGCGTTCGAGGAGGCTCGCTTCCATCGCATGTTGGACGCGGGCCGGTTCGGTACCGACTCGGTGCGGCACATGATCGGCGCCTCGGTGGCGGTGATCAACGCGCTGGTCGGCCTGGTCGCCACCGGCGGCGTGTTGACCCTGCTGAACCCGATCCTGCTGCCGTTGTTGTTCCTGGTCGCGGCGCCCAAGGGCTGGGGCGCGGTACGGTCCGCGCGTCGCCGACACGAATCCGCGCACGCCTGGCTGGAGCACCGGCGGGCGATCGAGATTCTCGGGCGCAGCCTGATCGAGCCGGCACCGGCGGCCGAGGTGCGGGCGCACCGTGCGGGCGCGTTGGTACTGGACGCGTTCGAGGACATGTCCTCCACGATGGAGGCCGAACACCGCCGACTCGCGCACGCCAAGGGCCTGACCCAGGCGACCGCGTCCGCGATGTCCGGGGTCGGCGCGATGCTGGTGTACGCGGCGTTGTGGCTGCTGCTCACCGAGGGCGGCATGCCGCTGGCCGCGGGCGGTACCGCGGTGATCGCGATCCGTACCTGCACCAGCGGCCTCACCGCGCTGGTCATGCAGGTCAACCGGCTGTACGAGGAATCCCTGTATCTGCGCGACCTGGAGGACGCCTGCGCCGAGTCGGAGCGACGGGCGATCCCGACCGGCGGACTGCCGCTGCCGCCGGTGGTGGACGAGGTGCGGCTGGATCGTGTCTCGTACCGCTATCCCGGCAACGAAACGCCGGCGCTGGACCGGGTCAGCCTGCGCATCCCGGCGGGCAAGGTGGTCGCCCTGGTCGGCGAGAACGGCTCGGGCAAGACCACGCTGTCCAAGCTGGTCGCCGGCCTGCTGTTGCCCACCGAGGGCACGCTGAGCTGGGGCGGGGTGGACGTTCGCGACGCCGATCGGGATCGCATCTTCGATCGGGTGGCGGTGCTCGGGCAGGACTTCCCGCGCTGGGCGATGACCGCACGCGCCAACGTCTTCATCGGCCGCGCCGACCGGCCGGTCGACCAGGCCCGGGTGGAGAGGGCGGTCGCCCGGGCCGATGCGAGCGAGCTGGTCGGCACGTTGCCGCACGGGTGGGACACCCTGATCGTCAAGGGCTACCAACGCGGTTCGCAGATCTCCGGCGGCCAATGGCAGAAGATCGGCAACGCCCGGACCCGCTATCGCGGCGCGCCGTTCGTGATCGTCGACGAGCCGACCTCGGCGCTGGATCCGGAGGCGGAGATCGCCGCGTTCGCCGCGCTGCGGTCGATGACCGAGGACGGAACGACGGTACTGCTGATCACCCATCGGCTGGCCGCGACCGCCACCGCCGACCTGATCTACGTGCTGGAGGGCGGGCGGTTGATCGAACAGGGCAACCACGACGGCCTGATGGCACTCGACGCGGGTCGCTATCGGGCGATGTACACGGCCCAGGCGGCGCAGTACGGCATCCGGTCGGAGGCGACCGTCCCGCCCGTCCGGCATGCGCGGGCGGTGAAGGTGGAGAGCTGACCCGGAGGGCCGGCGCGGAGGCGTCGCGAGCCGCCGCCGACCGGGGCCGGGCAAGGTCGCCCGGCAGGGGCACGCCGCGCCGATCCATCGTGCCCCGGCGTGTTCGCTGCGCCGACGGCGGTTGTTCTGGCTAGAGTCACCGGCGGGATTTGTTCCGATTCGTGGCTTTCGCCCAAGGGTCGGAGCCGATCACGACGAAGGGTGACGGGATGCACAGGCAGGACATCGGACCTCGGATGTTCGGCAACCGGCTCGGGTACAACCGCGCCGTGTCGGTGACGGACCCGGACCGCTGGCTGGTGTTGGCCGGCCACGAGTCCCGGGGCCCCGACGGCGAGATCGTGCACGTGCGCGATCTGCGCGGACAGATCGAGACCACGTTCGACCGGCTCGCCGAGACGCTGGCCGAGGCCGGCTTCACCTTCGCGCACGTGGTGCAACTGCGCTACTTCGCGGTCGACGTCGCGGACGTCACCCGCCACTTCGATGTGATCACCGCCCGCCTGGAACAGGAGAACTGCCGCCCGGCGACCGCCCTGGTCGGCGTCACCGCACTCTCCGACCCGGACATGCTGATCGAGATCGAGGGCCTGGCGGTGCGCTAGCAACACGGCGCCGGGCGCGCTCGGCGGGGCAACTCCCGCGCCGAACGCGCCCGATCGGCGCGCTACGGACCGGTCACGGCACTACGCCGGGTCGACTCGATCGCCCGGACGTTGCGCGGCCGACCGTTGCCCGCGTCGAACCGGGACTTGTACAACATCCGGACGCGGAACGTGAACGGCTACCGGGTTCGATGGTGTGCCCGCTGTCCGGGGAGGTCAGGCTCACGCTTCCGTCGGTGTGGGAGGCCCGGTCGGCGGGTCGCGGTCGTGCGCGGCATCGGCGCGAAGGTGGCGCGGACGTTGCGTCGGCGAGTCCCAACGCGGTTGCCGGCGTGGGTGGTTCCCCATGTGGTGACGCCGCGTGTGGTTGCCCGATATACCACCACCGGGTCCGGCTGGGACGGGAATCGTGGTATCTGACGCGATCCGTTTCGAATCCTGGTGGGGTACGGGCCATCAGGTCGCGTGCGCCGACGCGACGGGAGGACATCCGGCCCTCCCGGGCCGACCGGCGACCTGCGGAGGCTGGTCTGATGAGAAAGTCGTCCTGGTATCTCGGCGCCGCCGCCACGTTGCTCGTCGCGACGAGCGCGGTGACCCGGTTCGCCGTGTTGCCCGCCGTGCATCAGGTGCCCGACGACGCCGACTTCACGATGCACTTCGCCGGCGGCATGACCCTGCTGGACGCACAGGCGTTGCAGGCGGGCAACCTGCCCGGAGCCATCGTGCGCGACCTGCCGGTCACCGTGGATCGGCATGTGCACGCGGTGCACGCCTCCGGCTCGACCGTCGTGCTGAGCGATCGCACCGTGGTGTCCGGCCCGCAGAAACAGGCGCTCACCACGATCGAGAAGCGGTGGTCGGTGGACCGCAAGTCCCTGCTCGACCGGCCGATTCCCAAGGGCGTCCCGGCCGAACCGCATCGGGGCCTGACCGCGGGCTTCCCGTTGGAGCCCAAGAAGAAGAACTATCCGTACTGGGATTCGCCGACCCAGACCACCATCCCGGCCACCTATGTACGGACCGAGCGGCGCGCCGGTCGGGAGACGTACGTCTTCAGGATCCGTACCAGCGGCCCGCTCGCCGACCCGGAGTCGCTGCGCACACTGCCCCCGGCGATGCCCAGGGCGGCCGTACTGGGCCTGGCCGGCGTCGCGTTCCCGGGCCGGCCGCCGGAACTGGCCGGGCAGGCCGACCCGGTCCCACTGGCCTACACCGCGACCACCGACCTGACCGGCTGGGTCGACAGCGAGACCGGCGTCACCGTGGACCTGGAGTCGACCCAGGGGGTCACCGCGACCGCCGCGTCGGTGTCCGGCGGGCAGACCGAGGTCTTCCCGGTGTTGTCGCTGCACATGACCACGACGCCGGCCTCGCGCGCGGAGTTGGCCGACACCGCGGCCGACGGTGCGCAGGCGCTGTGGCTGCTCGGCGTCGTGGCGCCGTCGGCCGCGCTCCTGCTGGGCCTGGCGCTGCTCGCCCTGGCCGCCTGGCTCGAACGCCGGGCCCGTCGAGGCCGATCCGACGCGACGCTGCCGGGGCCCCGGACCGAGGCCGGGTCGGACGCGACCCCCGACACGAGTCCGCCCCCGGCAGCCGGCTCGGCGGCCGGTACCGGGTCGGCGGCCGGTACCGGGTCGGAGCGAAACACATCGACCGGCAACCAATAGTCCGCCGAGCCGTCGGCCGACCCAGCGGGTCGGGCGCAGTGGCCCCGGCCCGGCCGAGGTCGTGTCCGGGGCCGGGTCGGGGCGGGGCCACATGGTCAAGCGCACGTTCTTCCACACCTTCGCGGGCAAGGAAGACGTGGTCATGGCGCCGACCCAGGACATGTGGACGGCCTTCACCGAAGAGTGGGAGACCCGCCCCGTCACCGGCGGGACGGTGCGGCATTTCCTCCGGGACGCGTTGCTCGCCGCCGTGGACCGGATGACCAACGAGGCATGGTCGCGCCGGGTCCGCCTCGGCCGCCGCCTCGCCGCGACGAACCCGGCCGTGACATCTTCGCGGCCGAACTCCGCACCGCCTTCGCGGCGATCCCGCAGAGCCCGACCATCGAGGCCACCCCGTGCGAGGCCGCATGGACGCCGTATCCATGTGGCGACACCGACCGCCTTCGGGCCCGCACTTAGCACATCTCGTGATGGTTTCATCGGCGCGAGTGCTCTGCCATGATCGCCGGCACCCGATCGAGGGGATGTGGTGGCGTGTCGGCGGAGCCTACGAAACCGACGAAATCGGTTGAATCGCACCGGCGGTTCGATGCGGCCCGGGCGGCGGTGCCGTTTGGGGCCGGGTCCGTCTCGCTGCGGATCTATCCGCACGACGGGCTCGACGCCCCGGGCGTGGTCGCGGAGGCGATCGGCCAGGCCGTACTCGCCGCGGACCACGGGTTCGACGGCGTGATGACCAGCGAGCACCACGGCGGCTTCGCCGGATACCTGCCCAATCCGCTCCAGGTGGCCGGCTGGATGTTGGATCGCATGCCGACCGGGTGGGCCGCCGCGGCGCCCGTGCTGTTGCCGCTGCGACCGGTCGTGCTGCTCGCCGAGGAGGTGGCCTGGCTGGCCGCGCTGCATCCCGGTCGGGTGGGCGTCGGCGTCGCGATCGGCGGCCTGGAGCTCGATTTCCGGCTGCTGGAGCGGGACTTCGCCGCTCGCACCGCCGCCTTTCGGGCCGGGCTGCCCCGGCTGACCGCGCTGCTGCGTGGTGCGGAGCTGGGCGAACTGGCCGGTGACCGCGCCCTGTTCGGGTGTGCCGCCCGGCCGGTGCCGGTGGTCGCCGCGGCGATGAGTCCGGGCGCGGTGCGGCGCGCGGCGCAGGCCGGTGCCGGGATCCTCTTCGACGGCGGCTCCGAGGCCGGCCGGCTGCGCGAACTGACGGACCGGTACCTCGACGCCGGCGGGGTCGGGCCGCGGGTGCTGATCCGTCGGGTGTGGCTCGGCGATCCGCCGCGCGAGGCGTTCGAGCGGCAGTTGCACGTGTATCGCGGGTACTCCCCGGCGGCAGCGCTGCGCCATTGGCGCGGCACCGGCTTCGTCTGCCATTCCGACGCCGGCGCGCTGGCCGACGAACTGGCAGCGCTGCGCGCCGAGATCGGCGCCACCTGCGTCAACCTGCGGATCCACGTGCCCGGTGTATCCGCCGATGCGGCCCGCGAGCAGATCGCCGCGCTGGGCCTGGAGGTGCTCCCGCGGCTGCGGGCCGCCGGCACCGATCCGACACGTGACACCGCCATCGAGACCACCGACACTCCGGTGCGCGACGCGACGCCCGGCAACCCCACGACCGCACAGGGAGCACAGCAGTGATAGCCGAACGCATCAGGTTGGCCGGCCGCACGGTGATCGTCTCCGGGGCCGGTGGCGGCGGGATCGGCACGACCTGCGCCCGAGGGCTGCTGGAAGCCGGCGCCACCGTGCTGGGCGTGGATCGCGACGCCGAGCGACTGGCCGCGATCGAGGCCGAGTTGGCCGACACGGCCGGCCTGGGCGGATCGCCCGGCACGCTGCTGACGGTGTGTGCGGACGTGTCGACGGCCGAAGGCGTCGCGGCCGTGGTGGAGCGGGCCGCCGCCGCGCCGGGCGAGTTGTACGGGCTGGTCAACGTCGTCGGCGGCAGCCTGTTGCCGCACTGGGCGCCCGCGCTCGACTTCGACCGGGCGCAGTGGGACCAGTCCTTCGACCTGAACCTGCATCATGTGATGTGGCTGTCCCAGGCCGTGGCCCGGCACCTGGTCGAGCACGAGGCGCCCGGTTCGATCGTGACCATCAACTCCACCGGCGGCGTGGTCGCGGCGCCCTACCACGTGGGTTACGGCACGGCCAAGGCCGCGGTGCTCGGGTTGACCCGGACGCTGGCCCTGGAATGGGGCCGGTACGGGATCCGGGTCAACGGGGTCGCGGCCGGCTCGATCACCACGCCGCGCGCGACCACCACCGCGGCGGATCCGGCGCTCGCCGGCCGAGGGGTCCCGCTGCGCCGACGCGGGACGCCGGCCGACGTGGCGGCGGCCGTACTGTTCCTGATCTCCGACCTGTCCGCGTACACCACCGGCGCGGTGATCCCGGTGGAAGGCGGCGCGTTGCACCGACTCGGTCTGTTCGACGAGGACAACGTCCCGGTGCATGTGAGCAATCCGCAGATCCTGGCCCGGATCCATGGGGAGGGCACGACGGACTGAGCACCGGCCCCGGCCACCCGAAGCCCGGACGACCGGGTTGGGCCCGCGTTCCGGCAGGTGGGCATTGGACCGATGACCGGTCCGCACCCCACGATGGCGACATGAACGCCGATCTCGCCCGCCCCGCAGCCGACCCCACCTTCGCCGACGTCGTGGCCGCTCGCGAGTTCCTCGCCGAGCACCTGCCGCCGACCCCGATGTGGTCGTATCCCGCCCTGGACGCGGCCACCGGGGCGCAGGTGTACGTCAAGCACGAGAACGTGCAACCGGTCGGCGCCTTCAAGGTCCGGGGCGGGCTGACCCTGCTGGCCGGCCTGAGTCCGGCGGAGCGGGCCCGGGGGCTGGTCACCTACTCGACGGGCAACCACGCGCAGTCGATCGCGTACGCGTGTGCCGCGTTCGACGCGTCGTGCACGGTGGTGATGCCGGCCGGGGCGAATCCGGCCAAGGTGCGGGCGGTGCGCGCGCTCGGCGCCGAGGTGTTGCTGCACGGCGCGGACATGGCCGGCGCCCAGGCGCGGGCCGAGGTGTACGCCCTGACCGAGGGCCGGCTCCTGGTCAGCCCGGGCGACACGGCTGCGCTGGTGGCCGGGGTGGGTACGGCGTACCTGGAGATCCTCACCGCCGAGCCCGACCTGGACGCGGTGCTGGTCCCGGTGGGCAGTGGCACCGGTGCCGCCGGCGCGGTGCTGGTGGCCGCCGAACTCGCGCCGGGCTGCCGGGTGATCGGCGTGCAGTCGAGCGCCGCGCCGGCCGCGCACGACTCGTGGCGGGCCGGCGCGTGCGTCACCCGCGCCAACGTCACCACCGTGGACGGCCTGGCCACCGGCCGGGGGTTCGAGCTCCCGCAGCGGGTGCTGCGGTCCGGGCTCGCCGACTTCCTCCTGGTCTCGGACGCGGACATCGCGCACGCCCAGCGGCTGCTGGCGACGCACGCGCACACCCTGGCCGAGGGCGCGGGCGCCGCGGCGTTGGCGGCCGTACTGGTCCACCCGACCGAGTTCGCCGGTCGGCGGATCGCCGTGGTGTGCTCGGGCGGCAACGCCTCCGCGGCCGAGATCGCGGCGCTGGGTCGCGAGGGCGACTGATTCGTGCCGGCGTCCACCCCGCGTGCCGCGCCGAGGCCCGCCATACTGGGGAGTCATCGGATCTCCGGAGGAGTCAGCGGCGTGGCGGTCACAGACGAGGCCATCGACAAGATCAAGGGCATGATCGTGTCCGGGGAGCTTCAGCCCGGCGAGAAACTGCCCAAGGAGGCCGATCTGGCGGCCCGGCTCGGGCTGTCCCGCAATTCGCTGCGCGAGGCGGTCAAGGCGCTGTCGCTGATCCGGATCCTGGACGTGCGGCAGGGCGACGGTACGTATGTGACCAGCCTGGAGCCGACGTTGTTGCTCGGCGCGATCTCGTTCGTGGTGGATTTCCACCACGACAAGAGCGTGCTCGACTTCCTCCAGGTTCGGCGGATCCTGGAACCGGCGGCCACCGCGCTGGCCGCCGAACTGATCGACGCCGAGGGCGTCGCGACGCTGCGCGCGCTCGCCGATCCGCCGGGTCCCGATGCCGGGCACGACGCGTTGATCGAGCAGGACCTGCGCTTTCATCACCAGATCGCGGTGTTCGGCGGCAACCAGGTGTTGTGCTCGCTGCTGGAGACGTTGTCCGGCCCGACCATGCGCGCCCGGACCTGGCGCGGCCTGACCGAGGACGACTCGTGGCAGCGCACGATCCGCGAACACCACGCGATCGTGGACGCGTTGGAGTGCCGGGACGCGAGCGCGGCGCACGCGTGGTCGACGGTGCACATCAGCGGTGTCGAGCAGTGGCTGCGGCGGATGACCTGAGCGGTGTCGGCGACCGCGGGCAACCGTTGCGGCACACGTCGGTTGCCCATCCCGACCGGACCGGCGAGGATCGGCGGGTATCGACAGCAGCGATATATCGGTCCACAGCGGAGGTTGTCGTGAAGGTTCTCGTGGTCGGTGCCACCGGCGTGCTGGGTACGGCGGTCACCACGCTGTTGCGCGAGCGGCACGACGTGGTCACCGCGTCCCGGAGCACCAAGGCCGATGTCACGGTGGACATCACCGACGCCGAGTCGGTGGCGGCGATGTACGCACAGGTCGGCCGGGTCGACGCGGTCGCCTGTGCGGCCGGGGGTGTGCCGTTCAAGGCGCTCGGCGAGCTGACCCGCGCCGACACCGAGCGCGCGGCGCTGGACAAACTGCTCGGCCAGGTCGAACTGGTAAGGGGCGGGCTCGACTTCGTGGCGGACAACGGCTCGTTCACGCTGATCACCGGCATCCTGTCGGGCGAGGCGATCCCGACCGGATCGATGGCCTCGATGGCCAACGGCGGCATCGACGCGTTCGTGCGCGGCGCCGCGATCGAACTCCCGCGCGGATTGCGGATCAACTCGGTCAGCCCGACGATGTTCACCGAATCGCTGGCGGCGTACGACACGTTCTTCCCGGGCTTCCCGCCGGTCGACGTGGCGACGGCCGCGATGGCCTACCGTCGCTCGATCGAGGGCGGCCAGACCGGGCAGAACTTCCGAGTGGGCTGGTAGCCGCCGGGGCGGCGCCTGCCCGGGGCCACCGAGTCCGGGGCTTCCTCGGCTCGGCACCCGGGTCGGCGCTCGCCGCCGAGCGCGGGCGCGGGTTCGCCACGCGCGGCGGTGGGAACCGTTCAGACCTCGGTCGAGCCGCGCTCGGGGCCCCACACGTCCAGCCCGGCGTACGCGGGCTGCCACTCGTCCCGGTAGGCCAGGCGCAGTGGTTCGGGGAGTCGGCCGATCACGGTCGCGACCGTGTCCGCGCTCGCGCCGTCCAGGAGCCACGGCAGGTATCGGGGACTGTCGTCGCCGATCCGGAGGCCGTGCTCGAAACCGAAGCGCTGGAGCAGTTCCGGCGTGGCGTGCCGGTCGATGATCACCAGTGCCTCGTCCTCTTCGTGCTTGAGGTGCGCGCCCAGCCCACCCACCAGGCGCTCGACGATCGTCGCCAGCCGCTCCGGCCCGCCCTCGCGGTCCGCGAGCGCGGTGTCGACGGCGTCCAGACCGGGATCGACGACGGCGTGCTCGGCCTCCATCGCCTCGATCACGGCGAGTTCGTCCGGAAGGTCTCGCACCGCCGCCCGGATCACCGGCCACAACACGTCGTCCTCGGCGCCGTGGTGGACGTGCAGGTAGCTCTTGAACAGTTCCCAGCCGAGCGCTGCCTGGAGCACTTGGCGCGGGTCGTCGGTCGCCTCGGCGGTGATCTTGGCGATCCGCCCGAGTTCCCGACGGAGCGCGTCGTGGAACGCGTACATCATCGACATGTCGTTCTTGAAGGTCTTGCCGGTCATGGTGTGCTCCGATTTCGCGGTCTGTCGACCTCGACGGTGTCGGCGGCGACTCGTTGTCACCCGACACACCCATGACGGCTCCGGGTCCACGAATGTGACCGGTCCGCGCCCACGACTTTCCCGCCGGCGCGCCTGCGGGTGCCCGCCCCCGCGTGCCGGCGGCGGGCGCATCGGCCCTCGAACCGGTCGTTGTCCGCCCGATCGGACATCATGGGGAGATGAACACGCATCGGCCACGAGGCACCTGCGGCGTGTGCGGTCGCCGCGTCGCGGTGACCGAGACGCACGCCCTCTGGCGGCACGACGATCCCGGCCACGCCCGCACCGACGACGCACCGATCTCCTGCCGGGGCTCGTGGACGCCGGCCGTCGAGGCGACCGGCCGGGCCGACCGGGCCGGCGGCCCCACCCAACTCGACCTGCTCGGCCTCGGCGATCTTCCGGACGCGGGCCACGACGCCGATGCGGTCCCGGCGCCGGCCGGCGGCTCACTCGGTCGCTGAGCCGGGCCGATCGGCGGCCACCGCCCGTGCGGTGGCCAGCAGTTCCACGATCGTGCCGGTGAAGTCCGGGAACAGGCGCAGTGCCACGATCCACGCCTCGGCGTCGCCGCCCAGGTATTCGGCGACCAGAGCGTTCGCCTCGACCCGGGGCACGCCCGAGGCCCACCATTCGGGAGAGGTGCGCGCGTCGACGCCGGCGAGGATCGACCACACCACGCGGGCGGGACGGGCATACCGCAGCAGGTCGGCGCCGGACAGCCGGCCGTCGACCAGCGCCTCGTGCAGCCACGGTTCGTTCCGGGCCTGCTCGGGCAATCCCCTGGCCAGCAGCGCGACCGACAACTCGTATGAGCAGTCCGGGATTTCCGCGAGTCGAAGATGCAGCGCCGCGGGCAACGCGGCGGCCCGATGCGCGCGGAGCAGTTCCGCCCACGGGAGGTCGCCGCCGTCGGCGAGGATGTCGTCGACCCGCTCACGCTGTTCCCGGTCATCGCCGTCGCGCAGGTGCGCCACGACCCGTTCGGGATCCTCCTCGCCGGCCAGCCGCGCGCCGAGCACGGCCAGGCCGTCGGATCGCCCGAAGGCGTCCTCGATCGCCTCGCGCGTGGCGAGGGGGAACTCGGCCTCGGTCAGCAACCGCCGCGCCCGGGTGCGGCCGTGTCGAGTCCACACCCCGACGACCACCCGCAACCGGCCGGCCTCGGTGCGCAGCGGCAGCCGGTTGACGACGACCCGGGCCACCTCCGGATCGCCCGAGGTCATTCCCGCGGTCAGCCAGTCGGCGCAGCGGCCCAGCTCGGCGTCCCACAGCAGGGTCGTGAGCGGGCCGGGCACCGGGCCTCGGGTGCCGTCGCGGCGAACGCCCGCCAGCAGCCGGGCCCGTTCGTTGTCGGGCAGCAGCGAGCCGGCGAACAACCGCGCGTCCACGTGCGGATCGTCCAGGTCGAGGAGCGTGTCCACCTCGGCGGCGGTCAGGTCGCCTCGGGCGGCCCGCTCGACCGGGCCCCCGGGGGTGGCCCGGTCGAGCCCGGGACCGGGATCGGGCTCCCCGACGGCGGGCAGCGGAAGCGGCGGCGCGGTGCGCGGCATCGGCTGGTCGGCGCGGGTGCGCCGCGGCTCGCGCTGCCCGCCATCCTCGCGCGGCTCGCGTTCCTCGCCTTCCTCGCGTTCCTCGATCGCGGCGATCAGTTCGGCGTGGCCCGAGCTTCGCACCGCGTCGGTCAGGGCCGTCGGCACGGTGGACATCAGCCGCAACACCGGCGCGAGTTCGCTGCCGAGCCGCCGCACCAGGGTGGGTACCACGGCGGGATCGGCCAGGGTGAAGACGGCCCTGGCCACGGACGGATGGATGGTGTTCACGGGATCCCTCCGGTGCGATGGCACGACGGGTGCGACGGGTGCGACGGGTGCGACGGGTGCGGTGGGTGCGGTGGGTGCGGTGGTCGGTCGCGTCGACCGGCCCGGCCCCGATCAGACCGCTTCGCGCAATGCTCCCAGCGCGTCCCGAATCACCTCGGGGTTGCGCGTGTAGTAGCCCAGTTCGCCCGATGTGTAAGGCAGTTCGGCGACATACGCGTCGGCCGCTTGATCGAGGGTGCACCGGTCCGGGCCGACCACCTCGCGGATGATCACGATGCTCTCGGCCAGACCCAGCCCGCGGCCCTTGAGCCACTCCACCAGTGCCGGCATGCCGGCGCGGGCCGCCGCCCGACGTGCGTCGGGGAGCAGTTGCCCGAGCCAACGCAGGCGCCAGGCGTAGCCGTCGACGGCGGGCCCGGCGCTCTCCTCGGCGAAGACCGGTTCCAGTGCGGTGAGCAGCCGGCCCATGAACTCCTCGGCGGTGCCGCCGATGTCGGGGTATTCCTTGACGAACTCGTCCCAGTCGGCGTCCTGGTCGACGAACGTCGCGGCCGAGACGCGCCGTCCGGCCCAGTGCGGCTCGCCGGCGACCAGGGTGCGGTGCAGCAGTTCGGCCCGCAGCGGCGTCGACTCGGCCAACAACACCGCGTCGTAGAGGTCCTTGCCCTGCGGATAGGAGTCCGAGAGCAGCCACAGCAGTTTCCAGGCCAGCGACTGCTCGGCGGTCGCGGCCAGGATCCGGTGCGTCCCGGAGCCGTCGCGGCACGGCACGTCGGTGTATTCGGCCGCCGTGGGCAGCGACTCGTTGAAGACGAAGTCGAGTTGCACGATGCCCGACGGCAACCCGGCCGCCCGCCAGGGCAGGACCAGGCGCCGCCCGGGCACCCGGTCGTAGGTCCAGATCTCGTCGTCGACCGCGCCGGCCGCGTCGATCCGCACGTCGCCGGCCGCGGCCGAGCGGGCGTCCGCGCCGCGGGCGATGTCGGCGAACATGCGTTCGGTGCGCGGTTCGACCAGTTCCCACGTGGCGGGCACCACGACGAAGTCGAGGTCGCCGGGCTCGCGGGCGGCCGGGCCGTACCAGGCCCGGAGCAGCATGCTGCCGCGCAGCACCAGGTGGCCTGCCCACGGCGATTCGGCCACCGCCGCCAGCACGTGGTCGACCGCTCGGCGGCGGGCATCGTGCCAGCGCTCGGCGGTACCCGGCGCGGCGAACCGTGGTTCACCGGCCCGCATCGCGCTGCCGTACTGCTTGAGCGCGGGGTCGAAGATCGGCCGCCGGCGCACCCCGGGGTCGGCCACCGACACCAGCGTGCGCGGCAACTCGCGTTGTTGCCGTGTCTGTTCGTCCAACGGCCCGGCCGGCAGGTCGTCGTCCTCCCACGGCCCCCAGCCGATGGTCCGCCAGGTCTTGCGCTCGCCGCTGTCGGTCATCGCCGCTTCCGTTCGTCGTAGCCGTCTCGGGCCGGCGCCGGGCCGCCCGCCGGATGCTGCGAAGTGCCGCCGCGTCAGGCCGGATCGGGCCGCTCGGCGGCGGTCAGGTCCTTCACGTACCAGATCTCGGCGTACTTGCCGTCGTTGTACGCGGGCACCTCGCGATAGCCCGTCCTGGTGTACAGCGTGCGGGCCTCGATCAGGTCGAGGCGGGTGTCGAGCACGATCCGACGCACGCCCAGGGCACGGGCGGCATCCTCGACGGCGGCCAGCAGGCGTCGGCCACCGCCGGTGCCGCGCAGGTCCGGTCGCACGAACACGCGGGTCAGTTCCGCCGTGTGCTCGTCCCGCAGCAGCAGCCCCGCGCACGCGGCCGGCTCGGCGCCGTACCTGCCGATCAGGAAGAGCCCCCGCGGCGGCGCGAGATGGTCGCTCGGCGCGTCGGCGAGACCCTCCTCGATCTCGGTCGGGGTCGAGTCCCGGCCCTCGTGCAGCCGGTAGTAGCGGTCGCTCACCTCGATGAAGTACATGCGCAGCAGCGCGAGCGCCTCGGGCGAGTGCACCGCGCTCGGGGAGATCGTCCAGGTCTGCGTACCGGTCGTGGCGGGCGGTACGGGCGTGGGCGTGGGCATGGGAAAAGTGTTCCGCACCCGTCAAACCGTTTGCCGACCGGGTGCCGCGGCCGGCCCCGGGCGGTCCCCGCGCGCCCATCCGGCGGCGCGGGCCGCGCGGGCCGCGCGGGCCGCGCCGCCGGACCGTCACCAGCTCTCGGGCAGCGGCTTGCCCTCCGCGTACCCCGCCGGGCTCTGGATGCCCAGCACGGCGCGTTCGTGGAACTCGGCCAGCGTGCGGGCGCCGGTGTAGGTGCAGGCGCTGCGCACGCCGGCGCCGATCGAGTCGAGCAGGTCCTCGACGCCGGGCCGGTTCGGGTCCAGGTACATCCGCGAGGACGAGATGCCCTCCTCGAACAAGGACTTCCGGGCCCGGTCGAAGGCGGACTCGGTGGCGGTGCGCAGCCGGACCGCGCGCGCCGACGCCATGCCGAAGCTCTCCTTGTACAGCCGGCCCTCGCCGTCGCGGTAGGCGTCGCCGGGCGACTCGTAGGTGGCCGCGAACCACGAACCGACCATCACGTTCGACGCGCCGGCCGCCAGGGCGAGTGCCACGTCGCGTGGGTGCCGCACCCCGCCGTCGGCCCACACGTGTCGACCCAGCCGGGCGGCCTCGGCCGCGCACTCGGCGACCGCGGAGAACTGCGGGCGCCCGACGCCGGTCATCATCCGGGTGGTGCACATCGCGCCGGGGCCGACGCCGACCTTGACGATGTCCGCGCCCGCCTCGATCAGGTCGCGCACGCCCTGCACGGTGACCACGTTGCCCGCCACCACCGGTACGGGCGGGTCGAGCGCCCGGACCGCGCGCAGCGCCTTGATCATCTGCTCCTGGTGGCCGTGCGCGGTGTCCAGGACGAGGGTGTCCACGCCCGCCTCGATCAGGCCCTCGGCCTTGTGCGCGACGTCGTTGGTGATGCCGATCGCGGCGGCCACGCGCAGGTGTCCGGCCGCGTCCAGGGCCGGCCGGTACAGGGTCGAGCGCAGCGCGCCGGTGCGGGTCAGCACGGCGACCAGGCGACCGTCGGGGTCCACGATCGGCGCGAGCTTGTGCCGGCCCTCGTAGAGCCGATCGAACGCCTCGCGCGGGTCGACCCCGTCCGGCAGGGTGAGCAGTTCGGTGGACATCACCCGCTCCAGTTGGGCGAAGCGGTCCACGCCCAGGCAGTCGGCCTCGGCCACGATGCCGACCGGGCGCCCGCCCTCGGTCACCACCACCGCGCCGTGGGCCCGTTTGGGCAGCAGGTTCAGCGCCTCGCCGACGGTGTCGGTGGGGGCCATCGTGATCGGGGTGTCGTAGACGAGGTGGCGCTGTTTGACCCAGGAGGTCACCTCGGCGACCACGTCGACCGGGATGTCCTGGGGGATCACCGCGAGGCCGCCGCGGCGGGCGATGGTCTCCGCCATCCGGCGCCCGGCCACGGCGGTCATGTTGGCCACCACCACCGGGATGGTGGTGCCGGTGCCGTCGGAGGTGGTCAGGTCCACGTCGAGGCGCGAGCCCACGCCGGAACGCGACGGTACGAGGAAGACGTCACTGTAGGTGAGGTCGTGTGGCGGTACCTGGTCGTGGAGGAATCTCATGTCGCGGTACGTACCCAGCCGGCCCGGCAATCGATCTTCCGGACCGGCGGGGCGAGTTGGCCCGAAGTCCGGCGCGGCCGACCTTCGCGGGCGGCGGATCCGGCCGGAAGGCGGGCGGCGCGCCGGGCCCGGCGGTGGTCGCGACCATCGCGTACAGCGGCTCGGCCACGACATGGCCGCGGCCGGTGGTGACGGGCGGCGCATCCGCGAGGCGCAACCGGCGGTCAACCACGACGCGTTCCTGTCCGCCGCGTGCCTGGGCCCGGTCGCGCCGGTGTTCGCGGTGTTGTCGATGCCCAGGGGCAAGGGTTCGACGAGCTCCGCCGAGGCGGTGGCCGGCCGCCGACGCGGGGCAGGTTGCGCGCCGGTCCCGCGCGGGGCTCGCACATGTGCCCGGACGCCGAGCGGTGGCCACGGCACTAGCATCGGGCCATGACCATTCGTAGCGCGACAGCTCTGTGGCAGGGCACCATCCTCGACGGCGCGGGCACCATCCGCACCGGCAAGGGCGGTCTGGAGGGGGCCTATTCGTTCAAGTCCCGATTCGAGGAGGGCGAGGGCACCAATCCCGAGGAACTGATCGGCGCCGCGCTCGCGGGCTGCTTCTCGATGGCCCTGGCCAAGGGCCTGGGCGACGCGGGCTTCCCGGCAAGCTCGGTGGACACCACGGCCAAGGTGCACCTGGTCCGGGTCGAGGGCGCCCCGACGGTGACCCGGATCGACCTGGAGACCGCCGTCGTGGCCGCCGGGATCGACGAGTCGGAGTTCCTCGAGATCGCGGACGTCACCAAGCAGAACTGCCCGATCTCCCGGCTGCTTTCGCCGGGCGCCGAGATCACCCTGACGGCTTCGCTGGGCTGAAGCCGGCCGGTCACGGTACGGACGCCGAGGGCGTCGGTGGCCGTGCGGTCTCCCTACCGACCGCACGCGTGAACCGACCCCTCGACGTCACCGGCCGGTCGCCCGGCGCCTACGCCCGCGTTTCCGCCGCCGCTGTCTCCGGCTCCACCGGCAAGGGTTTGCGGGCCAGCAGGTAGGCGTGCTGTGTGGGCCGTACACCTTCGCCGGGGTCGGGTTCGCGAATCGTCCGCACGTGCATGGTCAGGCCCGCGTCGATCACCAGGTCAGCGATCCGCTCCGGTCGGCGGCGGTGGAAGTCGAGGTCCACCGATCGGCCGAACGCCTCGGTCAGCCGCAGCGGTTCGTCGCCGACCTGGAAGGCCAGCAGGAGGCGCCCGCCCGGCGCCAGCACCCGGTGGAACTCGGCGAACACACCCGGGAGTCGCTCGACCGGGACATGGATGATCGAGTACCACGCCAGCAGACCGCCGAGGGAGTCGTCCGGCAGGTCCAGGTCCGTCATCGAACCGACCTCGAACCGCAGGTCCGGGTGCTCGCGGCGGGCCACCTCGATCATCCCCGGCGACAGGTCGATCCCGAACACGTCCAGCCCGAGGTCACGCAGATGCGCGCTGATCCGACCGGTCCCGCACCCGACGTCGGCCACGGACCGGGGTCCGGTGTCGGCCGAGCGCACGAATTCGGCGAAGGCGGCGAGTTGGGCCCGGTCGATCGGCTTGTTCGGGAGGTCGGACCGAACGTATTCGGGGTACTCGGTGGCGAAGGCGTCGTAGGACGTCCGGGTGGCGCGGAGGAAATCGGCTTCGATCACGACCGGGCACCCTACCCCCGACCACCGACGACACCCGGCCGCACGGGCCCCGGCGGCCGATCGGGGCGCCGCCGTCACTTGCACAGTCGGGTCGGTTTGAGTTCACTGTTCGCGTGGGGAACAGGGGCGCTGTGGGCGCGACTTCGCTGGAAGGCTTCTGGCCGACCCGGCGCGTCCGGCTGTTCGACGAGGCGTGTCGGTAGGTCACGCCGCGTGTCGTCGCCGTGTGCGTGGCCGTCCCGCGTCCGAACCCGCCCGGTTCACGCGGCAATCCCGATCCCGGGTGGGTCCTCGCCACACCAGCCGAAGGACTTCGCATGTCCGTCACCGATGAACTGTTGGCCAACAACGCCGCCTACGTCGCGGCCTTCACCGGTCCCCTGCCCCTCCCGCCCGCCAAACACGTAGCCGTCGTCGCGTGCATGGACGCCCGCCTGAACGTATACGCGATCCTCGGCCTGAACGAGGGCGACGCACACGTCATCCGCAACGCCGGTGGCGTGATCACCCAGGACGAACTGCGTTCCCTGGCGATCAGCCAACGCCTGCTCGGCACCCAGGAGATCATCCTCGTCCACCACACCGACTGCGGCATGCTGACGTTCGACGACGACGGATTCAAGGGCGCCATCCTGGCCGAGACGGGCATCAAACCCACCTGGGCCAGCGAGGCGTTCACCGACCTCGACACCGACGTACGCCAGTCGATCGAGCGGATCAAGGCCGATCCGTTCGTCGTGTACAAGGACCGGATCCGCGGCTTCGTCTTCGACGTGGCCACCGGCAAGCTGAACGAGGTCGTCTAGCCGAGACCGCCACGCCCACCCCGGGTACCCCGCCCCGCGCCGGAGCGTGGTGGCCCGGGGCGGGTGTCGGTCGTCGGGGATAGCCTGGCGCAATGGGTAAGACGTTGATGTACCTGGAGATGACCTCGCTCGACGACCTCCGGCCGTCCCGCCCCGTGCCGTCGCTCGCACTACGCCGCGTCGACCCGGCCACACCCCTCGTGCAGGACCTCCAGGCGCGGATCGGCGCGCCGTACGGCTGGCGCAGCGTGACCCGAACCGAGCAGGACTGGGCCGAACTTCACGCCGCGCACCCACTGCGGCAACCCTGGCTGATCACGCACACGGGCGAAACCGCGGGCATCGGCAACCTGGAGCCACAACCCGCCGGCAACGTGGAGGTGGTCACGTTCGGCCTGCTTCCCGAATACGTCGGCAAGGGTCTCGGCGGCTGCGCGCTGACCCTGCTGCTCCGCCAGGCCTGGCACACCGCCCCCGTCGTTGGCACCGAGCCGGTCCGTCGGGTCTGGCTGCACACGTCCTCCGAGGACCACCCCAACGCCCTCGTCAACTACCGCGCCCGGGGCCTGCGTCTCTATGGCATGGAGGCGCACGCCTAGGCCCTTGGACCTTCGGACCCTGTGCCGGTTCGCCGGGTCGGATTCCCTGCCGGTCAGCAGGCGAACGGGTCGGTCGGATCCACCGTGTCGCTGGGGTGGACGAAGGTGCCGGGGCCGGTGGTGGGAGCAGCCGACGCCGGCGTCGGGTCCGCCGCGTCCTGCTCGCGCTGGGCCCGCAGCTTCGCCGAAACCACGTCGGTCCGGGCCCGCAGGGCGCGGATCCGCTCGGCCGCCGCCGCATCGCCGGCGCCGCCCTCGGGCACGGCCGCGACCACCTCGACGCCGTGGGCTCGCGCGGTGGCCACCAGGCTGTCCGCGACGGCGGTCTGCCGAGCCAGCAGGGCGGTCGCGAACAGGCTTGCGCGCAGCGTCTTCTCCCGGCCGAGCAGCCCGCGGTAGGTGATCTCGCAGGCCACCTCCGCGCTGTCCAGGCGACGATCGTCGGCCTGCTCCAGCGACGCGAGAACCACCGTGAGCAGGCCCTCCACCACCTTGGTCACCGCCCACTTGCGGCCGGGCAGCGGCGGCAACACGTCACGGATCCGGTCCACCTCGGTATCGAGCGCGGCCGTGGTCATCGAGGCGAACGCGTCGTGCAGGGTGAGCCGGAGCACCTTCTCCCACGGGATGTCCTCCCCGTCGAAGCCGACCGTCTCCGGGCCGAACCGCACCGCGCCCAGGCCGTCGAGCAGCTTCAAGGGTCGGGCGGTGACGGCCGGCACCTTGGGATGCCGACATACCAGCGCACCCAACGAGAACTCCCAGGCGGCGGTGGCGGGTGCGGCCGGCGCCGGCAGCGCGTCCAGCGTCCCGTGTACCCAGTCCCCCGACGCGACCCGGGCCCGACCGGCCCCGATGCGACCGCCCACCGCCGCGCGCCCCGAAGCCGCCGCGGCCCCCATCGCCCCGCCGATGCCCCGCAGTTGATCCCGTATCGCCACGTCCCCAAGCCCCTCGCCGCACACCGTGTCGCGCCACCCCGTCATGATCACTCTAGAGCCGGTGCCGGCCGCCGACACGAGGCGATCACGCCCGATCCACCGGGCCGGCACGCCGACGGCCCGCCGTCGCCCTGCGGCGAAGCGTGATGGTGGGCGAAGCCGATCTGCCGTAGTGGCCCGAGGTGGTGCGCGACGGCATCGACCTGAACATCCGTGAGAGCATCGTGTCCGTCCCGGTGGGCCCCGGTGGAACGGGAGGGAGTACTGCGGAAAAGGCCCTCTGACCTGGTACTTGCATGGCGAGCTGCATGGCAGACTGCATGGGGAGTTGCACGGGGAGTTGCACGGTGAACTGCATGGAAAGCTGCATGCGCATACGCATCGCCGACTGCATGGCAATCCGTGCGGAATCCGCACCGGAACCCGCACCCGATCCCGCACGGGCAGCACGGCCGCCCACGCGGAAATCGACACGAACGGCCACACTCCCCGCGCACGCCAACCCTCCCGGCCCGCTGCCCGTCCAAAGATCCACACGTCTGCTACACGTCCCGACGCTCGATCGACCACGCGGCGACGGCCAGCGCGACGCCGAGCCAGACCAGGCACGCCACCACCGCCGTCACCGTCGACGGGCGACCCGCCTCGGCCGCCCCGGTGGTGCTGCTCAGCGCCTGGAAGGCGGGCTGCAGGGTGCCCCGCCGGACCCCGTCGCCGGCGGCCTCGGTGAGCATCGGAGCGACGAAGAACAGCCCGAACAGCCCGGCGATGGCGCCCGCCGAGTGCCGCACGATCGTGCCGAGGGCCAGCCCGATCAGCGCGATCACGGTGACGAACGCACCGGTGGCAACCACCGCGCGCAGCACGTGCGGAGCACCCAGGCCCACGTCCAGGTGCTTGTCCGCCAGGATCGCCTGCCCCAGGAAGAACGTGCCGAAGGCGATCGCCTCCCCCATCACGAGCGTCACGACGCCGGTGACCAACACCTTGGCCGCGAACACCCGACGCCGCCGGGGCACCGCCGTGAACGTGGTCCGGATCAGCCCGGAGCCATACTCCGAGCTGCTCACCAGCACACCCAGCGTGCCCGCCGCGAGCACCACCACGTAGTACCCGCCGCTGAAGCCGAACCGCACCGGGTCGAACACGGCACGCTTCTCGGCCGACATGCCGTCCCAGTCGGCGACCAGATTCCCCAGGTCGAACGCGCCGAGCCCGAGCGCCGCGACCGCGGCGAACACGGCGGTCCAGTAGGTGGACCGCAGCGTGCGCAGCTTGATCCACTCGGCCACGAGCACCCCACGCGGTACCGGAAAGCCGCTCATGCGCCCGCCCCCTCGCCGATCGCGCCGACCGCGCGATGATCCGTCTCGTCCCCGATGATCCGCAGATACGCCTCCTCCAACGAACCCTGCCGGGCACCCAGCTCGTGCACGACCAGGCCGTGTGCGGCGGCCAACTCGCCGATCCGGGCGAACGCGAGGTCCGCGACCGCGAGTGCGCCGTCCGGTTCGGCGGTCACCGTCGCGCCGTGCCCGGTGAGCACCCGGGCCAACTCCGCGCCGTGCGGCGAACGCACCAGCACGTCGCCCCGCGACCCGGTCCGAATGAACTCGGCCATGCCGGTGTCCACGATCACCCGCCCCCGCCCGAGCACGATCACGTGGTCGGCGGTCAGCGCCATCTCGCTCATCAGGTGCCCGGCGACGAACACCGTGCGTCCCTCGGCCGCCAGGTCGCGCATCAGCGTACGGATCCAGCGCACCCCGTCCGGATCGAGACCATTCACCGGCTCGTCGAACAGCAGCACCCCGGGCTCGCCGAGCAGCGCGGCGGCGATCCCGAGCCGTTGCTTCATCCCCAACGAGAATCCGCCCACCCGCCGCCGGGCCACGTCCCGCAGACCGGCCCGGACCAACACCTCGTCGACCCGAGAGCGCGGGAGGTCGTTGCTCGCCGCGATGCTCGCCAGATGGTGGTACGCGGCGCGCCCGCCCGGCACGGCGCCCGCGTCCAGCAGCGCGCCCACCCGGCACAGCGGCCGGTCGAACGAGCGATACGGCCGCCCCTCGATCCGGGCATGGCCCGCGCTCGGCGCGGCCAACCCCAGGATCATCCGCATGACGGTCGACTTGCCCGCTCCGTTCGGCCCCAGGAACCCGGTCACCCGCCCCGGTTCGACGGTGAACGTCACGTCGTCCACGGCCACCCGCGCGCCGTATCTCTTGGTGAGTCCGCGCACTTCGATCATCCGCCCTGCTCCGCCCTTCGCTCGATCCGCGCCGCCGACACCGGCACGAACCCGATGCCGCCGACCATGTGCTCCACCGTGTCGGTTCGCGGACGCGCCGTCGTCGGACCGCGGGTCGAGTGCGCGGCCCGATTCGGGGTGCCGTCTCCGACCGTGGTCATAGACCTCCGGGGCGATGAGCCGAACCGGGCTCGCTCCCTACGATCGACGCATGAAATCGGAGCCGCTGCGCCCGTTGACCAAGAGGCTGCGCACCCGACACTGGGTCGCGCTGGACGTGGTCGCGGCCCTGGTCGGGGGCTGGATCGCCACGATGCGAGTGCTGAACGCCTACCACGACTACGACCCGCATCGGCGCGGCTACCCCGAGCCGACCTCGACCCAGCCGACCGTCGCGCTGCTCGCGGTCGCCGTGCTCGCGGTCGCCCTGGTGCTGCGCCGCGCCCGGCCCGGGTGGGCGGTGGGCCTGGTGCTCGCGGCGTGGGCGGTGGTGGTGGGCGCGGCCGGGGAGACCACGATCGCCCTCGCGCTGGGCGGCCCGTTCGTGGTGCTGGTCTCGATGGCCGCGGTGTACAGCGCGGCGGTGGCCTACCCGCCCCGGGCCGGCCTCGCGGCACTCGGCGTCGGCCTGTTCGGCGGCGCGTTGTGGCTGCTCGGTTCGGCCGACCTGCGTCGCAACGCGTGGCTCGCGCTGCTGTTCGTGGGCACCGCGTGGGCGATCGGCTACGCGGTCGGGCGGCATCGCGCCTACGCCGCCGCGCTGCGCGAGCATCACGCCGACCTGGCCCGATCCGAGTTCGCCGAGGAACGACTGCGGCTGGCCCGCGAGTTGCACGACGTGATCGCACACAGCCTGGGCGTGGTCAACGTGCAGGCGGGGTACGGCGGATTCGTGCTCGACGAACGGCCCGAGCAGGCCCGGGAGGCGCTCACGGCGATCCGCCGGATCAGCGGCGAGACGATCCGCGAGATGCGCGGCCTGCTCGGCGTGCTGCGTGCGGACGGCCCGGCGGATCGGCTGCCCGCGCCGGGCCTGGCGGATCTGCCCGCCCTGCTGGCACGCGCCGCCGAGGCCGGGTTGCGGGTGGAGTTGAGTTCGTCGGGCGACGTGCGCGAGTTGCCCGCCGGGATCCAGTTGTCGGCGTATCGGATCGTGCAGGAGGCGCTGACCAACATCGCTCGGCACGCGCGCACCACGACCGGCCGGGTGGCGATCGACTACCGCGCGGACGCGTTGGCGATCGAGATCCTCGACGACGGGGTGGGCTCGGGTCCGGCGACCGCGGGCGTCGAGGCGTACGAGCCGCCGTACGGGCACGGCCTGGCCGGAATGCGCGAGCGAGTCGGGCTCTACGACGGGGAGTTCAGCGCGGGCCCGTTGCCCGGGCGGGGATTTCGGGTGGCCGCCGTGCTGCCGTTGCGGGAGCGGGTCGGATGAACGTGCGGGTGCTGGTCGCGGACGATCAGGCTCTGGTGCGCGCGGGCTTTTGCGGCATCATCGACGTAGCGCCGGGCTTCACCGTGGTCGGCGAGGCGGGCACCGGTGCGGCGGCGGTGGACCTGGCCCGCCGGGAGCGGCCCGACGTGGTGCTGATGGACATTCGTATGCCGGACATGGACGGCCTGGAGGCGACCCGGCTGATCACCGGTACGGGCGGGGTGCCGGGGGTTCGGGTGTTGATCCTGACCATGTTCGACCTGGACGAGCACATCTACGCGGCACTGCGGAACGGGGCCGCCGGATTCCTGCTCAAGGACACCGCGCCCGAGGATCTGCTCGCCGCGATCCGGGTGGTCGCGGCCGGCGAGGCACTGCTCGCGCCGAGCGTGACCAGGCGGCTGATCGCCGAGTTCGCCGCCCGACCGGCCGCGCCCGACCCGACGTCACCGCCGGCGGCGTTGCGGGCGATCACCACGCGCGAACGCGAGGTGTTGGTGTTGATCGCCGCAGGTCGCACCAACGCCGAGATCGCCCGAACCCTGCACATCACCGAGGGCACCACCAAGACCCATGTGGGTCACCTGCTCACCAAACTCGGCGCCCGCGACCGGGTACAACTGGTGATCACCGCCTATCAGGCGGGCCTGGGCCCCGCCTAGCGGTCGTCGACCGGTGGAAAGGACCCGAGGGCCGTCAGGCCCACCGGGTCGGCGCGGTACCGCGATGCCAGGCGGTGACCGCGGTGGCGTCGGTGGGTTCCACATCGGGCGGCAGGTGGGCCGGGTCGAGCCAGGTCAGCCGGGCGCATTGGTCGGGTTCGGCGTTGACCGGGTCGCCCGACCAGGCGGTGGTGTGGAAGTACCAGCCGATCACCGGTGCGCCGGTCTCACCGAGCACCTGGGACACGTACGCCGTGCGCAGGTCCGCCGTGGCGACGTCGGTGGCGATCTCCTCCTTGGTCTCCCGGGCGCACGCCTCGATGAGGAGTTCGCCCGGGTCGGCCAGTCCGCCGGGCAGGGCGAGCAGGCCGTCGGCGAAGCCGGTGTCCTTGCGTTCCATGAACAACACCGCGCCGTCCGCGCGTTCGAGGATGATGGCGGCATAGGCGATGGCATTGTGGCGGTGGTCGCTCAAGTGTCGCTCTCCCCATGGTCGATCCGGGTGCTTCGGGCGTCGCCCCCGGCTGCACGGCGGTGTCGCCCGCCGGCCCGCGTCGACCCGGGAACCCGGCCCGCGTGCCGGGACACACACCTCCGCCCGGACCAACGACGGGCCACGGACGGACGTCACGCCCGAACCGTCGGAAGCACGTTCGCCACGGGGCGGCGCTGCCGCGCGACTACCCGACCGAATCCGTGTCGCCCGACCACCCGGCCGGATCCGTGTCGCCCGGCTGCCGATATGGCCAGACGTCGTCGGAGAACACCCGCGCGAACCAATGGGGTTGCACGTCCCGCAGCCGCAGCGACCGCCAACGACGCGGGTCGGCCGCTTCCGGTACGCCGACGGCCACATCCGGCCCGTAGGCGAACAAACGTTCCTGGCACACCCCGCAGGGAGCCAACACCCAGTAGCCGCGATCCTGGTCGGCGGCGGTCACACAGACCGAGGCGACCACGCGCCGCCCCAGCTTGTACGCCTCGCAGATCGGGCCGGTCTCGTGACACAGCCGCACCGCGTTGTTCGGCACCTCCGGAGCGGTACCGGTCACGATCGACCCGTCGTCCAGCCGCAGTGCCGCCGCACCGGACCAGTCCTGCCCGGGGAATCGGTTGCGCGCCAACTCGATCGCTGCATCGACGAGTTCCTGATCAACGGTCATGTCGCCACGCTACCGTCCGTGCACCGCCGACCGGCTCGTGCGCCACCGCGGAGCCGATGTCGCCGTCGGTGGTTCGGTGGTTCGAGGTGTGCGTGGCGATACGGTCCGGACATGTTCGAATCATCTGAAGACGACGCGCCCGCGATCCCGCCGGGCACCCGGACCGTGCCGCCCGAACACGGGCCGGGGCCGGTCACCGCCGACGACCTGGATCGGGCCGTGCAACTCGCGGTCGCCGCGCTGCGGGGTGTGCCGGCCGCGGCGTGGGAGGCGAAGGCCGGTGCGCTGGAGTGGGATCGTTGGGAGACGGTCGAGCACCTGAGCGACGATCTCTTCGCGTACGCCGCCCAACTGGGCCCCAGGGTCCCACCGATGTCCGGCGAGGTGCCGTTCGTCTGGGCGAGTCGGCGACCGGGCGGCCCGGCCAACGCGATCCACGCGGACCACACGGCGGGCCCGGACGGGTTGTTGCAGGTGCTGGAGGCAAGCGGCGCGCTGCTGGTCGCCATGGTGCGGACGACGCCGTCGAGCGTACGGGCCCACCACACCTTCGGTGCCGCCGACCCCGAGGGCTTCGCCGCGATGGGCATCGTGGAGACGCTCGTGCACACCCACGACCTGGCCGAGGACGTCGGGGTGACCTGGGCCCCGCCCGCCGACCTGTGCGCACGCGTCCTGGCCCGGCTCTTCCCGGACGTCCCGCAGGACACCGACCCGTGGCCGACGATGTTGTGGGCCACCGGCCGCGCGGACCTGCCGGGCCACGAGCGGCGCACGAGCTGGCGCTGGTACGGGGAACCTCGCGAATAGTCGTCCTCGGGGCGGTCGTTGCCGTCCCCCGATCGGGGGACGGCCGCACACCTCCGAGGGATGCCGACGGCCGGCGCTGCGACGGAGGCTGGAATTCCTGCCATCGAAGGGGGAATTCCGGTGTGGCGATGGATCGGGTGGGACCGGGTGGGCCGGGTCGCGGCGTACGGAGCGGCGCTCGCGATGACGCCCTATCCGGTGATCAAGGCGTCGTGGGTGATCGGTTCGCTGATCGGCGTGTTGCCGACCGGCGCGGGGTTCGGCCCGGCCGAGTGGGTGGTGCTCAACACGGCGACGGTGGGCATGGCGGCGATCGGGATCGCGGTGGCCCTGGCGCTGGTTCGCCCGTGGGGAATGCGGATACCGGGCGCTCCATTGGCGTTCTGCGCGTGGGTGGGGACCGGGTTTCTGGTTTCGGTGTTGCCGTATGCGGTGCTGAGTTCGCTGTGGGCGTCCTCGGGTGGCGACTCGGAGTCGGCCGACGGATCGGCGGTGGGGGCCGGTGACGGTGCGGGTGATGCGACGATGCCGGGGTGGGAGGCGGCCCTGATTCAGCTCGGTTTCGTCGGGATGGGGTTGGGGTTGGCGCTCGCGCTGCCCGCGTATCTGCGTCGACGTTGGCCGGACGTATTCGCCGGGCGGGTCGGTGATGCGGTCCGGGATCGGGGCACGGCCGGCCGGTCGAGCCTGCGGCACGTCCCATGGTCGGCGGTGTCGGGCGGCGGGCTCGGCGTGGTGTGGCTGTACTGGGCGATCGGCGGCACGTGGGGCATCGCGCATCCGCAGGCGCGGGACGCGGATTGGCGGATCCTGACCGGGCTCTGGGGAAGTTGGGCCCTGGTGGCGGCCGTTGCCACCGCGATGATCGCCTGCGGCCGGCCGGGCAGGCTCGCTCGCCGGCTCCCGATCGCGCTGGGCTGGATCGGGTCGGGCTCGCTGTTCGCCTGGAGCGGTTGGAAATTGCCGCTCACCCTGTATGTGGCGCTCGCGAGCCCGCCGGACACGACGTTGCCGGAGAACCTTGCCGCTGCGGCGATCCTGCACGTGATCGCGGTGGGGGCGGGGGTGGCGATGGTGCGCGTGTTGGTGCGGGGGGCGCTGCCGGATCGAGGTCGGGATGGGGATCGGGGCCGCGATCGCGCCGGGATGGGCGGCGACGGTCGTGGTCGGTCGCCGTTGTCGGCCGGGCGCTGAGACGGGGGTGGGCCCGGCACGCCGCCGGTGCGCGCGGGTGCCGGGGCGGGATCATCTGGCCGTCTCGGGTGTGTCGGTGAACTCGTGGATGGCTCGCGCGAGTTCGGTGGGACGGTCGAGTGGGATGAGGGTGTAGCTGTCCCGGATCTCGACCAGTCGCCCCCGGGGGAGGAGTTCGGCCAGACGGCGGCCGTGGTCGGGCGGCATCACGCGGTCCTCGCTCGCCCAGACCACCAGGGCGGGGCGGTCGAAGGCGGGCAGCGACTCGGCGGCGGTGAGCAGGAGGTCGGTGTCCGCGCCCGCCGCGCGCAACATCCGTACCGCGTCGCGCCGGATCTCGGCCCGGGTCAGGATCGGCGCGAGCCAGCGGGCGGTCACCGCGTCGCCGCGCTTGGTCAGCCACCCGAACGCGATCCGCAGGCGGCGCACCGGGCGGAGCCGCATCTGTTGCATGAACAGCCCGAACAGCCGAGGCGAGAGCTTCCCGGTGAGCAGCAGCGTCCGGCCGGTCAGGCCGGGCGGGAAGTTGTCGAACGCGTCGCACGAGGCCAGTACGATCCGGCCCACCCGCTCGGTCGCGCCGTCGCGGATCAGCAATTGCACGAGTGCGCCGCCGGTGTCGTTGCCGACCAGTGTGACGTCGTCCAAGTCTAGGCGGTCGAGGAACTCCGCGACCAGCCGGGCGATTCCGGGCAGCGACAGGTCGGCGTCGGCCCGCATCGTGTGCTGATGCGCACCAAACGGCAACGTGGGCGCCACGCACCGGTGTTCGGCGGACAGCGCGGCGATCGGGCCGTCCCACAGGGAGGCGTCCATCAGCAGGCCGTGCAATAGCACGATGGTGGGACCGGTGCTTCGGGTGTCACCGGTGTCCCGATATTCGATCGTCCCGGCGGACAGCTCGATCTCGCGCAGGGTCATCGGGCTCGGCCTCGCGGGTCGGCGGCGGCCGGGGCGAACTCGGCGGCGGCCGGATCGAAGTCGGCGGCCGGATCGGCGGCCGTTGGAACGGCCTTCGACAAGTGCCGTCGTAGAAAGGTCAGTTCGGCCTCGACCACTTGCTCGTGCGCGCTCGTGAAGGGGGCGTAGTGTCCACCGGGCACCCGGAGCAGTTCGGCGTGCGGGGCCCGACGCGCCACCGCGACGGCCGGTTCGGCGAGCGCGGTGCGATCCTGGTCGCACACCACGATCAGGATCGGGCAGCGTACCCGGTGGGCGTCCCGTCCGGGTCGATACCAGCCGAGGGCGAGCGTGGAACGAGCGGCGACCGCCTGCTGCCAGTCCGGGTGGATGTTGTCCGGGTTCAGTGCCCGGTCCCCCTCCGGCGCGTCCGGCGTCGCGAGCAGCGCGACCGTGCCCCGTGCACCGGCGAGCGGCACCAGCAGCGGCGGGCGGCCGACCGCGCCGCCGAGCGCGTCCAGGATTCCGCGACCGGCGAGGCGCAACAACGCGAGGGACGTCTGGTACCGCGCGGCGGCGCGCAGCACGATCGGGCCGTCCACGTTCGGGGTCTGCGCGATCACCGCCGCGAGGCCCGGTCCGGCCGGGCGCGGCGAGCGGGCCGCGACGCGCAGGACGTGGCCGCCGGAGACGGAGAACGCCCAGCCCGCGAGCCGGGCCGGGTCGACTCCGGGCAGCGTCCCGGCGAACTCGATCGCGGCCTGCCAGTCGGCGAGTTGCCCGCGGATCGAGGCCACCTGGCGCGGCTGCCCCCCGCTTTCGCCGAACCGGCGGTAGTCGAAGGCCAGTACACCGAACCCGGCCTCGTGGAACCGCTTCGCGAACGGGTCGGTGCCCGGTTCCTTGGTCACCGCGAAGCCGCCGGCCATGACCACGCAGGCGCCGTTGTCTCCCGGATAGTGCCACGCGGCGCACCGTGTCCCGCCGCTGACGAAGTGGACCTTCTCGCGTTCCCTGGACGTTGGCACACCGACCTCCGCATGGACGACGCTTCATCCTTCGAAAAAGTGAACCACGCGGTTCGCAAACTGTCCACACCGCTTCCCCGGCCCTTCGGCGCGCTGCGCGGGTGGCCGTCGCGGCTACGCGTCGGCGGCCTCCTCGCGCTCCAGCGCTCGGGTCAGCGCGTCGAATCCGGCGGCGACGCCGTCCAGGTCGCCGCTGGTGCGTGCGTCGACCAGGAAGCCGCGCAATACCGCGAGGATCATCTCGGCCACCTCCAGCTTGCGTCGGTCCGCCCAGTGCTCGGGGCAGACGGCCAGCAGGGTGGGCAGATACTGCTGGGACGCGCCGCGACCGAGTTCCGCGTAACGCTCGGGGTCGTACATCGCCAGGCCGATCGCCTGATCCAGGACCCGCGCCTCCTCGCCGACCAGGATGGGCCACACCACGCGCACCCATTCGCCCAGGGACAACCGGGTCGACCCGCCGCCGGCAGCGGCCGACGACTTGCCTATGCGCCGGTCGCGCAGTTGCACAATCGCCTGCTTGAGCAGGTCGTCGGCACCGTCGAAGTGGTAGAGCAGCACCTTGTGCGTGGTCCCCGCCGCCCGGGCGGCCCGGCGCAACGAGAAGTCGACGAGGCCGTTGACCGCGAGGTCCTCGGTCACCCGATCGAGCAGCTCGCGCCGGCGTGCCTCGCCACGCGGTGAGCCGGCCGAGCGCCGATACCCGGCCTGCCCGGCGCCCGCGGCACCTGCGTCGGCAGAACCTGCGTCAACGGAACCTGCGTCACCTGAGGCGTTCACGTCGACAACACCCATGAGCGAACGTCCTTACCTGATCGGGACGGGGAGGATGGGGAAGCCCGCCGGATCCGTCGACCGCGGCGAGCAGGGCGCCTTCGGCACCCGCGTTGCGTCCACGCTCCGACCCTAGCCTCCGACCAGCGACCCTCCGCCCGCACGACATCGGGGCGTGCGCCGTGAGCCGGCTGCCCCGAGCGACGCCGACGCGCGCAGACTCGCCGTCGACCGCGGCGCGGCCACGGGCAGGCGGAGCGCGGCGGCGTCACCGGGGCCACGGGTAGGCCGAGTGTGGCGGCGTCGCCCGGGGGCAGGGCGGTCAGGCCGCCCGGCGTCCGGGCCGGGTTCGGTTCGTCGCGTCGGGAGACCCGGCGGCGCAGTTCGCCGGAGGTACCGCGCGGCCGGGTGTCCAGGGAGTAGGCGAGCCCGGCGGCCACGCTCACCGCGGCAGCTCGACGCCGACGACGGGACGGACCAGGTCACGGCAGGGCCGCCTCGCGCCGTCGGCGTCGGCGTCGGGAGGTGGCCTCGTCCGACGCGAGCCGCAGTACGTGGTCCGCGCCGACCCGCCTCCGGCGCGTTCAGGGTCGACCGGCGGCACCCGGGTCGGGCGGGTCGGCTCCGATCGCGTCGTCCGCCAGGCCGGCCGCATCGGTTGCGCCGGTATGGGCCAGCAGCGCGCGCAACGCCGCGGCGTCGGACTGGATCCGGTCCTCGTCCTGCCGGTCGTGGTCCAAGTGGGCGAAGGCCGGGACGCGTTCCGGTGTCGGCTCGTCGGGGCGACGTGGGATCAGGTGTGCGTGCAGGTGCGGGATGTCGTTGCCGAGCAGGGACACGTTGAGTTTGGGCACCGGCCGATAGTGCGCCTCGATCGCGCGGCCGGCCGAGGTCACCTCGGCCATGAAGCCCGCGAGTTGGCGGGCGGACAACGCGGTCAATCGGGCGACGTGTCCCCCGGTCCAGACCACCACGACGTAGCCGCGTACCCGACCGGCGCGCCACAGATACGCGTTGCCGTACGCGCCGCGCTTGAGCAACAGCCCCCAGCCGATGTCGGGCGCGGTGAAGTCCTTGGCGCACATCGAACAACCGGCGCCGGCGTCGGGCTGCGCGTACCGCTCCGGCCAGGTCGACGCGGCGAACGGGCGGGGTCCGGGCACCTGGGAACCACACACGACAGCCTCCAACTCGAACGGGGACAAGAGCCTGCTTGCGGCTGCAAACGTTCGGTTGAAGAAACGATCGCCTTCGGACGGACGTCACGCCTCGATCCGGCCTGTGACCCGCCCGCAGCATGCCCGGGACACACTCGCGACGGACGTCGCCCGGCAATGCCCACGCCGATTCGGCGGCACTCTCCGGCGGCATCCGGCCGACTCGGCTCCGACTTCGTCCGAAGCCTGCGCAAACGTGGGGAAGACCACCCGTACGAGTGGAGGCCGCGGAAGGTGACTCGGCCCGCCCGCCGAACACCCCGACCGACGAATCGGCGCTTGCGGAGCGGTCGTCGACAGCAGGCCCTCGGCCGCCCGGTCCCACGAACGTACCTGCCGGCCGTCCCACTCCCACTACGCTGAACTGCTCGGCCGGCCAAGGGGGATGGATGCGTGTGCGGATCGGCGACCGAAGCGGCGGCCGGGCCTGGGCAACGTGAGTGCCGCGCCACACGATCCGCACGGCTCCCGGGTGGTCCTGGTCGGTTCGCACGACTTCGCGCACCTGACACCGCTGCCGGCGGTGGCCCGGAACCTGGCCCGCCTGCGCGAGTTGCTCACCGATCCGCAGGTGTGGGGGCTGCCGGCGCAGAACCGTGTGGTGATCGAACAACCCGAACACCGTGACCAGGTCCTGAACGCGCTGACCGACGCGGCCGCCGCCGCGACCGACCTGGTGCTGCCGTACTACGCCGACCACGGCCTGATCTCGCCGGACACCGAGGACCTGCTCCTGTCCCTGCCGCACTGCCGCCCCGACCGCGCCTACACCACACTGCCGTTCCAGGACGTGCGCAACGTGCTGCGCTCGGCCCGTCGCGTCCCCGCCAAGGCGGTACTCCTGGACTGCTGCTTCGCCGGCCGCGCCCTGACCGGCGCAATGGGCACAAAGGACAGCCGACTTGCCGAACTCTCCCGGGTGGAGGGCACCTACGTCCTGGCCGCGGTGTCGGCGACCCGGCAGGCGGTCGCCCCGGTCGGCGAGCGATACACCGCCTTCACCGGCCGGTTGACCGACGTCCTGGAGCACGGTGTCCCGGGCGGGCCGCGGGCCTTGGACCTGGCCACCGTGCACGCCCATCTGCACCGCGTGTTGGCGGAGTCGGGCTTCCCCGCACCGCAACAACGCAACGACGACCACGGTGCCCGGATCGTGCCGTGGTGGAACCGACACCCCTCGGCGACGACCGACCAGGCGCCTCGATTGGCGCCACACATAAGGGAGTTGCTGCACGCCCAGGCCATCGCCGCCCGCAACTTCACCTACCGGCTGTACGACGCGCCACTCGACGGCCTGGCCACCGTCTACGTACGTCAACAGGCCCGCAGCGCGCCGACCACCGGCACCGCGGTCGAAGTCCGCGAGGAGTTCCGGAAGCACGAGCGCAACCGCCCCGACGCGGAGCACCACAGGCGACAGTTCCTACCGATGGAGTCGGCCGTACAACCGGTGGCCCCGGCCCGGGCCGCCGAGGAGACCCTCGGGCTGCACCGCCATGTGCTGATCACCGGCGGTGCCGGCCAGGGCAAGTCGACGCTGAGTCTGCAATTGGCGGCGTCGCCGGCCGCCGCCTACGCGACGGGCTCGACCGGGCGACGGACACCGCGACCGACCCGACGGGCGCCGCTCGAACGGTCCGCCCCCGAACGGCTGTTGCCGCTTCGCGTCACGGCCGGCCGGCTCGCCGCCGATCGCAGCGCACTGGTCCCGCGCCTGCTCCGCATCCTGTCCGCCGAAACGACGTGCCGGCCGCGACCGACACGGACCCGTGCGTGCGGATCGCGGCCGTCTGCGCCCTGGCCCGGTGCGGCCCCGAGCACGTCGCGCCGGCGACCGAGGCCCTGCGTACCGCCGCCTGTTCGGCTGCGACGGACGTCCTGGCCCGGGTCGACGCCGCGACGGGAATCGCGGCCCTGGGTCCCGAACACGCCGATCTCGCGGCCCGGACGCTGCGCGAGATTCTCGGCGACGCGAACAGCAGGGCCGGCCGGTACCACCGACACCTACGCCCGGCGCGCCGTCGAGCGCATCGTGCGCGACTTCGGCCAGGGATACGCTCCGTAACAACCCACGCCGAAGCCCGAGCCGCCCCCGCCTACTCCCGGCCGACCACATCGCGCAGAATCAATGCTCCCGCGCGGCCCGACCGTGGTCTACGCGCGCCCACCCACCAAAAGACCGCCCCACGCCCCCGCCCCGACCGAAAGCGAGCCACCCCCATGCCCACCCAACGCCCCGAGCCGCCCGTGATCGCCGGCGAGCGCGAGATGATCCGCAGCTTCCTCGACTACCACCGGGCGACGCTTGCGATGAAGTGCGACGACCTCTCCGACGAAGACCTGCGCCGCCAGTCGATGCCGCCCTCGACCCTCTCCCTGCTCGGCCTGGTCCGACACATGGCCGAGGTCGAACGGAACTGGTTCCGACGGGTGATCAACGGCGAGGACATCCCGCTCGTGTGGTCGGACCAGGGCGACTTCCAGGTGGCCTACGACGCGAGTACGTCCACCCGCGCGGAGGCGTTCGGCGCCTGGGAGGCCGAGATCGAGCACTCGCGCCGGATCGAGGCCGCCGCCGAATCCCTCGACGTGACCGGCCACAACGCCAAGTGGGACGAGGAAGTGTCGCTGCGCCTGGTCATGCTGCACCTGATCCACGAGTACGCCCGACACAACGGCCACGCCGACTTCCTCCGCGAGGGCATCGACGGCACGGTCGGCCCCTGACCCACCCGCCGACTGCGGCATCGATGGCTGCGGTCGGCCCGTTCGCCCTGCCTTGGCCGCGCGACCCACGGCGGCAGCGGATCCGAGCCGCCCTTCGGGCCCGGATCCCGACCGCCGCCGAGTCGTATCCGGCTGCCCGAAACCGGGGGGACACTTCACGCCGAGCAGGGGACCATCCACGCCACTTCCCGGATCTGTATTGCGCTTGACCATCCGGATATGCTCCGGCAGTGATCGACAACACGGTTTCATCGCACATGGCACGCCTTGTGCGAGATGCCGCGCTCGGGGCCGGGGTGGCCCACAGCGAACTCGCGCATCTGCCGGGCCTGGAGCCGGAGACGCTCGCGGATCCGCTGTTGCGTGTGCCCACCGCGACCCTGGTCCGACTCTGGGAACTGGTCGCACACGGCAGTCCGGCGGGCGCGGGCGTCCGAACCGCGGAGACCGCCGCGCAGGGGCGACTGCACGTCTGGGACTACCTGTTCACCACCGGCGGTACGTTCGCCGACGGCTGCCGCGACGCCGCCCGCTACCTGCCGACCATGACCGACCCGGGCGCCGAGATGACGGTGATCGAGGAGGACCGGCGGCTGACCATCACGTACGGCATCGCGCCCTACTCGCCGGCGGCGGTGACCGTGATCGACGAATTCGCGATGGCGCTCATGCTCAGGCGGGCCCGGGACGCACGCGGGCCGGGGGTGGTCCCCGTCCACGTCGCCCTCGCCCACGAGGCCCCGAAGAACCACCGACACCTGATCGAGGCGTTCGGCACCCGCGCCATCGACTTCGGCGCCCGCACCAACTCGGTGACCTTCCTCGACCTTGACACCGAACCACCACGCCCGGCCGGCCCGAACGACGAACTCGCCCTGATCCTGCGCCGATACGCGGACAACGTCCTGGAGAACGCCCGCCCCGCAGCAGGCTGGCACGGCAGGTTCCGCTCCGAAGTCGCCCAAGCCCTCGGCGAGGAACTCAGCCTCGAACTCGTCGCCCAACGCATGGCCATGAGCCCACGCACCCTCCAACGCCGGCTGAGCGACCTGGAAACCACCTGGCGCGACGAAATCGAATCCGTCCGCCACGAACGCGCCGGCACCCTGCTCCGCGAAACCGACCTCCCCGTCCAATCCATAGCCGGCCGCCTCGGCTACACCGACGCCCGAGCCCTACGCCGAGCCTTCCACCGCTGGACCGGCCAAACCCCCGACGCCTACCGCCGCACCCCTACCCCACACACGTGACACTCCCTTTTCCATATGAAAAGTTCCACCATTCGAATACCGGCTTCACCAAGGGAAGTCCCCACGCAGGTGGAGGTGGGCGGATGGAGACGAGACACGATGAATGGAGCAGTCCGATGCCCCTGCCGTGAAGGTCGCCAGGTTCTCGCGCGACGGTTGGCCCGCAGCGGTCCAGGAGTTGCCGGCGGACCGATGGCAGGTCCGGCTCGGGTAGGTCACACCGGCCGCGAGGGGGCCGTACTGGCGCTGTACATCTCGTCGGCCGGTGCGATGTGGGTTTCCCGTGCTGCTCGGCTCCAGCCGCGGGTGTACTCGACCATCCATCGGCCGTCGGTGTCCTGCCAGACGCGGGTGATGGTGCCGAAGTGGTGGTTGCCGTCGCCGAGTTTGCGCCACAGGTTGTCGCCGATGGTCCACGGGGACGAGTGGGGCATGACCTCTCCAAGCCTGGGTGTGAGTGATGGTGGTCCTCGCCCGGCCGCCGTCGGGGGTACCTGCGGCCGGGCGAGGGAAGGCGGGCCCGGCGGTGATTCGCGCACCGCCGGGCCTGGTCACCCGACCCAGGGTGGGTGGCCGGGGCCGACCGGGCGGTGCGGCAGGACGCGCGGGCCTGGCCGGAGGCCGCGTGCGGTCCCGTACCGCTGCGGCCATGGGGCGGCTCCTCAGCCGCCCGAGTTCGAGATCCGGCCGAGCGGCGGAGCTGGGACCCGGTACAGCAGGTACGCCCGGATCTCGTGCTGGAGCGCGACCAGTTCGTCGGTTGTCATGTCCACTGGCTCGCGATCCGGGAACTTCACCCGCACCGGACGGTGGGAGTCGCCGGATGGGCCCACATGAACTCGATCGGGGGGATCTGTTGCCGCCATTTCCGTACTCCTTGGTCGCCGCAAGCGTGGTGACCAGGGAATCGCTTCCACCCCGGTTCGGTGAGGAGCCTGTATGTGGGCCTCTGAGTGGGCCAGACTGTTGGCCGGCAGCACGACATGTGCACTATGTCGGGGGCAACCATGCACCAGCACGAAACCGTCGGAACGCTCATCGCACGCGTGCGACGCGAGCAGGGCAGGACCCAGCAGCGTCTCGCCGATCTCCTGTGCCAGGCGTCCGGCGACGCCACGGTGACCAGGCACGAGGTCTCCCGGTGGGAGCGCGGCGTCCGGCTCCCCACCCGGTGGCTGCCGTGGATCTCGACCGTCCTCGGGATCAGCCTCGACGAACTCGAAGCCGCCGCCGCCCCGCTGCGAGGACGCCGTGGCCAAGCCGCGCCCCCGGTCCCGGGCTCGGCAACACCGTGGTGCACCGACGAGTGGAGCCGGGCCGATGCGGAAGCCGTGGCGCATGCCCTCACCGACAACCACGCCGACGCACTCGCCGCCCGGGTCGCCCACGAGTGGCTGCTCGCCGACACGCCGCAGGTGTACGAGATGCGCTCCGGCCGCCGCGTCGGAGCCGCCCTCGCCGACACCATCCGCCGGCGTGGTGACCATCTCCGACGCATGGACGACATCGTCGGCGGCACCGACCTCTACCCCGCCATCGCAGGCGAACTCGCCGACACCGTTCGCGTCCTCCGCGAGGGCTCCTACACGGAAGAGACCGGCCGCGCGTTGCTGACCGTCGGCGCCGAACTCGCCCAGCTCGCAGGCTGGGTGGCGTCCGACCTCGGCCTACACGCCCAGGCGGAACGCGACTACCTCGCCGGCGTCCGGCTCGCCCACGGGGCCGGCGACCGACCTCTCGCCGCGAACCTGCTGTCCACGCTGTCGTACCAGATGGCCAACACCGGCCGGGAAACCGAGGCCGTGCTGGTCGCCCGGTCCGCAGCGGCCGGAGGCAGGGGGGAGGCGACGGCCAGTGTGCGCGCGCTCCTCCTCGAACGGGTCGCGTGGGCGCACGCCCGAGCAGACCAGCCCCGCGAGTGCGACCGGGCGCTCGGAGCCGCCGACGACGCCTTCGAGCGCAGCGGGCCGGGCGAGGATCCCGAGTGGGTGTACTGGCTGAACCGCGACGAGATGAACGTCATGGCCGGCCGCTGCTACACCGAGTTGCGCAGGCCGCTACGTGCCGAGCCGCTGCTGCGGACCGCCGTCGACCGGTACGACACCACGCATATCAGGGAGATGTCCCTCTATCTGTCGTGGCTGGCGGAGGCGTACCTCCAGGCCCGCGAGGTCGACGAGGCGGCTCGCGTCGCGACGCGGGTACTCGACATCGCGGTCGGCATCGACTCGGCGCGCAGCAACGCCCGGCTGTCATTACTGGCCGGGCAACTCGCCTCGCACGAGTCCGCACCGGTGGTGCGCGAGTTCCGCGAGCGATTTGCAGAGAGCGTCGCGTAGTCGATCCGCCACACAGCGCCCGAACTGCCGAACGGCGGACGGCGGACGGCAGCAGTTCTTCACATCGGTTCGCCGAACCGCCGAGACCGCGAACGGCCCCCCAGACATCCTGACCCGCCATCAGGCGCTCTATCTCGTCGGCTACGACCCGGCGCCGGACGCCACGCCGTGGATACAGCATCAGCAGCGAGGCCGCCGTGCCAGGGATGGCTTGTCGACTGGCTCGACGCGCGCTCTGTGGCCTCCGTCGCCGTCCGTCAGGGCAATCCCGAGAGGAGGACCAACTTCATCGAACACACCCTCGTGGACAGCGACCCCGGGGAAACCGCGAATCTGAACTACCGGGCCTACTGGGTCGGTGAGTTGCCGCAACTGCACGGGGACGACGCGTTCCTGGCGGCGCCGGTGACCCCAGGGGCCTGGAGCGGGCGGCGCCTCCTCGCGCCCCTCGCCGGCCACCTCACACCAGGGTTGGGGTTCTCCGAGCTGTGCGTCCACACCCTGTGGTCGCTGTTCACCGTCCGCCCTCACCTCCTCCAGGCGGCGGGCGTCGACACGGACGTCCTGCGGGAACGGGTCGATGTCCTGTCGGATGGCGCGACGCTGTCCACACAGGCACGGCGCGAGCTGGACGCAGGTCCGGTACGCCATCCGCCTGTCGAAGACGTAGACCACAGGCAAGGGGCATGGGGTGGCTGACGAAGACCGCGCGGTGGCGAACTTCCTCTTCGAGGCGGGCACGTTGAAGCTGCACAAACGGACCGGGTGGTGGATCGCCGGCGTCAAGGATCCGGAGTCCGTGGCCGAGCACTCCTGGCGGGCCGCGCTCCTGGCCTCGATCATCGCCGAGTTGGAGGGTGCCGACCCGGCGAAGGCCGCACTCCTGTCGGTGTGGCACGACACCGGGGAGACGCGCACCGGCGACCTCGCGCACATCAGCCAGAAGTACGTCGGCAAAGGCGACGCCGAGCGGATCGCGGCCGACCAGTCCCAGGGCATGCCCGCCGGTCTGGGCGCGCTGATGCGGTCGATCATCGGCGAATACGAGGCCCGCGAAACGCCCGAGGCGATTTGCGCGGGCGACGCGGACAAGCTGGAGTGCCTGATCCAGGCCCTGGAATACCAGGACCAGGGACACAAGAACGTGGACCGGTGGATCGTGAACTCCCAGAAGCGAATCCGTACCGAGTCGGCGAGGCGCTTGGCCGAGGAATTGCTGAAGACCGGGACTCTCACCTGGCTTCGTGAGGCCATGGGCGAGTCGAAGTAGAGCGCGTGGCCGGCGCGCGCTCCGCCTGTGTGCGCGCCGGCTACCAGTCACGCCCACCGCGATGCCACCCTGGCGGCATGAACGAGCAGACCACCGACCCTCGCCGGCCCCAACACACCATCGGCTTCGGCGGCACCCACCACGCCACCCCCGCCGAGATCCGCGCCGAACTCCCGGACGACCTCCGCATGGACTTCGAAGAGGAGTACCAGGCCGCACTCGCCGCCGCGAACGCCGACGGCGACCTCCAGCCCCTCGCCGACATGCTCGGCCCCTGGCAGGCCGAGATCCGCATGCGACGCAGCCCCGACCGGCCGGAGACCGAATAGGCGCTCCGGCGGATCAACGTCGGCCCGGCCGTCGACACCCCGTCCCGGCCGACCTCGCGCAGGGCGAGGCCACCCGTGAGCCACGGCGACGAGTCCACCTGCACCGGCGGGCGCCGACTGCACGGACGAAGCCGGCCCACGTGAACAGCGCCCATGGCGACGTGGGCCCGCGCGACCTTGCCCCATCCTGCCTTCTGCGGCGTCTCCCGTTCACATCTCGGCGATCCGGTCGAGGAGTTGGCGGGCCCGCGGCTTGCCTGGTGCGAGTCGGCTCCGCATGAGCGGCGTGGCGCCGAGCGGCGGCGGGAGGCCGGCGCCTGACCGAAGTGCGACCTGGTCTTCACCGACCGGGTGCCGGTCCTTGCGCACCTGCGCCCCGGGCTCCCGTACGCCGCGCCGGCCAAGCCGTACGGGCCGGCTCGCTCCATGGTTTCCCGCGCCATCGGCGAGATCCTGCCGCTGCCGGCGGCGCGTGGCCTCGCCGTCCCCGACCGCCCAGGGCGCGGTTGTGCACCTTGGCGGGCGCGTTCGCCTGCGCGGAAGCCGAAGGGATCACCCTGCGGATCGACGGGACCGAGACCCAGGTCCGCCGGCCCAAGGCCAACCGGCCCGGACGGCGGGCCTTCGTCTCCGGCAAGAAGAAGCAGCACACCATCAAGGCCGACACCGTCAGCGACAGGCAGGGCCTGCCACGGCGATCTCCGCAGGGGTGGCGGGGCATCCGAAGCTCCGGCCAGGACAAGTTGATCCAGGGTCGCCCGTACACCCGGAGCCTCACTCATCCCGGTGCCGGCGCCCACCCTGAACCGACCCCGCGCAGCCCGACCTTGCCCTATCCGGGTCCATCCAGTGGGGTGAGCAGGACGATCGGGATCTCGCGGTCGGTCTTCCGCGCGTATTCGTCGTAGAGCGGGAAGATGTCCACCATCTGCGCCCAGAGAGACGCCCGCTCCGCCGAGGACGCGACGCGGGCGCGTGCGGTGAACCGGCGAGTGCCGACCTGCACGCCGACACTCGGTTCCGCCTCGAGGTTCATCAACCATGCCGGGTTCTCTGCGGCACCGCCCTTGGAGGCGACAACGACGTACTCGCCGCCCGAGGTGCCGTAGATCAGGCAGGTGCGGCGAGGCGTACCGGTCCGGCGTCCGGTCGTGGCGAGCACGAGAGTGTGCACGCCGTTGCTCTCGTGACCTTCGGTGCCGCCCGAGGCGAGATACGTGCGGGTGTGCTCGGCGACCCAGTCCCACTGCGAGTCGGTAGCACGGTCGAGGTCCTCGGCAATGGCCATGAGTGCTGTCCTTCCCCTACACGGAACGGTGCGGCCACACCGGCCACATCGCATCTGCCCCTGGGACGGAGCAGCCACGCCGATCTCGACATCCCAGCCACATCTTCCGTCGAGAACTTCCGGCCCGGCCCGGCGGCACCCGGGCCAAGGCCGTCCAACCGCCGATCCTCGCCGACCGACACGAGGTCGGACAACCCTCCCTGCCACAAACGACACGCACAGAAACCACCACCGTGCTCACCCCCGCAGCCGACCACCCTCCTGGCCGCACCTCGCTCCCGACGCGCCATCACCGCGCAACAGGAACCCGCCACGGGAACCGCGCAGATCGATGCGGGAGTTACCCCACAAAGTCGTTCCACGAGACCCGCCCGCTGAACATGCCCGCACAAAAACCGACCGACGCGGGCTCCGCCCTCGACTCGGATACGCCCGCGACAAGAACGCAATCGTGGTATCCCACCCTGGGCCGCCTCGACCGCACAGTGCGCGACCCCCGGAATGTGAGCCACGACCTGTCCGGCGCACGGAGCCTGGGTACGAGATCCGGCCCACCCGATCCGCATCGACTCGTCCGACCCCGATGACCGATGCGCAGCCGGCCGTTGTGCTGTCGGCCTCGTTCGGGGCAGATGGAACGCACCACCCCTGAAGCGTGCCGCAGCCGCCGGACGGACAACCATTGCCCGCCCGCGCCGCCGCAACCACAACGGGCTCGCGGCCGGGGACACCACCACCCAAGGCAGCCTCTCCCGCCACCTCCCGCCCGTCGAACAGCGTGCAGTCGGCCGTGGCCACCGAGGCGGCGCTGCCGCCGACAACGCACCCACCGAACCCACCAGGTCGGTCCCAAAACCAGCTACCGCAGATCAGCCCTGGCCGTCGTACTGGTCTGCGTCCGGGCCGCCTTCGACGTCGAACGTGCGCCTCGGGACGAACGTCTGGGATCGGAGCCGTTGGCGGGGTCTGGCTTGCGTTCGCCGATCCGGTCCTGCGGCCCGTGCTGCTGCCGACCGCCGTCGCGGCTGCGTTCCTGTTGCCGGTGGTGGCCCTGTTGGGCCCTGTCGACGCGCCGGCACGGTGGGACCGGGCCGCCGGGCTGGTGGCCGGAGCCTCGGGATGATCGCGGTCGCGTTGCTGATCACCCGCCGGGGCCAGGCCCGTCGTATCGGTGTGGGCGCGGCCCTGGGTTGTGCGTCGCCGCCGGCGGGATCGCCCTCGCCCCGACCGTCACCGTCGCCACGATCGGCGGGGTCGTCGTCCTCGGCGTCGGCTCCGGGATGTTCGCCTGCCATATCGGCCTGTTGGTCCTGACCGGCGTACCGGGCACCCACCTGTCCCGGATGCAGGCGCTGCTCACCCTCGTCCAGAGCGCGGCGCTGCTCGTGGCCAACAATGCCCTTGGCGCGCTCGCCGACGAGGCCGGCCCCACGACCGCGACCACACTGTCTGCCGTCATGGTCGGCGTCGCAGGCATCGTGGCCTCGCTCAATCGCCCGATGCGGCGCGCCCGCAACCGCCGCGACCGGGAGCAGAGTCGCCCGCCGGATGGCCGGCGCGCGGCACACCGAACACGCGGCCACACCTCGACCGCCGCCCCCTTGAGCGCCCTCACCGACAAGGCCGACCCGACCACCGCAGCGTCGCGGCGTCCGATACGGCGTGCCCGCTACCTGGTCGGTGTCGGCTCCGGCCAGGAGATGGCGTAGTGCTTGAGGTCGGGGTCCTCCTTGGTCAGTTGCATGCCGACGGCCGTCATCACGTATTGGGAGGCGACGTTGTCGCGTGCGGTGTCGCCTCGGACGCAGGTGACGCCCGCCTCCCGGGCGAAGCGCAGGAGTTCGCGCAGGGCCTCGGTCGCGTAGCCGTGGCCGCGCGCTTCCGGGGCCAAGCCGTAGCCGATGGTGACCGCGCCGCTCGCGTCGGGCGCCCCGTGGAAGCCGAGCCCACCGATCGCCCGCCCGTCGGTGCGGCGGCGAATCTCGTAATTGCCGAACGCGCCCGGATCACCGTCGTTCGCGCAGGTGTCCAGGAACCGCCGGCCGCCGGCCACGTCGCCGGGCGAGGGATAGCCGGCCGCCCAGCACGCGTCGTCGACCGGTGTGCCGGCCACCAGCCGCTCCACCTCCGGGACGGTCAGCGGATGCAACACGAGCCGAGTCGTTTCAAGATCTTTTTTCATGGGGGCCAGGAGTATCACGACAAATGGTCGAACCGCATGCGGATTTCCGGGCCCCGTCTCGTCACGCCTTCCGCGCCGCCAGCACCCACAGGCCGGCCGGGCCGGGTTCGTTGCGTTCGGGGACCAGACCCACCTCGGCACAGCGGTCGGCGAGCCAGGTCGGGGCGATCCGGAGCTTGGCGTAGCTGCCGACGTGTTGGGTCCAGGCGGTGCCGTCGTGGACGTGCAGAAGGTCGTAGACGAGGACCGTGTCGTCGTCCGGATACTCCAGGAAGCAGGTCAGGACGCGGTTGTCGGTGCTTCGCACCGGGATGAAACGGTCTATTCCGTGCAGCGTCTCGGTGAGATCCCGGTAGGTGACGACGAGCCGGCCGCCGGGTTCGAGGGCCTGCGCGATGTCGCCGAGCAGCGCCGTCACGTCGTCCTTCGAGGGCAGATGGGTGAGCGTGTCGCCCATGCACACGACGGCCGCGACCCCGCCCGGCGAGGTGAGCCCCGGCAGCACCTTGCGGATGTCCTCGTGCACCGGCTCGATCGCCGGCAATTCGGCTGCGTGCTCCGCGAGTTCGGAGAGGAGGAGGCGACTGGTGTCGACCGCGAAGACCCGGGTGAAGCCCAGCTCTGCCAGCGCCAGACTCTGATTGCCCGGCCCGCACCCCAGGTCCACCGAGATCGCGGACGTCCGCGTCGGCGCGATACCCAGCTCGGTCAGCAACTCGCCCTGCCCCGCGACGATCGGGGCCAGGTCGCCGCCCAACATCCAGGTGTAGTTCTCGGCGAGCAGCCGCTCGTAGTGTTCGGCAGCGGCGCTGGTCATACCGGTACTCCCGTTCGAACGTGCCAGGAAAACTTGGAAACCTACGCGGTCGCGACGAGCGACCCACGGGTCAACGCGGCCCGCTCCCGCACCACCGGCAGCGCAACGGTGGCGACGGCCGGTACGACCACCGGCACGACCACCGGAACCACCGTCGCCACAACCGCCTTGGATCGCACCACGAACCGCAGGAACAGGAACCGCGCGACCCCCGCCACACCGGAGGCGGTCAGATACACCGCCTGCTCCTTGAGCACGCCCGGAGCCGACTGCAGCGCATGCAGGGCCAACATCGCGCCGGTGGTGAAGAGGTAGGAGACGCCCGCCGAAAGCGCCGACTGCAGGTGGACCCGCCCCCGGGCCCGACCCGCGCCGAAGGTGAATCGGCTGTGCAGCTCGGTGGCCAGCAGTGTGAAGACCACGGTCACCATGGCGTTGGCGACGATGATGGACATGTGCCCGGACAGGGCCACGAGCACGGCGCTCGACGCGAGTCCGGTGCCACCGCCGAAGAAGACGAAACGCATGAACGCGGCTACTGTCCCCGACCTCGTTGCGGCGCTCATGGGTCCCCCGGTCCTCTTCTTCCACTGATCCACGTCTTCGGCTCCTTAAATCTAGGGGCGATCAAGCAGCACGGAATCAGTCGTGTGTAGGTACTCCTGTTACTGCTTGGGGAGGACCCGCCCCTAGGGGTACTACTCCCGGCGACGCACTCGGGGGGTTACGAAAGTACGTCCTCACGCCTATCCCGAGGATTACCTACGTCCCAGGGATCACCCCTGGCGACCTTGGGAGTCGGGGGTACCGGCGGCACCGCGCAAGGATCCGCGTCCTCCTCGGGGCCGTGATCGGCGGCCTGGTGGCCCCGTTACACGTCAGGGTTCGCCTCAGGGGTGCCCTCGACCGCAGCCGATCCGACCGTGCCGCCCTCGCCCGCGCCAACATCACCGTCGCCGTCGCCGTACGGACGCGTGATGATCTCCAGGTAGTGCCCGCTCGGATCGAGGAAGTAGGTACCCCGACCGCCGTAGTGATGATTGATCGCATCCGGTTCGCTCAGTCGCGGATCCGCGTAGTGCCGGACCCCCGCAGCCACCAAGCGTCCGAGGATCGCGTCGAACTCCGATTCGGAGACGAGGAATGCGTAGTGCTGCGCCGAGATCGTCTCCGGCGCGACGGTGGCGAAGTCCAATGTCACGCCGTTGGCGGTGGCCACCGGCAGGAACATCCCTGCGGGTGAGCCGACTTCGAGGCCCAGAAGCCCGGCGGTGAACTCGGCGGCGAGTTGCCGGTCCCGAGACAGGACGATGGTGTGATTCAACCGGATCGACACGGTGGAATGCCTCCAAGGCATCACCTGACACCTCGTGCGCCGCACCCGACCGGTGCCGACGTTCGATGCCGCCGTCGATCTTCGACGGGGAAGGGCCGGGTGTCAAGCGCGGGCCGGCGCCCGGGGCGTCTTGCACACCACCCGCAACGCACCGCCGACCCGGCCCCCGTGATCATCCCGATCCCACCGCCCCGAGAATTGGCAGGCGACGGTGCACGAGCCGCGCACCCGACGACGTACTCGCACGGAACGAGGACCCGGCATGCCCTTGAGCGACCTGCCCTTGACCGACCTGGAAGGTTTTCGGCCGGCAATTCGGCGACCGGACGACTTCGACGCCTTCTGGGCCCGCACGCTCGCCGAGGCCGACACGCACCCCCTCGACCCGACCTTCACGTCCGAGCCCGGCCCGCTGACCCAGGTGGAGGTGTACGACGTGTCCTTCGCGGGATACGCCGGCCAGCGCGTACACGCCTGGCTGCTCCTGCCCGCGCGGCGGGACGACCCGCTCCCCTGTGTCGTCGAATTCCCCGGCTACGGCGGCGGACGTGGCCTACCGCACGAGCAACTCCTGTACGCCGCAGCCGGGTTCGCACACCTCGTGGTGGACGTACGCGGCCAGGGCGGCGTGTGGCGCAGCGGGGACACCGGCGACGACGCCCCGGCGGGCGGCGGCTCCACGCATCCGGGCTTCATGACCCGCGGCATCACCGACCCGGACCTGTACTACTACCGCCGGGTGTTCGTCGACGCGGTACGCGCCGTCGCCGCGGCCCGCAGCCACCCGGCCGTCGACCCGACCAGGATCGCGATGGTCGGCGAGAGTCAGGGCGGCGGCATCGCCCTCGCCACGTCCGGCCTGGTCCCCGACCTGACCGCGGTCGTGGCCGAGGTCCCGTTCCTGTGCCACTTTCGCCGAGGCGCCGAGATCGCCGCGACCGGCCCATACGGCGAACTCGCCCGCTACCTAGCGGCCCACCGCGACCACACCGACGAAGTGTTCCGCACGCTGGGCTACTTCGACGCGGTCAACCACGTCACCCGGGCCACCGCACCGGCGTTGTTCAGCGCGGCGCTGATGGACACGACCTGCCCGCCGTCCACGGTGTTCACCGCCTACCACCACTACCCGGCGACCAAGCGCATGGAGGTCTACCCGTTCAACGGCCACGAGGGCGGCGGCGCGTTCCAGGACGGCGTACGGCTGAGCTACCTGCACACCGCCTTCGGCACCTGACCGCGAATCGGGCGCGGCGTCGAGAACCGAGCAGACCACCACGCCGCGCCCCGCCGCAGCCGTCGGCACCTGCTCAAACCAGCGCCAAATGCATGACGTGCAGCCCGACATATCCATGCTTCGGATGCTTGAAGCCCTCCGGCACGGTGCCGACCAGCTCGAACCCGAGGTCGCGATACAGCCGCACCGCGTACACATTCGTCTCGACCACGGCGTTGAACTGCATCGCCCGATACCCCTGCGCACGAGCCCACGCGATCGAGTACTCGCACAGGGCCCGCCCGACCCCGCGTCCCGAGTGGGCGGGGTCGACCATGTAGCTCGCACTGGCGATGTGCGAGCCGTTGCCCAGGTGATTGCGATTCATCTTCGCCGTGCCGAGCACCGCCCCGCTCTCCTCGACCGCGACCACGGTCCGCGACGGGGCGGCCAGGAACCACCACTCACGAGCTTCGTCCGCATCCAGGTCGAGCGGATACGTGAACGTCTCGCCGGCGGCGACGATCTCCCGAAAGAACGGCCGGACACCTGCCCAGTCACCCTCGGTGGCTTCCCTGATCAACATCGTCCCAGCTTGCCGGGCCACCGGCCCACTGCCAACCCGTTTGCGCAGGCCGGCCCGGCCGGCTACGGATCCACCGTGAAGATCACCGCTCGCCCCGCGTCCGCGGCACACCGATAAAAATCCCTCAATCCCGGCAAAAACCCCTGCGTGTAGGCGATATCGTCCTCGTCGGCCGCCCCGTCGTACTCCACGAACTCCAGCGCCCCGAACCGCTCCCGCACCCATTCGGCAGGCAACGGCGCCAACGCCGCGGCGACCGCCCGCACTTCGTCCGGAGCCACATAGGAAACGACATATTCGTCCCCTTCGTGCAACAGATACCCACCGAGAATCGCGTGCGACAACGGATACTCGCCACCGTCATAGGTCAACGTGCCGTCCGTCAGACACCGATGCAGCGCATCCCAGGCCTTGTCCACCTCCACCAACCACGCCGGCTCCCAGCGCTCCTCGACCTCCTCGACAACCGCCATCACCTCCGCGTCGTCCACAGCCGCCAGGAGCCGCGAGCCGTCCACTTCCGTCACCGCAAACAAGACACCCCGCCCGCCCATCACCCCTCCGTCCCCGACCCATCGAAGATTTCCCCCATCACACCACCCCCACCCGACACCACCACGATCGCGGTCTCCTACCCGGGCCGTACTCCGTACTCCTGGCCCGACGGGGGCGCGCCGTCTACGCTGCGGGCATGATGCGAAAGGCGCGTACGGCTCCGCGCGGTCCGTCGACCCCGGACAATCCCGGGCGTCCGCCCGGGCCCAGGTCGCCGGACAAGAACCCGCCGGCGCCGCCCGAGCATCCGCCACCGCCGGCGCCGTGACGATCGCCCGCGTGGCGTGGGATCGGCTGCCCGTCGCGGCGCGCGACGCGGTCAGCGGCCGGCTGGGCGCGGAGCCGGCGGTGGTGGACGCGGTCGGTGGGGCGAACTGCGGTGCCTCGGCGGTGCTTACCCTCCCCGACGGGCGGACCGTGTTCGTCAAGGCCCAGCGGGCACACGACGCCGCACCCGTCGGGGGCATCTCCGGTGCGGGGCCCGGCTGGTGGGGGTCGGCCTGGGGACCGGTCGACGAACTCGGCCAGGAGGAAAGGGTGAACGCCTTCCTGCCCGCCGGCTCGCCACGCGTGCTGTGGCGGTTGGAGGTCGCAGGATGGCACCTGCTGGCGTTCGAGGGGATCGTGGGTCGGCACGCCGACTACGCCCCGGGATCGCCGGACCTGCCCCTGGTCGTGCGCGCCCTTGCCGAGTTGGGCGGTTGTCCGGCACCGGAGTTGCGGTTGCCGAGTGCGTGGGACCGCTGGGGCTACTGGTGCGACCCGGACCAGGAGCCGCTGCTGTCCGGAACGTGCCTGCTGCACACCGACCCGGCCGCCTGCAACCTCCTGGTCGACGGCGTCCGAGCCCGCCTGGTGGACTGGGCCTGGCCCGCCCTCGGCCCCGCCTGGATCGATCCGGCCCTGTGGGGCCTGCGACTGGTCTCCGCCGGCGGCCACACGCCCGAACAGGCACGGTCCTGGGTGTCCCGAACCCCCGGATGGCGCTCGGCGACCCCGGACGGCGTCCGCACGTTCACCCGCGCCGAGGCGCGACGCTGGGAGGAATACGCGGCGGACGACGTCTGGGGCGCGGCCGAAATCGCCCAAGCCGCCCGCCACTGGGCGGACTTGTGGGCCTAGAGCGGGGCTTCGAGTCCCCGTCGGGTCAGCGGGTGGCGAATCGGGTCAGGGCGGCTTGGATTTCGCCGCGCATGGTGGGGCTGCCGAGGTGGCCGGCGTCGGAGATCGTGGTCAGGGTGGCGGCGGGCCAGGCTTTGGCCAGTTCCCACGCCGTGTCGAGGGGGCTGCTGAGGTCCAGGCGACCGTGGATGAGGACGCCGGGGATGTCGGCGAGGCGGTCGGCGTTGGCCAGGAGGATGCCTTCCGGGAGCCAGGCGCCGTGGGCGAAGTAGTGGGTGACGATGCGAACCAGGGCGGCGCGGGCGGCCGTGGGGCGGCCGGAGTACGCGTCGGGGCGGCCGTTCGGTTCGGTGCCGACGACCGCGTCCTCCCAGGTGCACCAGGCGTTGGTGGCACGCTCGCGGACCGCCGGGTCCGGGTCTTCGACCAGGCGGGCGTAGGCCGCGACGAGGTCGTCGCGTTCGGCGGGTGGGACGCCGTCGCGGAAGCGTTCCCATTCGGCGGGCAGGAAGCGGCCGACGCCGCGATACAGCCAGTCGATTTCCGAGCGGCGGGTCGTGGTGACGGCCGGGATGACGATCTCGGAGACACGTTCGGGGTGGCGCTGCGCGTACGCCAGGATCAGGGTCGAACCCCACGAGCCGCCGTACAGCAACCACCTTTCCACCCCAAGGTGTTCGCGTAGTCGTTCGATGTCCGCGAGTAGATGCTCGGTGGTATTGGACCGCATGTCCGTATCGGGGTCGCTCGCGTGCGGGGTGCTGCGCCCGCAGCCCCGTTGGTCGAAGAGCACGACGCGATAGCGCTGCGGATCGAACTGTTGCCGCATACCCGTCGAACAGCCGGATCCGGGCCCGCCGTGCACGACCAGGGCGGGCTTGCCGGCCGGGTTGCCGCAGGTCTCCCAGTACAGGTGGTTGCCGTCGCCGACGTCGAGCATTCCGTGCTCGTAGGGCTCGATGGGGGGATATGGCCGTGCGGAGGTCATGGGTGGCTCCTTGCGAGCAGGGATGTGTGTTCGGGTGCCTTCGAGCGGCAAAACCGCGCGAAGGCAGCGACCATGATCGCCCGTAGGCACCCGAGCCGGCGACACCGAGGCCCGATCCGGCGACCAACGCCCCTGCGAACAAGCCTTGTTCCGACTCGCCCGCAGGGCTACCGCCCGCCCGCGACGGCCCGCCCGCTACCGCCCCTCCACATACGAGTCGACCTTGAACCCGGTAGGCAACACTCCACCGTCGATGGTCCCGGCGAGTTGGCGTGCCTCGGCCTCGTTGAACGTCCCGGAGATCACCACCTCACCCGGAATCGCGGACCGCACACTCGGCGCCACCAGCAGCCTGCCGTCGCACACGATCGCGATGCGATCGGTGGGCAGTCGACCGCCGGCGGCCTCGGACGTGAGCCGGGTGAAGGTGACCTGACCCGAGTTCGTCCACTTGACGATCACGGTCCAGGCGAAGGTGCCCGCTTCCGTCGTCCTGGCCTCGGCCCCGGCGATGTCGGTCCTGGTGAGCACGGCCGGCCCCAGGACGTACTTTTCCGACAACTTGCCATCGCACACCACGACTTCCGCGCTCGGCGGATCGGCCTTCGGCGCCGCCGGGTCACCGCATTCGGGTCCGCCCGTGGGGGTGGTGCCGCTGCCCGGTCCCCCGGTCGCGGGCGGGAACGGCGTCACGCTGTTCACCGGACGCACGGTCAACTGCCCGACTCCGACGATCGCCGCGAGTCGTTGCCTGGTATCCGCGCCGAACTTGCTCGACGAGACCCGCGCCACCAACACGCCGTCCCGGACCGTCACGGTCTTCACCACCAGGCCGGCCGAGGTCGCGCGTTTGCGTATGGTCTCCGCGGCGGCGGTCAACTGCGGCGCCCCCAACGGAACTTCCGGCGTCAACGTGGCCTCGGCGAAGGCCGTGCCGGACGTCTCCTCGGCGGAATCGGAGCGGTCGCCCTCCTTGAATCGAACCGGATCCTCCGATGAGCAGCCCGCCGCGGCCGGCAGCACGGCGGCGGCGACCGTGGCGACGAGGAACCGGGCGAGTCGATTACGCGATGGCTGAGTCACCCGCACCACCATGCCGGCTCATCGATCCCCTCCGCAGCCGGCGGCAGCCCGGGATCGGGGCGGACGAGGGCCCCTCCCCCGCCGGTCAAGGGATGATCCGGCCCCAAAGGGGCAGTGGCACGGGATGTGGTCGCGGCCGTCTCCGCGCCGACGGCCGCATGAGTCGAGTCGACGCGCAAGGAGACAACCGTGCTGGATAACCGCAACCTTCGTGAGCTGATCCGCCGGTGGCGGGCCACCCCGGAGAGCACCATCGCCCTCTTCGACGAGGCCGACGACGCGATCCGGGCCACCCTCGCCACCAAGGAACGCGTGCTGTATCCGGCCGTCCGGGACGCCGAGGGGCACCGCAGCGGCTATGTCGACGACGCCATCGCGCAGGCCCGCCGGATCGAGGGCTTCCTCGACTCGGCCGAGCGACTCGGCCCGAACGGCTCCGGATTCCACGACGAGGCGCAGGACGCCGCGTCCGCGATGGACGGCCTCCTGGTACACGAGCAACGCGACCTGCTGCCCGCGCTCGACCACCTCTCCCAGGACCGGCGAGACCGGCTCGACCGCGAGTACCGCGACACCTGGGTGGAGACCTCCGCGAAAGTCGCCGCCGCCCGCGCGGCCCGCCCCCGGCCACACGACGGCGCGGCGGACGCCGGCCACTGAGCAGGTACTCCGCCCGTGCCCACCCCCGCGCCGGTCGCGAGGCCCCGCCGAATATTGACGGGCACGCTCGCGGCCGGCCCACTACCCTCACCCGCGTGAACCATCGTGAGCGCAAGCGACTGTCGGATCTGCTGGTGGGAGCGGCGGGCCTGGGCCGACTCGCCGAGGTGAGCGCCACGCTCCGGGCGGGCGCCGACCCGCAACAGGCCGACCGAGCCGGCACCACGCCGCTGTACGCGGCCTCCGTACACGGGGCCGCGGACGTGGTGCTGGTCCTCCTGAAGGCCGGCGCGACGCCCGACACCGAAAGCGGAACCGGCTCCGAGGGCACCCCGCTGTGCGCGGCGGCCTGCTGGGGACACACCGACACCGTCCGGGCGCTGCTCGCGCACGGCGCCGATCCCGATCTCCGCGAGGACCACGGCACCGGCCACGCCCCGATCGACTGGGCCGCCGGGGGCCCCTACCCGGAGACGGTGGCCGCCCTCCTGGCCGCCGGCGCGCGCCCGCCCCGAACCGGCTGAGCGAGCCCGACCGACCCGCGGGCGATCACAGCACGATCGGGCGATGGGCCGACGCCTCGTCCACGATCGCCTCGGCAACTCCGAGCAAGTCGTCGCCGGCCGACAACGGACCGTCCGCCTCGGCAGACCGGCCGAAGATCAGGTCGCTCACCGCCGGGTGCCGCACGTTCACGGTCAACACCAGGAGATACCAGTCTGGTTCGGCGTCGCCGGCCAGGATTCGCCGGACGATCTCCACCAGTTCCGCCCGGGTGATGTCGGGGACCCGGGGCCAGGCCGGTCGGGCCGCCTCCAGCGCGAACTCCGCGAGCGTGCGCGACCCGTGGTACTCGACGAAGGCCCCGATCGGATAGTCGTGCCCCGTCGCCGCCCGAAAGTCGGCCAACGCGGCCTCCACCGCGCCCGATCCGCCCCCGCCTCGAATCAGCTCACCGATCCGCTCGATCCCGGCGGCCACCTCGGCCAGTCGGCTCGGCTCGACCATCGGTGGCGCCAACTCCGCCCGCAGGCCCATTCCCCTCCTCATCCGACGCATCGCCCGCCCGACGCCGGCGCCGCACCGACGCCGCCGCATCCCGCCCGTCGCACTCAGCCGAGTTGCTTCTCCACCTCGCCGACCACCAGTTCGCACATCTCGTGCGTACGCAGCGCGTCGTCCAGGTCGGGAAAGACGCCGGTGCGGACCGCGTCCAGGAAGGTCAGCACCACCTGCTCGATCCCGCGTTGACGGGCGATCGGGGTCCAGTCGCCACGCCGGCGCGTGGTCGGGCGGCCCTGATGGTGGTCGACCACGTCGGCCAGGTTGTACACCTCGCGCGTGGCGTCCCGACCGGAAACCTCCAGGATCTCCTCGTTCGAGCCGCTGCGCAGGTTGAGCGTGCCGATCGCACTGAAGCCCGCGCCGGCCAGGTGCAGCACGAAGTGCTGGGCGAGCCCGTCCACCACCCGGGCCCGCACGTCGACGTGCTCGATCTCGCCCGGGGCCAGGAAGCGCAGCGTGTCGACCACGTGGATCAGGTCGTCGAAGACGACCGTACGCAACTCGCGTGCGGTGTCGACACGGTTGCGACGGATCGTGATCAGGTCGCGCGGCAGGGCACGGCTCTCCACGTACGCCGGCACATGGCGCCGGTTGAAGCCGACCATCAGGCCCACGCCGCGCGCCCGGGACAGCTCGATCAGGCGCGCACTCTCGTCCAGGGCGTACGCCAGTGGCTTGTCCACGTACGTGGGCACGCCCGCCTCGATCAGCCGGGTCACGATCTCCGGGTGCACCGAGGTCGCCGCGTGCACGAAGGCCGCGTCCAGGCCCTCGGCGAGCAGCCCGTCCAGGTCGGCGAACCGGTGCTCGACGGGCACCCGGTAGGTCTCCGCGACCCGGCGCAGCGTCGCCGGTGTGCGGGTGTACAGGCGCAGGTCCAGCTCCGGCAGGGTCGAGACGAGGGGCAGGTACGCCTTTTCCGCGATGTCGCCCAGACCTATGACGCCAACCTTCATCGGGCCACTCCTCCTGCCGGCGCCGCCGGGCCACTCGTCCGGTTCACGGCCCCGACAGCATATGCATCCCGGTTCGGCGGGGTCGTTCGGCGCCGACCGGGATCCGCACGTCGGGCCCGTCGCCGTGGCGGGCGATCTCGACCACGGCGGCCCGCTCGCCGGCGTCGAGCCGGACCACGACGTCGCCCGCGGCCACGTGGTAGCCGTCGCCGGCGACCACGACGGTGGTGCCCGGGTCGGCTTCGGCGCCCGACACGACCGGCGCGGAGGCGCGAGGCACGGACCCGACGGGTGCCGACGCGACGGGCGCGGCGGACGCGAATGCGACGAGTGCGGCGGCCGAGGCGAGCCCGGCGGCCAGTACACGACAGGGGTTCATCACGTTCGGACCAACGATCGGGGCGACCGAAGGCGACGGGCCGGCAACGACGCCCACCCGAATCGGCGACCGTCGCGGGGCGGGCCCCGGACCACTCGGATGGAATACCCCGAATGGCGGTCCGCATGCCGCCGAATGCCCGCCCGCAGGCCGGTCTGACTGGCAGTCAGCTCCCGTCGACACCACGTGAGTTGCCCGCCCGCCCGGGCGCCCGATCGGCCCGGGCCCCAGCCCGCGGGGCCGGGCGCGGTTGCGCTCCCCCGCCGGCTCGACTCTCCTGGAATCGAGTCCATCCACCGAACCCCGCCGACCCACACCCGACGTCGTCGAACGTCACCGAACCGCACCGCACAGCCGCTACGCCCGGCCCAGCCCCCATCCCGATCCGCCCCGGACGCGCGCCCCCGTCACGCGAGCCCGGGTTTCCGCCATGACCGGGGTCGATCCGCGAGATCGCGCGGCGCAGTCCCACCGCCACCCTCCGAAGTCGTCCCCTCGACCCGTGGCCGGGGTTCGGTGAACCTCCCGGCCATGGCAGCAGAGACCACCGAGCCCAGGGAGAGTCTCCGTGAGCGTGCCACGCACCGCCATCATCATGCCCGGCGTCGGCTCCTATGTGCCGGGCGCACTGCGCCAGCTCCAGGATCGCCCCGCCGTCCGGGACACCCTGGCCGAGGTCGACGACGCGGTCGGCGACGGGACCACGTTGTCCCCCTCGCGTCTGCTCGTCGATCCCCAGGCGCCGGACGCACACGAGTTGATGGACCGGCACGAGTTGTCCCTGCATCTGGCCATCTACGCCGGTGCGCTGGCCGCGTTCCGGCTGCTCGAAGGCGATTTCGGGATCCGTCCCGACGTGCTGCTCGGGCACAGCCTGGGCGAGATGGCGGCGTTGGCCGCAGCCGGGGTGTACACGGCGGGCGACGGCGCCCGGCTGTATCTGGCCCGGGCGGCGGCGTGCACGCTCCATACCAGTGATCCGGGTGGTCTGCTCACCCTGCGCCTGGCACCGAGGCACACGCTCGAACTGCTGTGTTCGGCGCAGTTGCCCGGTCTGGATCTGGCCTGCGACAACTCGGCCGAGCACACCGTGGTCTCCGGGCCGGACGAGTCGCTGGCCACGTTCGCGGCGCTGGCGGAGCGCAAGTCGGTCGTCTCCAGGGCGTTGACGGTGCGCACGTTGTTCCACAACCGGTTGCGCGAGTCGGCCGCCACCGAGTGGCGCCGGCTCGGGACGGACATCGAGTTCCGGGCGCCGCGTTATCCGGTGTTGTCGCCGTTGTTGGGCCGCGACTACGCCGACGAGCGCGAGCTGCGTGACGGGGTGGTGGGCCAACTGCGGCACCCGGTGCGTTATCGCAACGCGGTGACCACGTTGCGCGAACGCGGCATCGAGGTGTTCGTGGAGGCGGGCGCCCGCGATGTACTCGGTTCGTTCGCCCGTTCGGCCGATGCCCGGGTGCGCACCGCGGTGCCGGTCGCGGCCGGTGCCGATCTGACCCGGGTCGCCGGCGTCCTGCGGGCGAGTGGGCTGCTGCACGAGGACCTGGCCGCCCTCGCGGAGCCGTCCGACGTACCCACCGGCTGAACGACCCGCGCCCACCCACCGAGACCGCGACCCCAAGGAGACTCCGGCTTGCACGACGACGTCGACCCGGCGGACGAAGAGTTCGACGTGGGCGGACTGCTCGGCGCGGACTCGCGATTGTCGGTGCGTGCCCGATTGCGCCTGTTGCGTCGCGTACTGGAGCAGACCGCGGCCCCGATCTGCATCCTGGACCCGGAATTGCGTCATCTGTACGTGAATCCGGCGCTGGCGCGGATCGACGGCCGGCCGGCGAGCGAACACGTCGGGCTCGCCATCGCCGAGTCGTTTCCGGGGCTGGACGTGCCCGAGGACGTGCTGCGCGCGGTGCTCGCCGACGGGATCGCGCGCGAGGCGACGATCACCGGTGTGCGCGTCGTGGACGGCGTACCGCAGACCCGGTGGTGGCACGCGGCCTATCACCGACTCGACGACCGGGACGGCGTGTTCGGCATCGTCGGCATCCTGATGGAGGTCACCGAGTCCCGGCGCACCCGGCTCGCGCTGGATCAGGCGCATCGTCGGCTGGCGTTGTTGGATCGGGCCGCGTTGGAGATCGGCACCACGCTGGACATCGACACCACGTGCCGGGAGCTGGTGGATCTGTTGGTCCCGGTACTGGCGGACGTGGTCGGCGTGGAACTGGTGGAGCCGGCCGACCCGGATCAGCAGGTCGGTCGGCCGCGCCCGGCCCCGGACACCGTGCGGCTGCGCCGGGCGGCGTGGACCTCGATCCCGGAGCTGCGCTACCTCAGCGCGATGCTGGGTCGGCCGGGCGAGCACATCGACTACCAGCCGGGCGCGGACGTGGCGCGCGTGGTGCGGACCGGGTGCACGGTGGTGGACAACCGGCCCTCCGACGAGAGGTTGCGGGCGACCGCGCCGGACGCGTCCCGGGTGGCGGTCTACCGGGAGGCGGCGATGCATTCGGCGCTGCTGGTGCCGCTGATCGCGCGCGGCGAGGCGATCGGCACGCTGAGCCTGGTCCGGGCCGGCGATTCGCCGACCTTCACCGAGGACGACGTGGAGATGGCCCGCGACCTCGCGCACCGCGCGGCCACATGTGTGGACAACGCGCGGCGGTACTCGCGCGAGCACAGCGTCGCGCTCGCGCTCCAGCGGGCCCTGCTGGCCCGGCCCAAGGCGCCGCATCCGGACATCGAGCTGGCCACCCGCTATCTGCCGGCCGGGCGCAGCGTGGAGGTGGGCGGCGACTGGTTCGACGCGATCGCGCTGCCGCACGGGCGCACGTTGCTCGCGGTCGGCGATGTGATGGGGCACGGCGTGCAGGCCGCGGTGGACATGAGCCACTATCGGGCGCTGTTGCGGGTGTTGGCGGCGGGCGGGCTGTCGCCGGAGGAGATCCTGGCGCGGGCCGACCGGATGAGCGAGGAGGCGGGGCTGGAGCGGGTGGCCACGTGTCTGTTGGTACTGGTGGATCCGGGCGCGGGGGTGTCCACGTTCGCCAACGCCGGGCATCTGCCGCCGTTGCTGGTGGAGGCCGACGGCGGAACCCGGCTGGTGGAGCTGCCGACCGGTCCGCCGCTGGGCACCGGGTGTGGGGGGTACGCGGCATACGTGCGGCCGAACGTGCCCGGCTCGGTGTTGGTGCTGTACACCGACGGTCTGGTGGAGCGCCGGGACGAGGACATCGACGTGTCGTTGGCGCGGTTGGCGGCGCTGCGTCCGGTGCCGGCGGCGCCGTTGGAGGCGCTGGTGGACACGATCCTGGATCGCCTGGTGGTGCCGCCGGTGGAGGACGACATCGCGGTGATGGCCGCCCGGCAGGTGCCCGGCGCGGGGTGAGTGGGTGTGCCGGTAAACCCCGGGGCGGGCGCGTTCCACTCCGACGCCCGGCGTGATCCACCGTTCGGCGGCCAGCGGTGGCGAGGGGTTGAGCGGCTTTTTACGTTCCTTGTAGCGGGACTTCCCCTGTGACCCGTTCTGTCGGGTTCGGTTCCGCATGTCCATTGGAGGACGAAATGCGCTGTGCCCGTCTCGCAGTCGTCGGCACCATCGTGACTCTCAGTGTATGCGGCTCCGCCGGTGCGGCGTTCGCCGCCACGCCGATGCAGACCGATTCCGGTCGCCCCGGCGACACGGTGTTGTTGTCGGACGACAAGCACTGCACCGCGAACACGGCGACCGCTTCCTCGGACGCGTTCACGGCCACCGCCACCCTGACCCGGGAGGGCGACGAGGTCAAGGGCCAGGCCACGATCAAGGACGTGGCCACCGGCGACTACGAGGTCAAGGTGGTCTGCGGCGAGGGCCAGGAACTGATCGGCAGCCTGCACGTGATGGGCAGCGCGCCGACCACCGCGTCCACGGCCGGCTTCGGCGGCACCCAGGGCGCCGACCCGGCGCTGCTCGCGGTGGGCGGTCTGGTGCTCGCGGGCGCGGCCGGCACCGGCTTCGTCGCGCTGCGCCGCCGGACCTCGAACCCCGCCTGACCGATGGCCCGTTCCGCACCCGAGGCACCCGTGAGTGCCGCGGATCGGCAGCACCGACCCGGTGGCCGCCGCCTGTTCTGGGCGGCGGCCACCGGCGTGCTGGCGATCGGCGGCGCAGGGCTGCTGTACGCCGGGTACGACGCCGCCGCACCACCACCGCGCCCGCCCGCCGCGGCGGCGGTGCCGAGCACGCCGGCGGCGTCCGCCGCGGATCCCGCGGCTTCGGCGACCCCCGCGGGGCCCACCGATCCCGCCGCGTCCACGACGCCGCCCGCGGCGCCGCCCGAGCCGGCGCCGATGCGCGCGTCGATCCCGACCCGGATCCGGATCCCGGAGTTGGGCATCTCGGCTCCGTTGGCCCGGGTCGGCCTGGATCAGGCGGGCGGCATCGACGTGCCCGCGCAGGGGGATCGCAATCTGGCCGGCTGGTACCAGGGTGGCGTGACGCCAGGCGAGAAGGGCACCGCCGCGATCGCCGGGCACGTGGACACCGCCGCCGGTCCTGCGGTCTTCTATCCGCTGGGCGCGCTGCCGCGCGGCTCCCGGATCGAGATCGACCGCGCGGACGGCAGCGTCGCGGCGTTCGTGGTGGACGGGGTCGAGGCGTTCGCCCGGGACGACTTTCCCACCGCGCGGGTTTTCGGCGACGCGACCCGACCGGAGTTGCGGCTCCTCACCTGCGGCGGCACCTACAGCAAGAAGACGCACTATTCCGGCAACGTCGTGGTTTTCGCCCACCTCGTCCCGTAGGCCCGCCATATCGAGCCTATCCATCGTATTCGGCGGATCGAGCCGATTCGCGGCGCCCGGCCGCCGGAAATCGGGCGCGGCGATCATTCCTTGATCATCTCCGATGGTTGGTGATTTGGGTCTTGCGAATAAAAAGCGGAACTGGCAATAATCCGATTACCAATCCAAACGGCCCACCCGGCCGGGAGAGGAGACGTCATGATGCGTCTCGCCGATCGTCTGTTGAACCGACTGACCCAAAAGGCCACGGTCGAGGCAGGCTGTAGCAACACCTACTTCTGTGGTGGAGGCGTGCTCTTCCTGTATCAGTGCTGCAAGGACGAGGGCTGCACCACCACGCGCGTCGGCAACTGCTGACCTTCGGCCCCGGAGCCGTCGGCGGGCGGGGTTCGTCCGTCTCCGCCCGTCGCGGCCGTTGGTGATATTCCGCGATGCAATATCGCGCAGCGGGATTGCCCGCAGCGGGATTAATTATCGCGCCGTCATTATCGGGGCGGACCACCCACAAGGCGGCCGTCCCGAGGATCGCATCCACAACTGCGTTCGGCGTAGTACGACACGTATCTTCGGCACCCCGAATTGGCGAATGTGCGTGTAGCGCGACCTCGAAATCTGTTGGGCGATCCTGCCGGACTCGACGGCGGGCGGTGAACTTTCGCCGCCCGCCGTTTCCGCGCGCCAAAAAGGGGGACAACCGTGGGCTACATATACCTGGGCTCGGCCTGCCTGATCGGCCTCGTATTCGCCGTCGCCGCGGTCGCCAAGCTCCGCGATTTCGCCGGCTTCGTCGACTCCATACCGGGCCTGCTGCCGCTGCGGGCCGGGTCGACCCGGCCGGTCGGGTACGCGGTGGTCGCCGGGGAGATCTCGGTGCCCGTGCTCGTCCTGGTCCCGCCGACCCGAGGCGTCGGCTTCGCGGTCGCCGGCGTGTTGCTCGCCGGGTTCACCGCGGCCGTCGGCGCTGCGCTGCGCCGGGGTCGGCGCTCCTCCTGCCGCTGCTTCGGCGCCTCCGACGCGCCGCTGGGCCCGCGCCACCTGGTGCGCAACGGCATCCTGCTCGCCGCCTCGATCGCCGGCCTGTCCGCGACCGGCCTCGCCTCCCCCACCGACCTGCCGCCCGCGCTCGCCGGCAGCGCCGTCGCGGTGGTGGCCGGGCTGCTCGGCGCGCTCCTGCTCATCTCCCTGGACGACATCGTCGACCTGTTCGCGAGGAATGCCTGATGCCCATACTTGTCGCCGCCGTCGTGCTCATCGCTCTGGTGAGCGCGTTCAACCTGGTGCTCCTGCTCGGCGTGCTGCGCAGGCTGCGCGCACCACAACCGCAGACCGCGACCGCGTCCGGGCCGCCGATCGAACTGGGGCCGGGCAAGCGCCCCGGCGTGTTCACCGCCACCACGACCACCGGCGAACAGGTGGGCGACCTCGACGTCGGCGGGCTGGTCGGCTTCTTCTCCGCCGGGTGCGAGCCCTGCCACGTACAGGCACCGCGCTTCGCCGAGCGGGCCCGCTCGCTGGGTCGCGAGCGCACGCTGGCGGTGATCGCCGGGGACGACGCCGAGTTGCTCGCGCTGCTGACCCCGGTGGCCCGGGTGATCGTGGAGGAGTACGACGGCGTGGTCCAGGCCGCGTTCAGAAATGCCTGGACGCCGGCGATGTACCTGCTCGGCGCGGATCGGCGGGTGCTGGCGGCCGGCCTGAAGATGACGGATCTGCCCGCCGTCGGCGCGTCCGAGAACAGCCATCGGCCCAGCGAAGCGCACGCGTGAGCCCACGGATCGACGCCCGCGACCTGTTCGCCGCCGCCCGCGAGGCGATGTCGCTCACCCGGCACGCGGCCCCCGCCCAGGCGCTGGGGTCGCTGGCGGTGACGCTGGGGTCGGCGGGTGTGCCGATCACCATCGCGTGGCTGACCAAGCTGGTCATCGACCGACTCACCGACGGACACGGCGCGATCGGCGGCCTGGCCCTCGCGCTCGCGGTCACCGGACTGGTCGCCACCATGCTGCCGGGGATCGGCCGCTACCTGCGCGCCCAGATCGGCCGGGCCACCGGGGTGGTGGGCACCGACCGCCTGTTCGCGGCGGCCGAACGCCAGGTGGGCCTGCGCCGGTTCGAGGACCCGGCGTTCCTGGACCGCTTGCGCCTGGGACGCAGCAGCACCGCCGGCTTCGGCGTCCTGGTGGACGGCGCGAGCGGCACCGTGCAGGGCGCGCTGACGCTGCTCGGCTTCGTCGGCTCATTGCTGATCCTCAGCCCGACGATGACCGGGCTGGTCCTGCTCGCCGCAATCCCGGTGCTGGTCGCCGAACTGCGGTTGTCCCGACTGCGCGCCGGCATGCAGTGGGACTTCGAACAGGTGCACCGCCGGGAGTTCTTCTACGGCCGACTGCTCACCGACGTCGAAGCGGCCACCGAGATCCGGCTGTTCGGCATCGGCCCGTTCCTGCGCACCCGGATGATGCACGAGCGGCGCCGCGCCAATGCGGCCGAACGCCGAATGGACCTTCGCGAGTTCGGCACCCAGGCGGTGCTGGGCGCACTCGGCGCCGCGGTCGCCGGCGGCGGTCTGTGGTGGGCCGTCACCGCCGCCCGGCGCGGCACCCTCAGCGTCGGCGACGTGACCATGTTCGTGGCCGCGGTCGGCGGCATCCAGGCGGCCCTGGACCGACTGGTGTCCTCGATCGCCTCCGCGCACGGCCAACTCCTGAGCCTGACCCACTACGTCGCGGTGGTGCGCGCCGAACCCGATCTGGCCTCGGCCACCGAGAGCGCACCCGCGCCGGAGCCGGGCGTGGGCATCGAGTTCCACGACGTGTGGTTCCGCTACAGCGACGACCACCCCTGGGTGCTGGGCGGCGTCGACCTGCGCATCCCGCACGGTCGGGCGGTGGCCTTGGTGGGACTCAACGGGGCGGGCAAGAGCACGCTGGTCAAGCTCCTGTGCCGGATGTACGACCCGACCCGGGGGCGGATCACCTGGGACGGCGTGGATCTGCGCGACATCGCGCCGGCCGAACTGCGCGGGCGGATCAGCGCGGTGTTCCAGGACCACATGAACTACGACCTGACCGCCGCGGAGAACATCGCCATGGGCGACCCGGACAGCCTGGGCGACCGGGCCCGGATCGAGGCCGCCGCCGAACGCGCGGGCATCCACGACCGGCTCGCCGCCCTGCCACGCGGCTACGACACGCTGCTGACCCGGATGTTCTTCAGCGAGGCCGACAAGGAGGACCCGGACACCGGCGTGGTGCTCTCCGGCGGCCAGTGGCAACGCCTGGCCCTGGCGCGGGCGTTCGTCCGCGCCGGGCGGGAGCTGATGATATTGGACGAGCCCAGCTCGGGCCTGGACCCGCAGGCCGAGCACGAGGTGCACGCCCGAATGCGCGAACACCGCGAGGGTCGTACCAGTCTGCTCATCTCGCACCGGCTCGGCGCGGTGCGCGACGCGGACCTGATCGTGGTCCTGGACGGCGGTCGGATCATCGAACAGGGCTCGCACGAGGCACTGCTCGACGACGAGGGCCACTACGCGAGCCTGTTCCGGCTCCAGGCGGCCGGATATCGGGAGGCGACGTGAACCCGGCCCGGATCGCGCCTGTCGTGCTCGCGGGTGCGAGCGTGGGCGCGGCGGCACTGCTGTGGGTGCGCCGGCGCTACCTGGTGGCCACGGTCGAGGGTCCGAGCATGGAACCCACGCTCTTCCCGGGCGATCGCTTGTTGGTGCGTCGCACCGGGCGGGTGCGGGCCGGTCGGGTGGTGGTCGTCCGGGTCCCGCATCCGCCGGTGGTGGCCGGACTGCCGCCGGGGTTGCGGCGGTTGGACGCGGCCGTGCTCGCCGCGATCCCGGAACGCACCGATCTGGCCCCGGTGCCGCGGGGGCGGTTGATGGTCAAGCGTGCGGTGGCGGTGGCGGGTGATCCGGTGCCGGTGGACCGTTTCCCGGTGCTGCGCGACGCCGCCGGGGAAGCGGTGCCCGCCGGCGCGTTGGTCGTGCTGGGCGACAACGCCGCGTCGAGCTGGGACTCGCGCGCGTACGGTTTCGTGCACCGGGACCAGGTGGTCGGGGTGGCGGTGCGCCGGATCGCGCCGCCGGGCGGGCGACGAACTTCCCGCCGGGGGCTGGTGCGGGCGGCGCCGACGGGCGACGATGGCAGCGGGCCGGGAACGGGTGCGGCGCGGGGTGAACCACGAGCGGACTGATCCTCTCGACTTCGCAAAATGCAAGCGCCGTTTCCCTCCACATTTCGGTGCGGGATCGCGACAGGATCTTGGGCGTCCCAAAGCGAAAGGTTGTGTCCCACATGCCCACCTCCCACCGCCTGCGCGTACTCGCGCCGGCCGTGGCCGGAGTCGTCGCCGCCACCGGTCTGCTGTCCGGCTGTCTCGGCAACGACAAGGACGACAAGGGCAGCAAGGCTCCCGTCGTCTCTTCGACCGCATCATCCACGGGGAAGGCCACCACGAGCCCGACCGGCAAGCCGAGCGGCACCACGAAGCCGACCGGCAGCGCCACGGGCACGTCCACGGCCGACATCATCGACGCCTTCACGTACAAGACCGGCCAGTGCATCAACCAGGACGGCGCCAAGACCACGGACGTCTCCTGCGCGAAGCCGCACAGCGGCCAGGTCGGCAAGGCGTTCGACCTGCCGGCGTCGGTGACGCCGCTCACCGCGGGCTACGAGGACAAGGTCGGCGAACTGTGCGAGCAGTACATCGGCCCGCTGTTGGATCGGCAGCCCGCGTCGCCCAAGCTCGGCTTCTCGTACTCGTACCCGCTCGACATGGAGTCGTGGAACCACGGCAACCACCAGGCGGCGTGCATCATCGAGCGCGAGGACAAGCAGCCGCTGACCACGATCGTCAAGTAGCGTCGGCGTGACCTCGGCCCCCGTAGTCGCCTACGGGGGCCGATCACGTGTTTCGAACGGGTGCGGTCGAGCCGGCGGAGCCGAGCGGTCGAGGGGCCGCCGGGTCGGCTTCGGGTCGGGTCAACAGGCGCCCTTGTACAGGTACTTGCTCACGTCGGGCTGGTCCACGTTCTCCTTGGTGACGGCGACCAGGTCGGTGGAGATGTTCTTGGGGACCGGCTTCTTGTCGAGTGCGGCGACGGCCTGTTCGACGCCCTGGGAGCCGATGTCGAACGGCTTCTGCGCGATCAGGCCCTGAATCGAACCCTTGCGCAGCGCCTCGACCTGCTTCGGGGTGGCGTCGAAGGCGACCAGTTTGACCTGGCCCGCCTTGCCGGCCTGTTCGATGCCGGTGGCCGCGCCCTCGCCGCTGAACACGTTGGCCGCGAAGACGCCGACCAGGTCGCGATGCGAGGCGATCGTGGAGGTGACGATGGAAGCGGCCTTGGCCGGGTCGTCGTCGTTGTACTGCACGCCGAGGTAGGTGATGCCGGGGTGCTTCCTGATCTCCGTCTCGAAGCCCTTCAGGCGGGCGTCCGTGGTGGAGATGCCGGGCTTGACGCTGATCGCCGCGACCGTGCCCCGGTCCTGGAGCAGACCGGCCAGGGTCTGGGCGGCGAGCATGCCGCCGCGTTCGTTGTCGGAGGAGATCGCGGTCTCGCGGATCGAGCCGTCGTCGAGCTTGGTGTCCACCTCGATCACCTTCGCGCCCCGGGACTTGAGCTGCTGCTCGGGTTGGCGCAGGGCCTGGGTGTCGGTGGGAGCGATCAGTACGGCGTCCGGGCTCTTGGCGGCGACGGCGTTGACCACGGGGGTCTGCAGCGAGGCGTCCCACTTGTCCGCGCCGGTCACATCGAGCTTGACGCCGAGTTCCTTGGCCTTCTGCTGTGCGCCGCAGGCCATCGAGATGTAGAACTCGTCGCCCTTGACGCCCTGGACGAAGGTGATCTTGCGTCCGCCCCCGGAGCCGCCGTCGTCGCTGCACCCGCCGAGGGTGGCGACCGCGGTCAGGGCGATGGTCACGGCGACGTACGTCGGTGTCTTCATCGGGCAGTGCCTCCTGGCGGTGGTGGGGCGAAACGATCGGCCGTGCGGCGGGGGTGGGCCGGAGCGGGTGGCGGGTCGGATCGAGGCGGTCCGGGAACGGCCGCGGTGGTCAGCGGCGTTGCCGGCCGCGGCGGCGCAACTGGTCGGCGTACACGGCGGCGATCAGCACGGCGCCGACCGCGACGCTCTGCCAGAACGGCTGCACGCCCAGGATGACGAAGCCGTTCTGCAGGATGGCGGGGATGAAGACGCCGATCAGCGTGCCGACCACGGTGCCGATGCCGCCGAACAGGCTGGTGCCGCCCAGGACGACGGCCGCGATGGCACCGAGCGAGTCGTTGGCGTGGCCGCCGATCGTGGTGGTGGTGAAGCGGGCGAGGGACAACACCCCGGCGAGCCCGGCCAGGGTGCCGGACAGGGCGTAGACCTCGATCATGTGTCGATCGACGGCGATCCCGGCGCGCCGGGCCGCCTCGGCGTTGGAACCCACCGCGTAGGTACGCCGGCCGAAGCGGGTCGTGGCCAACACGAGCGCACCCAGCACGGTGACCACGAGCGCGATCACCACCAGCCATGGAACGCCCAGGAATCGGCCGTTGCCGATCGTGTCGGTGAACCGGGTGGGCACGCCCCGGACGTCTTGACCCTCCGTCAACACCTGGGCCAGGCCCAGCGCCATGCCCAGGCTGCCGAGCGTGACGATCAGCGCGGGCACCCGCGCCTTGGCGATCAGGAAGCCGTTGAACGCGCCCCAGCCGGCGCCGGCGGCGAGACCGGCGAGTACGCCGAGCAGGATCGCGCCCCAGCCGGCGTCCGGTCCGGCGACGGCGGTCATCGTCTTGGCCGCGGCGACGCCGGCGAAGACCAGGACCGAGCCGACCGACAGATCGATGCCGGCCATGATGATCACGAAGGTCATCCCGACGCCGACGATCAGCAACACCGCCGCGTCGGTGGCCACGTTGCGCAGGTTGAACGTGGTGGGGAACTGCTCGGGTCGCATGACGGAGAAGGCGGTCACCAGCACCATCAGGACCAGGAAGGTCCACCACGAGTTGCTCCGGGCGAGCCGGCGCCACACCACACGGCGGAGGAACGATCCGGCGTCCGGGGGGACTTGGCCGGCCTGCGGCACGGGCGCCGGGTGTTCCCGACCGCCGCGTGTCGCGGGTTGCCCGTCGGCTCGGTCGCCGTCCGGGTCCGGGTGCCCCGGTGGGGTGGCCGTCTTGTCGAGGTTCATGCCGGTGCTCCCTGCCCGTCGAGTCCGTCCAGGGCGCCGGTCATCGCGCCCACGAGGTCCTCCACCGTGGTGTCCGCGGCGGTCAGGCTCGCCACGCGTCGACCCAGCCGCAGCACCTCGACGCGGTCCGCGACCGACAACACCTCCGGCATGTTGTGGCTGATCAGCACGACCGCGATGCCGTTGTCCCGGACCCGGCGGATCACCTCCAGCACCCGACCGCGCTGGAGCACACCGAGCGCTGCGGTCGGCTCGTCCATGAAGATCACCTTGTCCGCCCAGGCGACCGCGCGGGCGATGGCCACACTCTGTCGCTGGCCGCCGGAGAGCGTCCCGATCGGGGCGTCGATGTCCTGCAACTCGACGCCGAGCCGGGCGAACGCCTCGATCGCCCGCTCGCGCATCGTGGCCTTGTCCAGTACGCCCAACCGCCCGGCCAGACCGCGGCGCAGCAGCTCGCGGCCCAGGAAGAGGTTGGCCGCGCCGTCCAGATCGGGCGCCAGGGCCAGGTCCTGGTAGACCGTCTCGATACCCAACTCCTGGGCGTCCGTGGGTCGTTCCATGCTCACCGGCCGGCCCTCGAAGAGGATCTCGCCCGCGTCCGGTCGTTCGGTGCCGGCCAGGGTCTTGGTGAGCGTGCTCTTGCCCGCGCCGTTGTCACCGATCAGCGCGACGACCTCGCCCGGGAAGACGGTGAAGTCGGCGCCGCGCAGGGCCTGGACCTGGCCGTACCGCTTGACCAGGCCCCGACCTTCGATCAGGGGTTGCACGTGCCCAACTCCTTCGGGTTGTCGGGTCGTTCACCGCGAGCCGGCTCGGCCGGGGCCGGGGCACCACGAGTTCGCACGTGTGTCAGGACGGAGGCGAGAGCGAACCGGGTCGCCGACCGTCTGACAACGGTGTCAGTACAGTGCTGGCCCGATGGGCGGGTGTCAAGGGTTTCGCGGATCTCGGGTTCGGCCCGGAACTCGCGCTGATCTGTTGGGGATTGCGGCGATTGGCCATAGTCGATCCGGCTCGGCGGCCGATCCGGGAAGCAGCCGGCGGGCGGGATGTCGACAGCTTGTCGACGGCCCGGTACGGTCCGTGTGACAACGATGTCAGAGGGAGTGTGCGGCACATGGCGGCTGAACCCCTGGGGGACTCCCCCGAACACGCGGCCTGGCTGGACGCGGAATGCGACCGACTGATCCGGTTCGCCCGGGGCGCCCGGCTGGCCGAGGGCGGGTTCGGCTGGCTGGACGACACCGGTCGGCCGGTCGCGGACGGGGTGGTGCACACGTGGGTGACGGCCCGGATGACGCACGTGTTCGCGTTGGCACGGTTGCGGGGGGTCGGCGGTGCGGGGCAGGGCGCGGGTGGGGGCGACGCCGGCGATGTCGGGCCGGACGAGGCGGCCGCGCTCGTGGCGCACGGAATCGCCGCGTTGACGGATCTGCTGCGGGACGGCGAGCACGGCGGCTGGCATCCGCTGGTGGACCGGTCCGGGCGGCCGGTGCCGGACGCCGAACGCCCGGACGGCAAGCGCATGTACGACCACGCGTTCGTCGTGCTGGCCGCCGCGAGCGCGTGCGCCGCCGGCCATCGCGGCGCGCCCGCCCTGCTCGCCGAGGCCCTGGACGTCGTCGAGCGCCGGTTCTGGGAGGCCGACCGGGGCGCCTGCGCCGAATCCTGGGACCGGGCCTGGACCACCGGCGAGGCGTACCGGGGCGCCAACAGCAACATGCACGCCGTGGAGGCGTTCCTGGCCGCCGCCGACGCCACCGGCGAACACCACTGGCGCACCCGCGCCCTGCGCATCGCCGAGCGGGTCGTGCACGACCACGCGCGGGCCGATCGATGGCGGCTGGTCGAGCACTTCGCCCCGGACTGGACGCCGCGGCGCGAGTACCACCACGACCGTCCCGCCGATCCGTTCCGCCCCTACGGCGCCACCGTCGGCCACGGCTTCGAGTGGTCCCGGCTGCTGCTCGCGCTGGCCGCGTCGTTGCCGGACCCGCCCGATTGGTTGCGTACCGACGCGGAGGCGCTGTTCGCGGCGGCGGTGCGCGAAGGCGGCCACGCGGACGGCCGGCCGGGCTTCGTGTACACGCTCGACTGGACCGGACGGCCGGTGGTACGCACCCGGATGCACTGGGTCCAGGCCGAGGCGATCGCGGCGGCGGCGGCACTGCGTCGGGCCACCGGGGTCGCCTACTACGATGACCTGTACCGAGCGTGGTGGGAGCATGCCGACGCAGTGTTCCTGGACCGGAAGCACGGTAGCTGGCATCACGAACTCGACCCCGACGCGCGGCCCTCGGCCACCGTCTGGCAGGGGAAACCCGACGTGTACCACGCGGTACAGGCCACCCTGCTGCCCCGGCTGGGGTCCGCACCGACCCTCGCCGAGGCATTGCGTCGAGCCGCCCGCCGAACCGACGACCGCCGCTGAACCGACCGACCCCGACTGCCGCTTCGCACCGCCGGCGTCCGCTCGGGGCCGGCCCCACTCCCCCGCTCCCGGTTCCGGGAGCACCGCACCCTGGGTGCCGGATGCGAACCCGGCCGCTCGAAAGGTAGGACCCCCGATGGCCGGCCCGACGATTCCGGAGCGCCCGCGCGGGCGCGGTCGTACCACGATGAAGGACGTGGCCGCCCTCGCCGGTGTCGGCATCAAGACCGTCTCGCGGGTGATAAACGGTGAGCCGAACGTCAGTGCCGGGAAACAGCAGGCGGTGTGGGCGGCCGTCGCGCAGACCGGATTCCGGCGCAACGACAGCGCGGCGCAGTTGCGCTCGGGGCACACCTCCAGCATCGGCCTGGTCCTGGAGGACGCCGCGGACCCGTTCTCCTCCGCCCTCACCCGATCCATCCAGGACATCGCCCACCAGCACGGCACGGTGTTGTTCAGCGCGTCGTCGGCGGAGGATCCGGACAAGGAGCGCGACCTCGTCCTGGCCCTGTGCGCACGGCGCCTGGACGGCCTGATCGTGGTCCCGGCCGGCGGCAGTCACCGCTACCTGCTGCCGGAGATCGAGGCCGGGATGGTGTGCGTGTTCATCGACCGCCCACCGGGCGACATCGAGGCGGACACCGTGCTCGTGGACAACGTCGGCGGGGCCCGGACCGGAGTCGAACACCTGATCCGGCACGGCCATCGACGGATCGCGTTCATCGGCGACCGGCTGGAGATCTTCACCGCCCGGGAAAGACTGCGCGGCCACCGCGAGGCGTTGACCGAGGCGGGCATCGAACCGGATCCGCGGCTGGTGTACAACGGGCCGCCGTACGGTGCGGAACTGCGGGCGTGGTTGCGGGCGATGCTCGGCGGGGCCGATCCGGCCACCGCGGTCTTCTGCGGCAACAGCCGATTCACCGTCGAGACGCTGCGCGAGATCCGCCGCTCGCCGGTGCAGCCCGCGCTGGTCGGCTTCGACGACTTCGAACTCGCGGACATGCTCACCCCGGCCGTCACCGTGGTCGCCCAGGACCCGTTCGGCATCGGACAGGCCGCCGCGCACCTGTTGTTCCGCCGCCTCGCGGGCGATGTGACCCCGGTACAGCACATCCACATGCGCACCCGGCTGATCCCGCGCGGCTCCGGCGAGGTCGGTCCGTGACCGGCGGTACGGGCGCCGCCGCCCGACCGGGCGCCGCCCCTCGGCACCACGAACCCACCAGGAGGGCCGCCGCATGATCACCGTGATCGGCGAGGCGTTGATCGACCTCGTATCCGTCCGGGGCGGCGATCCGGTCGCCCATCCCGGGGGCAGTCCGGCCAATGTCGCGGTGGGGCTGGGTCGACTCGGCGCGCCGGTGCATCTGATCACCCGTTACGGACCGGACCCGCACGGCGAGTTGCTCGCGGCGCACCTGGCGGCGAGCGCGGTCGAGGTGGCGCCGCAGAGCCGGTCGGCGGGTCGCACCAGCGTGGCCCGAGCCGACCTGGACTCGGCCGGAGCGGCGACCTACACCTTCGACATCGACTGGGAGTTGCCCGAGTCGGTCGGCGTCCCGACCGGATCCCGGTGCGTGCACACCGGTTCGATCGCGGCGACGCTGGCCCCGGGCGCGGACCCGGTGCGGCGCCTCCTGGCCGCCGAACACGCGAAGGGGGAGGCGGTGGTCTCCTACGATCCGAACTGCCGGCCGTCCCTGATGGGCGCCCCGGGGCCGGCCCGGGAGCGGATCGAGTCGCTGGTGGCCCTGTCGGATGTGGTCAAGGTCAGCGACGAGGACCTCGCCTGGCTCCATCCGACCCGGGACTTCGCCGACGTGGCGGATGCCTGGCTGGCGCTGGGGCCGGGCCTGGTGGTGGTCACCCGCGGCGCCGAGGGCTCGTACGGCGTGTGCGCCGCGGGGCGGGCTGCGGCGCCCGCCCGGGCGGTGCCGGTGGTGGACACGGTCGGCGCGGGCGACGCGTACACGGCCGGCCTCCTGGACGCGCTGCGCCGCCGGGACCTGTTGCACCCCGCCGGCATCCGAGGTCTCGACCCGGCGACGCTGGGCACGTTGCTCGCGGACGCGTCGGTGGTCGCGGCCCTCACCTGTTCCCGGGCGGGGGCGAACCCGCCCACGGCGGCCGAGCTGCGCGCGTATCGCCGCGCACACGGGCTCGCCGGCGGGACGGAATGAGACCGGGAAGCCGGGCCCGAGCAGGCCGGGGAGGCGTGGACCGAGGAGGCCGCGGTGGCGCGCGGAAGGGGCGACGAAGAATCGTTTTCGGTCACGGGTAGATGACGTCGTGACGAGACCGTGCCGGGGCGGGCGGCGGGAGCCCTACGGTAAACCCATGACTGTGTCGTCGGATGCCGACCGGCAGATCGCACTGATCGTCGAAGTCCAAGACCTGGCCCGGGAGTTGGGTATTCAGGTCTGGTTGCGGGGCGGATGGGCAATGGATTTCTACCTGGGGCGGATAACCAGGGAACATGCAGACGTCGACTGGTTCGCGTGGGCACAGGACGCCCCGGCGCTCACCGAAGCGTTCTCCGCGCGAGGATTCGTTCGCCTGGCTCGGGCGCCGGTCGAACAACAACTCGATTACGCGGCGGGTGGGGTGGAATTGGGCTTCGCGTTCCTGGCCCTCGATCCCGAGGGTCACGTGATCGTGGCCGGTGGGCCGTGGGCGGGCGCACGCTGGCCGGAGAGGATGCTGGAGACGCCGCCGGGCAGGTTGGGCGGGTTGTCCTGCCCGATCATCTCGCCCGAGGCGCAGGTCGAGATCAAGCTGATGATCCCCACGTGGATGCCGCATCGGCCGCGTCGGGCCAAGGATGTCGAGGACGTCGAACGATTGCTGGAGGCGATGACCGGATAGTGGGTACGGCCGGCTCGTCGTCGACCGGTGGGGTGCGACGAGCGGGGCGAGTGGGGGCGGTGGGGCGTCCGACGTGGGGTCGGGCGTTCGGAGGTGGCCGGCGTGGGGTCGGTGCCTCGGGGGTGTGATCGATACGACGATCCGTCCGGGCGTCCGCCCTCACTTCGTCGTGCCCACCGGCCGGCCGGATTTCGTGGGTCGTGCGCACCGATCGGCAGTCCGCCGGCGCCGCCGCCCGACTACCCGATCCGGTCGAGACGGGCCGACAGCCGGGCCGCCTGGCGCTCCAGGGTTCCGGGTGGGTTGCGGTGATGACCGGGGCTGTCCGGCAACAACATCAGCAGCCAGACGAAGGCGAACAGGGCCCGGAAGTCCCGCAGTCGTGCGATCTCGGGATCGCTCAACTCGAAGCAGGACAGGAAGAACGTCGTATCGGCCTCGGTGCCGTGCGGCCACATCGAGACGTGCTCGACCAGCTCCGCCAGTTCGAACGCCCGGTCGCTGCGGCCGGAGATCTCGAAGTCCACCAGGCGAACCCGCGCGCCGTCCCACAGGTAGTTGGCCAGGTTTCCGTCCGACAGGCCGAACACCGGCCGGATGCCCGGCCCCGGTTCCGCCGGCGTGTCCCGTTCCGCCAACCACGCGCGGCCGGCCTCGAAGGCCCGCGCCACCATCGGGTCGGGGCCGAGTTCCCGCCCGCCCGTACTCCACGCCCGCGCCTTGCCCTCGACCACGGGCGGATACCAGGTACAGGCCGGCAGGGCCAGGATCGTCTCCGTCGGAACCGCGTCGTGCAGCGTGCCGATCGCCTGTGCCAGCGCCCGCAGTTGCTCTTGGCCGAGGTCTCGTCCGCGCAGCGGCACACCCCCGAGTCGGGACATCACGACGACGGGCGGTTCGCCGTCGATGTCCTCGCGGATCGGCTCCGGTGCCAGGCCCGGTGCGTATCGGGCCAGCAGGCTCAGCGCCTGCCATTCGCGCAGCGGCTCGGCGCGCTCGCGCGAGCGAAATCGCTTGACCACCACGTCGTCACGGAACTCGATGTCGTGCGTACTCCACGTCTCGGTCATCGCGGCACGCTACTCCCCCGGCCCGGACGGCTCGGACGGGGCGCCGGGGTCGACCGGGAGGGGTGGGCCGAAGCGGACGGGGACGCCGGGGGAGTACAACACGCTGTCCGGTGCGCCGCCGACCCCGGGCAGGCCCGCGGCCGCGACCAGGTCTTCGTCCAGGTGCAGCAACTCGGCGCGGCGCAGCGGCCAGCGCGGGTGTGCGTTGGGCAGGTAGAGGGTGCGGCCGGCGACTCGGGTGTGCAGGCCCCAGCGTGCGGTGAGGAAGTGTTCGAGCGGGCTCGGGTCGGTCACGGGTGCGCCGACGCGCACCTCGACCGTGCCGCCCCTGGGGACGCCCTCCGGGCGATGTCGCCGCGTCGTGTAGCGCACCCGGTCGCCGGTGTGCTCGATGCGCATCCTGGCCCACCGGTACGGGAGTCGCAGCGTGGCCCGGGCGGTCAGCACCGGCAGCAGGCGGGCCGCCTCCAGCGAGCGGAACACCACGCCGCGCCGGCCGGCCCCGTCCACCGAGTACAGCCGCACGTTGGTCTCCGGGAAAGTGCCGAGCCACGGCACGCCCGGTAGCCGCAGGAAGGCGACGCCCACCATCCGGAACGGCACCAGGCCGACGTAGGTGACGCCGTCCAGGACGTCCGGCCGGGTGCCCGCCGGGAGCAGTGGGGCGACCGCGGCGGGCGGCACGGCCCAGTGCAGGAAGGTGAGTTCGCTCCAGCGCTGGGTGAGCAGCACGTGCGAAATGCCGCGCGGGGACAACGGTGTGACGGTTTCGGTGCTCATCCGGTCATGGTGTCCCATCCCGCACGGCGGCGCGTCCGTTCCCGGGCTCGGTCGTTCGGGCCCGGGGACCGGGCGGGGCTGTGCGGGGTCCCGCGGGGTTGCGGGTCCGGGGCGGGCGAGCCGGTGTCTGGGCGGTGATCAGGGCCTCGCCGACGGGTGAGCGGTAGTACAGGACCGAGCGGCCGGAGCGGCGGCGCAGGACCAGGTTGGCGTCCAGCAGGATCTTGAGGTGGCGGCCGACCGAGCCGAGGCCCTGGCCGGTCAGCGCGACCAGTTGGGTGGTGCTCTTGGGGGTGTCCAGGCGGATCAACACGCCGGCCCGGGCCGGGCCGAGGAGGCGGGCCAGCGGGTCGGGGCCGGCCGGGCGGTGCGCGTCGGCCAGGGTGCCCGAGCAGGGGTAGACCACCGCGTAGTGCCGCTCCCCCGCCCAGGCCACCCAGCCGCGTCCGAGCGTGACCGGCACGAACGACAGTCGGGCACCGCCGAGTTCGCGCGGCGGGTAGTCGTAGGTGTTGATCCGCAGTCGGCTCGCGCCCAGCCAGCGCATGCCCGGACGCAGGTCGTCCAGGGCCGCCGCCCAGCCGCCCCGGCCGAGTTGACCGGTGCGGGCGACGATGTCGGCCTCGATGATCCGCCGCCGCCGCGGCCAGTCCGGTCGGACCACCCGGGTCCACACCCAGTCCAGGATGTCCGCGGCGCGCGGGCCGAGTTCGGGGCCGTCCAGCGCGGCGGGCAGTGGACCGCCCATCGACACCTCCAGGTCGGCCCGGGCGTCCGGGTCCGACGTGGCCCGGATACCGGCCAGTTCCGCCGCGAAGGCCGCTTCGCCGGTCGCCGGCGGGGGTGTGAGGAAGTCCGCGTTCCAACTGCCGCCGAAGCCGATCCGCAGCAGCAGTGCGGTGATCGGGTCCTCGGCCAGCCGGGCCCGGTAGGCGGGCAGGTGTGCGTCCAGCCAGATCCCCTCGCCGGGATGCGCGGCCGTACCGCGTTGCAGCGTCTTGAGCGTCGCGGTGACCTCGGCCAGCGGCGAGACCGCGAATCGGCTGCCGGCCAGGGTGTCCGCGTCGATCTGCCACCACCCCATGGTTTCGCCTCCCGGCGAAACAGTAACGCCCGCGCCCTGCCGGGCTCGAAGCTCTGGCCATGCGCACCTACCGAGAGCTCTTCCGCGCGCCGGAGTACACCCCGCTGTTCGCCGCGTCCTCCGCGCAACTGGCCGCAACCAACGTCGCCGGACTGGCGTTGGGCACCCTCGTCTACGACCGGACCGGTTCGCCGCTGCTGGCCGCGCTGGGCATGTTCGGCGGTTCGCTCGCGCAGGTGATCGGGGCGACCGCGCTGATGTCGGCGGCGGACCGGTTGCCGCCGCGGGCCGCGATGACGGTGATCGGGTTGATCTTCGCCGCGGGCACCGCCGCGGTGGCGATCCCGGGGCTGCCGCTGTGGGCGCTGTTCGCGATCGTGCTGGGCGAGGGCGCGGTGGCCGCGGTGGGCGGCGGCGTGCGCTACGGGTTGCTCAACGAGATCCTGCCCAGGAGCGGTTTCCTGCTCGGGCGGTCCGTGCTCAACATGAGCAACGGGGTGCTCCAGATCGTCGGCTTCTCGCTCGGCGCCGTGCTGGTCACCGTGTTGTCCGCGCGCGGCACGCTCCTGGTGGCCGCCGGGTTGTACCTGCTCGCGGCGATCGTGGCCCGATTCGGCCTGGCCCGGCGGGCGCCGCGGGCGGCCGGTCGGCCGTCGGTCGCCGAGACCTGGCGCAACAACACGGTGTTGTGGTCGGTCAAGCCGCGCCGCTACATCTATCTCGCGCTGTGGGTGCCCAACGGTCTGATCGTCGGCTGCGAGTCGTTGTTCATCCCGCTCGCGCCGGACCACGCGGGGCTGCTCTTCGCGTTCGCGGCCGTGGGCATGCTCGCCGGGGACGTGGTGGGCGGGCGGTTCGTGCCCGCGCCGTGGCGACGCCGGCTCGGGGCGCCGATGTTGCTGCTCCTGGCCACGCCGTACCTGTTGTTCGCGGTGCATCCGCCGCTGCCGTTCGCGCTGGGTGTGGTCGCGGTGGCGTCGATCGGCTATTCGGCGACGTTGTTGTTCCAGGAGCGGTTGATGGCGATGACGCCGGACGAGCTGAGCGGGCAGGCGCTGGGGCTGCACTCGTCGGGGATGGTCGCGATGCAGGGCATCGGCGCGTCGATCGCGGGCGGAATCGCCCAGGTCACCTCGCCGACGACGGCGATCACGGTGCTGGCCGCGGCGTCCGTCGCGGTCACCCTGACCCTGGCGGCGGGGCTGCGGGCGCACCCGGCACCGGTGCTTCGGGAGGCGTGAGCGGGGGTGCGAAGCCCCGGTCGGGTTGGGATCGGGTCGGGAGTGGGCGCTCCGGGCGATGTCGGTGCCGTTCGAGAGGATGTGCGCATGACCGACACCCCGGCGCCGGCCGCCGTTCTCGCCGACTTCGACGCGTACACCCAGGCCGTCGAGGCCGTGACCGCCGCCGCGCGGGCCTACTACGGCGGCGCCGACTCGACCGTGGACGACGACACGTACGACCGGTTGTTGCGCGGGATCGGCGCGTACGAGCAGGAGCACCCGGACCGGGTGCTCGCCGAATCGCCGGTCGGCAAGGTCGCGGCCGGCGCGCTGCCGGGCGGGGACGTGCCGCACACGGTGCCGATGCTCAGCCTGGACAACGTGTTCGACCCCGAGGGGCTCGCCGCGTGGGCCGCGTCGCTGGAGCGCCGGATCAAGCGGCCGGTCGCGGCGCTGACGGTGGAGCCGAAGATGGACGGCCTGGCGGTGGCGGTGCGCTACCGCGACGGCCGACTGGACCGGCTGGTCACTCGCGGTGACGGCATCGCCGGCGAGGATGTCTCGCACGCGATCGGCACCATCGTCGGCCTGCCGGAGCGGTTGAGCGAGCCGGTGTCGATCGAGGTGCGTGGCGAAGTCCTGCTGACGGCAGAGCAGTTCGAGACGGCCAACGAGATCCGCCGGGAGCACGGCGCGAGCGTGTTCGCCAACCCGCGTGGTGGTGCGGCCGGCACGCTGCGGGCCAAGGATCGGCCGTATGTGATCCCGATGACCTTCTTCGGCTATGTCGCGCTGCCCCTGGCAGACGACGAGAGCACGTTCGCCGAGGAGTTGCGGACGGCCGACCACTCCGCGGTGATGGCCCGGGTCGAGGCGCTCGGCGTGCTCACCACCGGGCGCACCTCGGCACGGCTGCGGGTGTGTACGAGCATCGAGGAGGTGCAGGCCGCGGTCGACGAGATCGCCGCGGCGCGGGCCGAATTGCCGTTCGGCATCGACGGCGTGGTGATCAAGGCCGACGCGGCGCTCGACCAGGCCGACGCGGGCAGCGGAACCCGCGCGCCGCGCTGGGCGATCGCGTACAAGCTGGCCGCCGTGCACAAGATCACCCGACTCACCGGCGTGGACTGGGCGGTGGGCCGCACCGGCGTGATCGCGCCGCGCGCGATCCTGGACCCGGTGGAGATCGACGGCAGCATCGTCGGCTTCGCCACACTGCACAACCCGGCCGACATCGAGCGGCGCGGGCTGATGATCGGCGATCAGGTCAGCGTCTACAAGGCCGGCGACATCATCCCGCGCGTCGAGGCGCCGCTGGTGCACCTGCGCACCGGCGCCGAGACGCCGATCGAGTTTCCGACCGAATGCCCGCAGTGCGGCGGCGAGTTGGACACCAGCCAGCAGCGTTGGCGGTGCACGCAGGGCCGCGCGTGTGGTCTCCAGGCCGGGATCCTGTACGCGGTGGGCCGCGACCAACTCGACATCGAGGGCATCGGCGGCCGGATCGTCGCCCAGTTGATCGCCGCCGGCGCGGTCACCGACGTGGCCGACCTGTTCACGCTCACCCGCGAGCAGTTCCTGGCCCTGGACCGGGTGGACAAGATCGCCGACCGGCTGCTGGCAGGCATCGAGGAAGCCCGGGCGAAGCCGCTCAGTCGGGTGTTGTGCGCGCTCGGCGTACGGCTGACCGGTCGGTCGATGTCCCGGCGGATCGCCCGGCACTTCGGCACGATGGAGGCGATCCGCGCGGCGGACGTGGAGGCGATGGCACAGGTCGAGGGCATCGGCCCCGGCAAGGCGGCCGTGATCGTCGCCGAGTTGGTCGAACTGGGCGAGGTGATCGACAAGTTGGTCGCGGCCGGGGTGAACATGAGCGAGCCGGGGGCGGGCGCGAGCGAGCCGGCCGGCGCCGCTGCCGCCGAGCAGGCGGGTGACGCGGCGGCGGTCGAGGCCGGCCCGCTGACCGGGAAGTCGGTGGTGGTCACCGGTTCGATGACCGGGAAACTCGCCGCGCTGTCCCGCAACGAGATGAACGAACTGATCGAGCGCGCGGGCGGCATCGCGTCCTCGGCCGTGTCCGCGAAGACCGCCCTGGTGGTCGCCGGCGAGAAGGCGGGGGCGAAGCGCGCGAAGGCGGAGAAGCTCGGGGTGCAAATCATGGATCCGGAGGAATTCGCGCTCCTGGTGGGCGCGTTGCTGCCCGGCTGAGTGGCGGGGTGCGGCCGGCGACCGGAGGCCGAACCGGTCGCCGGCCGCACCCACCCGGGAGGTGTCCGGACGATCCATAGCAGATCGACAATCGCCCCGAGAGGGAAACGGGCGATATCGGTGTGCGACGCGTCGGACGCTGGCATCGTCGCGTTCGGGAGCCGGTGGTGGTCGAGCAGGTCCGCAACATGCGGAAACCCCTTGGCCGCACCACCCTTCGACGACGAATGGAGTCCCCCATGGTCGAGGCACATCCCCCGCGAATACCGCTGCCGTTCGCTCTCGACCGCAATCCGCACGCGCCCGATGCGGAATGCCGGCTGCTGGACTGGGCGCGACGGCACCACCTGCTCGACCGTCCCGGCGCCGAGAGGCGGCTGCTCGGAGCCCGACTCGGTGACCTCGCCGCCTACACCCACCCCGATGCCGCACCCGATCTGCTGTGCCTGTACGCGCAGTTCATCGCCTGGCAGTTCCTCACCCACGACCGCTACGCCGAACCCGAGGAACACCCCGCGCACCCGGGCGAGCACCTGATCGACCAGATCGAGTCGGTCTTCCACACCGGCCGGGCGGAGTCGACCGCGGCGGCGATGGCGCACGCCCTCGCGGAGGTGCTGGGGCGGGTCTATCCGGCGATGAGCGCACAGTGGCGGGAGCGCTTCGTCACCGAGTCCGTACAGACGCTGCATCGGGTGGCCCACCCACCGGCGGGCGCGGTGCCCGCGGCCCGGGAACACGCGTGTGGCGTGGACGCGTACATCCGCTATCGGCGGCTGGCCGGGGGCCAGTTCCCGTGCCTGTTGCTCGACGAGTTCATCGCGGGCGGCGAGCTTCCGACGGCGATCCGGGACGGCGCGGCATACGACGACATCCGCAACGCCGAGGCGGACGTGGTGTCCTGGACCAGCGACTACTACGCGTCCCGGGACAGTGCCGGACCGGACTCGCCGGCCGACCTGGTCGGTGTGCTGGCGTACACCGAGCATGTCGGGCGCGAGCACGCGGAGGCGGCGGTGGCGATTCGGATCCAGGATCGGGTGGCCGACTTCATGACGGCCCGGCGCGCCCTCCAGGGCGGCCTCGGCGGTGCGGCCTCGACCGATCCGGACACCGAACTCCTGCTGCGGCGCTGCGTTTCGGCGATGCACCACCGGATGGCCGGCACGGAGGCGTGGGCATGGGAGAACGTCCGCAGCGTCGCCCGCCGCCCCGGGGCCGGCCGGGGACGCATCGTCGGGGGCGGGCTGCCCGTGCCGGAATACGTCGCGGACCTGCTCGACGTGCGCGGCCGGCCACGCGGTTGGGACGGCGGCGCCGCAGGCCATCGTTGGCCGTGATCGGCCCGATGGTCGGCCGATTCGACCTCGTCCGTCGGATGGGTGGGTGGGCGATCGGCCCGGGTCAGCCGGGCCGGGACGGGAAGAGGTCGAGGCGGTGGGCCAAGGCGGCGGCCTCGGTGCGGGAGCCGACGTCGAGTTTGGCCAGGATGTTGGAGACGTGGGCGCCGGCGGTCTTCGTCGCGATGAAGAGCCGTTCGGCGATCGGGCGATTGCCCAGGCCCTGGGCGACCAGCGCCAACACCTCGAACTCGCGCGCGGTCAGGCCGAGTCGGCCGCGCGCGTCGACCGATTCGGGTGCGGCGGGGCCCGGCTCCGGGGTCAGGTTCAACCGGCCGCGTCGGGCCAGTTGCTCGAACTGCACGCGCAGCGGGTGGGCGCCGAGTCGGTCGGCCAGCCGGTGGCCCTCGCGGGCGTACGCGGTGGCCGACTCCCGGTCGCCGGTCGTCAGGGCATCCGCCGCGCTGCCCAGGAGCGCGTCGGCGAGCGCGTACGGCTGCTCGATCGCCCGCCAGGCCGCGACCGCGTCGGCCCACGAGCCGAGGCCGGCCTCGGCCTCGAAGGTGCGGCGGTGCGCGTACTGGACCCGGCCCGACGTCGGCAGTTCGCGGCCGAGCGCGAGCAGTTCGGCCAGTCGCGCGTCGATCGCGGCGCGCCCGGCCGGATCGCGGACGGCCTGCGCGCGGCGAAGTCGTTGCACGCGCCACGCCACCACGAGCAGCGGCCACCCGTAGCGCCGGCTGCGGGTGAGGTCGTGCTCGGTCAACACGTGGTCGAGTACCCGGTGGGCCTCGGCCAGGTCGCCGCGCGCGTACCCGAGTCGGCAGGCCAGTACGTCCGGTTCCAGGCAGGTCTCCTGCGTATGCGGCGACCCCAGTGCGTCCCGGGCCTCACGCAGCGCGTCCGCCGCGACGTCGTGGGCGCCGCCGGCCGCCGCCGGTTCGGCCCGCACGACGCACAACCAGGCCCGATACACCGGCGGCGGATCCAGCGCGATGGCGTCGGTCAGGATCTCCACCGCCTCGCTCCAGTGGCCGAGCGCGACCAGCGGTTCGGCCAGGTTCGCGGCCAGCAGCGTGCCGCGCGAGCGGGCCAGGCCCAGGGTGCGCGCGGTGGCCATGCCGCGGCGGGCCACCTCGGCGGCGGCCCGATGTTCCCCCGCGGCCTGGAGCGCGTCGGCCTGCCCGGCGAGCGCGGCGAGCAGATCGTCGTCGCACCCCTCGGCGCGGGCGATCCGCGCGGCCTGCTCGTACAGCTCGACCGCCGCCGCCACCTGGCCCGTTCGCGCGGTCAGCATCGCCGACGTGGTCAACGCGCGGGCCCGCACCGAGCCGTCGGCGAGCGCCTCGCCGACCCGCAACGCGTCTCGGGCGTGCTCGCGCGCGACCTCGTCCCGGCCCCGGGCCGCGAGGGTGTCGGCGAGGGACGCGAGCAGCCGACCTCGGATCGGGCCGGGCCGGTCGCCGGATGTCAGGCGTAGCGCGCGTTCCAGGTCGGGCAGTGCGTCCCGGCCGGTGCGCGCGCGGGCGGCGGCTCGGCTCGCCAGGGCCCGCGCGGTTCGTTCGGGCTCCCGCGCGGGGTCCAAGTCGCGCAGGGCGGCGGTCAGGAGCTGCTCGGCCCGATCGGCCGCGCCGCCGTGCACGGCCGCGTCGGCGGCGAGTTCGAGCACCCCGATCCGGTCCGTGCCCAGTTCGCCGGCCGGATCCGGCACCGCGTCCCACAGGTCCAGGACACGTTCCGACATGGCCAGCCGCTCCGCGTAGGCGTAGGCCGTGCCGGCGGCGACCGCCGCGTGCCAGGCGGGCGCGAAGGCCCGGGCCCGGTCGCCGGCCGCGTACCGGTGCGCGGCGAGTTCGGCGGCGGCGCGGCCCTCGGGGGCCAACGCCGGTTCGGCGGCCAGTACCCGCGCGCACCGTGTGTGCAGCCGGATGCGCTCCCCGGGCAGCAGGTCGCCGTACACCGCGTCGCGAATCAGCGTGTGCCGGAAGGCGTATCCGTCGCCGGTGGCGATCAGCAGGCGCGCGTCGATCACCGGGCGCAGCGCGTCCTCCAGCGCGACCTCGTCGAACTCGGTGACCGTGCGCAGGAGCGCGTGACCGAGCGCGCTGCCGGCGACGGCGGCGGCACGCAACACCCGCCGACCCGGGTCCGGGATCGAGCGCACCTCCGCCAGCAGCAACTCCTTTAGCGGGGCCGGGGTTTGCGCGTCGGTACCGGCGAGGGCCTCGACGAACAGCGGGTTGCCCTCGCTGCGGCGGAACACCCGTTCCAGATGCCGGGGGTCGGGCACCCGGCCGATCAGGTCGGCGAGTTGGCGGGCCACGTCGGCACGGGCGAGCGGGGCCAGGTCGAGGGTCTCGGTGTTGGCGAGGCGGGCGAGCAGCGCGGGGAGCGCGGCGAACGGCGCGTCGGCGTGCGGGGCGAGCGGACGGTGGGTGCCCAGGAGGAGTACGCCGGGCTGGTCGAGATTGCGGGCCAGGAACGCGAGCAGCTCACAGGTGGACCGATCGGCCCAGTGCAGGTCTTCCAGAACGAGCAGCAACGGCCGCCCCTCGGCGGCGCGTTCGAGCAGGATCAGCACCTCCTCGAAAAGCCGGGCCCGACCGAGATCGGGGTCGACCTCGGGGGTCGGCTCGCCCAACTCGGGCAACAACCGGGCCAGTCCGCGTCGGCCGCCGGACGGGAGCAGCGCGGCGGCGGCCGACGTGCCGAGATCACGGGTCAACCTGCGCAGCACGGTCACGAAGGGGCCGAAGGGCAGGTTGTCCGGCCCCATGTCGAGGCAGCCGCCGCGCAACACCCGGGCCCGGGACGACCCGAGGCCGGCGGCGAACTCCGCGACCAGCCGCGACTTGCCCAGCCCCGCGTCCCCGCGCACGAGCAGCATCCCGGCGCCTTCCGCGCCCACCCGCAGCCAGGCCCGCGCCAGCACGGCCGACTCCCGCTCGCGCCCGACCAGCGCCGCCGCACACCCCTCGTCCGTGTCCACGGGGCAAGCATGGCAGCCCCGCGTGGGCGGCCCGGGGGCGGACGCACCACGAAGCGCACGCGTCGACTCGGGGCGGGGACGGGGTGGTCGGGCGGCGATATGGGGAGGTCGGCCGGGGCTGATCGGGGAGTTTGCCCGATGTGCGGCGGGCCGCCGGCAGGCGAGGGTGGGCGGTGTTCGAACGGGTCGATTCCGGGAGGGGTTTGCATGGATGCGGGGTCGCGGGTGTCGGTCGACGGTGGGGTGGCGCGGGGGATTCTCGGGCGCTCGATGGTGGCGACCATCGTCACCGCGTGCGGTGCGATGGCGAGTTTCTACCTGTTGTTGTCGGTGGTCCCGTTGTACGTGGCACAGGGCTCGCCCGGTTCGGCCGGGGCGGCCGGTCTGGTCACCGGCGCGCTGATGGCGTCCACCGTGGCGGCCGAACTCGCGGTGCCGGCGCTGCTGGCCCGGTTCGGGTATCGCACGGTGTTCGTGCTCGGGCTGTTGTTGCTGGGGTTGCCGACGATGGCCCTGGCGGTGTCCGCGTCGTTGCCCCTGGTGGTCGGGGTCTGTGTGTTGCGTGGTGGTGGGCTCGGCATCCTGATGGTGGTGGGTACCGCGTTGGCGGCGGAGTTGGTGCCGCCGGAACGACGGGGCGAGGGCCTGGGGCTGTATGGCGCGGCGGTCGGCGTGCCCGCGATCCTGGGTCTGCCGGCGGGGCTGTGGCTGAGCGAACACTTGGGCTACACCTGGGTGTTCGCGTTGGCGACGGTGTTGTCACTGGCTGCGGTGGGCAGTGCCCTCGCGTTGCCGACGCATCGGCCGGCGGTCTCGACGGCGCGGGGCGGGGTGTTGGGCGGCCTGCGGATCGGCGGCTTGGCCCGGCCGGCGATCACCTTCGCGGCGTGCACGTTCGCGGCGGGGGTGATCGTGACCTTCCTGCCGTTGGCGGCCTCGTCACGGGAGTTGCCGTTGATCACGGCGGCGCTGTTGGTGCAGTCCGGGGCCACCCCGATGGCGCGCTGGTGGGCCGGGTGGTTCGGCGATCGGCACGGGCACGCGCGGCTGTTCGCGCCCTCGATCGCGGCCACCGCGCTGGGCACCGCGTTGTTGGCCCGTCCGGGCGCACCGGTCGCCGTCCTGGTCGGCGCGGCGGTGTTCGGGTCGGGTTTCGGCGTGGCGCAGAACGTGACCCAGTCGCTGATGTTCGCGCGCGTCCCGGAACGCGAGTTCGGCCGGGTCAGCGCGCTGTGGAACCTCGCGTTCGACGCGGGCATGGGGATCGGCGCGGTCGGCTTCGGCGTGCTGATCGGCGCGGCGGGCTACCCGGTGGGCTTCCTGGGCACCGCCGCCCTCGTCCTGGCCGGTCTGGTCCTGGTCGCGGTGGACCGGCGCGGTCCCGCCGACGCCCCGCGACCGTCGCCCGCGCCGTGTCCCCCGGCGTGCGGTGTGGGACAGGGGCGCGAGTCGGGGGACACCGGCGCGTAACGCCGCCGGTGTCGGGTAGTGTTGCCGCCGCGCCCAACCCTGGGCGGACCGGGTTCGAATTCGAGGAGGTGGCACCGATTACCGCTGTTTCAGGTCGGGTGCTCTCCTTCCACGACCGTGCGGTCCACTTGGCATAGGTGAGTCCGCGAGAGCACCCTTCGGCATCCGAAAGGCTCTCATGTCGATTCCCGCATTGCCCGGCCGCACCTCCGCGATCGTCGCCAGGCTTCGTACCGCCGGTTGTGTGTTCGCCGAGGACGAGGCCGAACTGCTCGTCGCCGGCGCGACCGACCCGGCCGAACTCACCGTCATGGTGGATCGCCGCGTCGCCGGTCTGCCCCTGGAACACGTGCTCGGTTGGGCCGAGTTCCGCGGTCTGCGGATCGCCGTCGACCCCGGGGTGTTCGTCCCGCGGCGGCGCACGGAGTTCCTGGTCGGGCAGGCCGTCGCGGCGGCGCGTCCCGGAGCCGTCGTGGTCGACCTGTGCTGCGGCTCGGGCGCGCTGGGCGCGGCCCTGGTCGCCGAGGTGGACCGGGTCGAGTTGTACGCCGCCGACATCGACCCGGCGGCGGTGCGCTGCGCGCGGCGCAACATCGCCGCCGACCGGGTCTTCGAGGGCGACCTCTTCGCACCGCTGCCCGCATCGTTGCGCGGGCGGATCGACGTACTGGTCGCCAACACGCCCTACGTGCCGACCGAGGAGCTGCAACTGCTGCCCTCGGAGGCCCGGATCCACGAACCCCGGGTGGCCCTCGACGGCGGCGCCGACGGGTTGGACATCCAGCGCCGGGTCACCGCGGCGGCGCCGCACTGGCTCGCCCCCGGCGGCCGACTGCTGGTCGAGACGAGCGAGCGCCAGGCACCGCAGGCGATGGCGGTCTTTCGCGACGCGGGTCTGCTTCCGCAGGTCGTCGAGTCCGAGGAGTGGTACGCCACCGTGGTGATCGGCACCCGGCCCATCGCCTAGTCCGCGCGGCCGGGAACCGGGGGCGTAGCTCTCCCCGCTCCCGGCCGCACCGTCCGCCGTCGACGTCGCCGGTTCACTCCGGGTCGTCGAGCGGGCAGTCCATGCCGGTGTCGATCTCCTCGACCTCCGCGTCGGCGTCCGCGTGCTCCCCCGCCGCAGCCGCCCGCGCGCTCGCGCAGACCACGCCCAGGCCGTCCTGGATCGCGCGCCCGATCTCGGCCAGCGCGGCCACCTGGGCCGGGGTCAGCACCCGGAACAGGTACTGCCGCACCGTGGCCGCGTGGGTCGGCTCGGCCGCCCCCAGCGCGGCCAGGCCCTCGTCGGTCAGATGCGCGACCCAGCCCCGGCGGTCCCCCTCGACCGGGCGACGGGAGACCCAGCCGGACTTCTCCAGCGCGGTCACCGCGTGGGAGACCCGGCTGGTCGAGGACAACGACGCGGCGGCCAGGTCGCTCATCCGCATCCGCCGATCCGGCGACTCGGCGAGCAGGCCCAGGATCTCGAAGTACGTCATCGGCATGCCCGTCTCGCGGCGCATCCGCCGGTCCAGATGGGCCGCGAGTTCCCTGGTCCCGGTGAAGTACGACCGCCAGATCTCTTGCTCGGAGGCGGTCAGCGGAGCGTCGTCGTTCATGACGCCAGCATAAGGGTTGTTGAAGGATCAACTTGTAGGTGCTATGTTTCTGAGCGTTCAACAACCACCGGGCACCCCACCGCACGGCATACCGCCGCACACCACTGCGCACCCACCCAAGGAGCTCCCCATGACCACCTCCGTCGAGACCATCCCCGGCTACGTCGCAGGCGCCTGGACCATCGACCAGGTCCACTCGGACGTCTCGTTCTCCGTTCGTCACCTGGGCGTGGCCAAGGTCCGCGGTCGCTTCGACGACTTCGCCGGCTCGATCGTCACCGCCGAGAACCCGCTCGAGTCCTCGGTCACCGCCACCATCGAGACCGCCTCGGTCAACAGCAACAACAAGATGCGCGACGACCACATCCGCAACGAGGACTTCCTCGACACGGACACGTTCCCGCAGCTCACCTTCGTATCCACCGGCATCCGCGCCGAGTCCTCGGTGGTCTACCTGGTCGACGGCGACCTCACGCTGCGCGGCGTGACCAAGCAGGTCACCCTCGAACTCGAACTCAACGGCTTCGGCACCGGCTTCGACGGCAGCCCGGTCGCGGGCTTCACCGCCACCACCGAGATCAGCCGCGGCGACTTCGGCGTCACCGGCGGCCCGGCCGGCGCGGCGGTCGGCGACAAGATCACCATCGTCCTGGAGATCGAGGCCAAGCAGGCGTGACCCCCGCGTGCGCCCCGGCTCCGGTCCGCCGACGCCCCGACTCCGGTCGGACGTCGGCGGACCGTTGCGTTGTCGGGGTCCGCCCACACGCTTCGGAGTGCCGCGCGAGACCGGTTGACCTCAAGTTTCCTTGAAGTTCCATACTCCTCTCCAGGGGGCGCTCGGTCCTCGGCAACAACCTCTGGCAACGGGAGAGTTCCAATGAGCACCGAATCGGCCGACCTCGCCGCCATCCAACTACTCGTCGCGGATGCCGTGCGGCTCCAGAACGACGTCGACACGTTCATCCCGCTGCACACCGCACACGTGAACATCGTCAACTTCGGCGGCCGGCGGGTCTCGGGCCGGGACACGCTGACCGAGGCGATGCGCGGGGCGATGGCCTCGCCGCTGGCCGATGTGGCCACCACCGCCGAGATCCAGGACGTGCACTTCGTGCGCCCGGACGTGGCGATCGTGGCGTGCCTCAAGCGGGTCTTCGACCGGCGCGAGGATGTCGACCGCGAGGATTCGGCGACCCCCGCCCTGCCCGCGTCCTCCGGGCAACTCACCTATGTCATGGTCAAGGAGGACGACGGCTGGCGCATCGCGTCGGCCCAGACGACGCCGATCCTGAGCTGAGGAACCCCGATGGCATCCACCGAGGACATCGTTCGACTGGTCCGCGACACGCTCGGCGCGGAGCAGATCGTCGGCGCCTACCTGCACGGCTCCGCGGTGCTCGGTGGACTGCGGCCACGCAGTGACGTGGACGTGCTGGTCGTCGTCCGCCGGGCCACCACGGCCGTGCGGCGACGGGCACTGGTCGAGGGCCTGCTCGCGATCTCCGGCGAGCGGGCCCTCGGCGGCCCCGCCCGGCCCGTGGAGTTGACCGTGGTCGTGCAATCCGAGGTCCGGCCGTGGCGCTATCCGCCGCGCTGCGAGTTCCAATACGGCGAATGGCTGCGCACCGAGTACGAGCGCGGCACGACGCCGGCACCGGAGCCGAGCCCGGACCTGGCACCGCTGCTCACGATGGTGTTGCTCGGCCGGGCCGCTCTGGTGGGACCGCCGCCGGACGAGGTGCTCGACCCGGTCCCGCACGCGGACCTGCGGCGCGCGATCGTGGCCGGCGTACCGGAGTTGCTCGCCGAGGCGGAGACCGACACCCGCAACGTGCTGCTCACCCTGGCACGGATCCGGACGACGCTGGAGACCGGGACGATCCACTCCAAGGACGCCGCGGCCGATTGGGTGCTCGCACGGCTGCCGGTCGAGCATCGGCCCGTGCTCGCTCGCGCGCGGGCCGGCTATCTCGGCGCCGAGGACGAGGACTGGCAGGAGTGGTTGCCGCAGGTACGGGCGCACACCGCGTACGCCGCGACGGCGATCGCGCGGTCGGCCGCGCGCGAGGGCCATGACCTCGGGCAGTAGGCTCGGGCGATCCCGCTCGAACGGGTGAGCGGGTACGGTCGGCCACGAAGGGCGGAACACGTGTCGAAGGCGAGCTTCTCCGGGGTCCATCACGTCGCGCTGAACGTCCGCGACCTGGACGCGTCGATCCGGTGGTACTCCGAAGTCCTGGATTTCGTACCGGTGTTCCCGTGGGACACGGACGACTTCGACCGGCGGATCATGCGCCACCCCGGCGGTGTGGTGGTCGCGCTCACCCGGCACCGGCACGCCGACGCCGGCGCGGCGTTCAACGAACGCACGACCGGCCTCGACCACCTGGCCTTCACGGTGGACACCCGCGCCGAGCTGGAGGCGTGGGAGGCCCGGCTGACCGAGGCCGGCGTCACCCACTCGGGAATCCGGGTCACCCCCTCGACCGGCTTCACCCTGATCGCCTTCCGCGACCCGAACGACATCCAGTTGGAGATGTACCTCGCGTAGCCCCCGGGAGTAGCGCGGGCGCGGCTGGGGTGCGGGCGCGGTCCGGGGCCGGTGTGGTCAGTCGGTCGGTGTGTCCGTCGCCTGCTCGGCCGCCGGCTCGGCTGCGTGGTCGGCCGCCGGCTCCGTCCCGGGCCCGGTGGGTGCGTCGGGAGCCAGGTGGCGGGCGAAGAAGGTCTCGATGCGTTGCCACGCGTCGGCGGCGGCGACCGGTTCGGGGCCGATGCCCAGGATGCGGCGCAGCACCGGGCGCAGCAGCGGCGCCGCGTTGTCGGCCTCGTTGAGGAACGAGTGGCCCGCGTCCGGATACAGCTCGACGTCGTGCTCGACGCCGGCGCGACGCAGCGCCGCCTCCAGCTTGACGGCGGCGCCGCCGAAGGCCTTGTCCCGGCCGCCGTACGAGGCGACGATCGGGCACGCGCCGCGCAGCGCGACGTCCGGATCGCGGGGCAACTGGGCGTAGTTGGCCGCCGCCACGTCATAGGTGCCCTGCCCGGCGAGCACCAGCGCGAAGCCGCCGCCCATGCAGAAGCCGATCACCCCGATCCGGCCGGTGCACTCCGTCGCGGCCGACAACCACTGCCGGGCCGCCTCGATGTCGGCGTACGGCCGACCGCGCCCGGTCGATACCGCGCGCATCATCGAGATCAGGCATCGGTTCGGGCTGCGACCGTGATAGAGGTCCGGCATCAGCGCCAGGTAGCCGGTCTCGGCCATCCGGTCCGCGTGCCGGCGGTTGACCGCGTCCGGGCCCGTGCCCTCGTACAGGACGACCACACCCGGCCACGGGCCCTTGCCCTTCGGGCGGGCGAGATAGCCGGTGAGTCCCCGGCCGGTCTCGTCACGAAGCAACATCGCCGACAGATCAACGGTTTCGCCCATGGCGACGACCGTAGGCGATGCCGGCGTGCCGCGGCAGAGGCTTTCCCGTCACGCCACCCACGCGTGGTGTCGGCGTCGGTGGAGCCGGCGGGTCGGCGATCGACGCCCCGGCTCAACCCGCCGTGGACGCGGTCTCGGGCGCCGTCTTCGCCGCCGCCCCCGCAGCGGACGCGTTCGCGCGCGGTGCTCGGATGCCGAGCACCGCGCAGGCCGCCGCCACCGACGGGGCGACCAACGGCCGCAGGTCCTCGTACCCCTCCAGCGCCGCCAGCGGAACGGTCAGCGCCGCCAACGCCGCGATCGCGCGCACATCGCCGGCCGAGTCGTGCGCGCTCCCACGGGCCAGCGCCTGCTGGGTGCGCTGTCGACACACCATCACCCGCTCGCCCAGCACCGGCTGGGTCTTGAAGGTCCGGTCGAACATGAGGATGATCAGCCGGCGGCGATCGGCCGCGTACAACTCGCCCATCGCGAGCAACAACTCGCGGGTGGCCGCAGGCGAGAAGGACTGGCCCTCGGCCCGGTCCAGGATCGCCTCCAGCTCGACGATGGCCGGCTCGACCAGGTCGGCGAGGATCTCTTCCTTGGTCCGGAAGTAGTAGTACAGGGCCGCCTTGGTCACGCCCATCGTGTCGGCGATGTCCTGGAGCGTGGTGGCGCCGTAGGTCTTCTCTGCGAACAGGGTCGACGCGGTCTCGCGGACCCTGCGCCGGGTGTCGCCTCGTTGGCCGGTCACGTGCGACTCCTTCCCCACTGCAGGCGCTGCGTGTGCCGTCCGACGCCTATATCTACTGTACGGCCAGTAGAAAGTACGCCCTACGTAGTACGTGTGTCCACACCTTCGGAAGGACATACGTGGGGCTTGCGGCCCGGCATAATTTCTACTGTCCGGCTAGTAGAACAGCTCGGCCGTTCGGGCATGTGACCAGCTCACAACTGCCATACCTCTGCTTGCGCCTGCCCATACCCGACCGCCCCCACCCATTTCGGATCCCACCCGGTGCCGGCGACACGTGTCGCCCCGGGGCGATCCCGCACGTCCTGCCCTCACGTCCCGACTCGCACGAGCCTGGAGACTCCTTCATGGCCACATTCCTGTACCGACTCGGTCGGGCCGCCTTCCGGCGGCGACGCCTGGTCGTCCTGCTCTGGGTGGCGATCCTCGCCCTGGTCGGATTCGGCGCCTCGACGGCGTCCTCCCCGGCTGCCAAACCCTTCTCGGTTCCCGGCATCGAGGCGCAGAAGGCCGTCGACCTGCTGGAGGCCCGCACGCCCGAGGCCGCCGCCGGCGGTGCCAGCGCGCGGATCGTCTTCCGCGCGCCCGCCGGCCAGCAGATCGACTCCGCCAAGAACAAGGCGGCCGTCCTACAGGTGGTCGGCGCGCTCAAGGGCACCGACCAGGTGGCCAGTGCCGCCGACCCGTTCGAGGCGGGCACGGTCAGCAAGGACCACACCACCGCGTATGCGGCCGTGGCCTACCAGGACCCGGCCGACACGCTGCACGACAAGACCCGCGACACGCTCACGCACGCGGCCCAGCAGGGACGCGCGGCCGGCCTGACCGTCGAGGTCGGCGGCGACGCGCTCCAGGACGATTCCGGCCCGGGCAACGGCGAGATCGTCGGCGTCCTGATCGCGGCCGTGGTCCTGGCGATCACCTTCGGCGCGATGATCGCGGCGGGTCTGCCGCTGCTCACCGCGCTGCTGGGGGTCGCGGTCGGCGTCGGCAGCATCACCGCCCTCGCGGGTGTGTTCGACCTCTCCCCCACCACCTCGACCCTGGCGATGATGCTCGGCCTGGCGGTCGGCATCGACTACGCGCTGTTCGTGGTCTCGCGCTATCGCAGCGAGTTGACCCTGGGCCGCGAACCCGAGGACGCCGCCGGCCGGGCGGTGGGCACCGCAGGTTCGGCGGTGGTCTTCGCCGGCCTCACCGTGGTGGTCGCGCTGGCCGGTCTGGCCGTGGTCAACATCCCGATGTTGACCGAGATGGGCCTGGCCGCGGCCGGCACCGTCGCGGTCGCGGTACTGGTCGCACTGACCTTCGTGCCGGCCATCCTGGGCTTCGCGGGCAAGCGCATATTCGGCCGCAAGGACCGCAAGCGCTTCGCCCAGCGCGACGCCGAGATCGCCGCCGGCGGCACCGGCCACCGACGGGGCTCGGAGAAGCCGAACATGGGCACCCGGTGGGCGCGGTTCGTGCTGCGCCGTCCGGTCAAGGTGCTGGTGGTCGCGGTACTGGGTCTGGGCGCGCTGGCGCTGCCCGCCGCGAGCATGGAGCTGGGCCTGCCGGACGACAGCGTGAAGTCGACCGACACCACCCAGCGTCGTGGCTACGACCTGCTGACCGAGAGCTTCGGCCCCGGCTTCAACGGGCCGCTCCTGGTCGTGGTGGACGCCGCGAAGAACAACAACGGCAGGGCCGCGGCGGCCGAGGTCACCAACGCGCTGGGCAAGGTCAAGGGCATCGCCTCGATCGCTCCCGCCACCTTCAACAAGGCGGAGAACACGGCGATCATCGAGATCACGCCGAGTTCGAAGCCGAGCAGCAACGCCACCAAGGACCTGGTGCACGCGATCCGCGCCACGGCGGACCAGACCAAGGCCCGCACCGGTGCCGAGACGCTGGTCGGCGGCGGTCCGGCGCTGAACATCGACTTCTCGCAGCGTCTGAACGACGCGCTGCTGCCGTACCTGGCGCTGGTCGTCGGCCTCGCGATCCTGCTGCTGATGGCGGTGTTCCGGTCGGTCCTGGTGCCGCTCAAGGCGGCCGGCGGCTTCCTGCTCTCGGTGGTCGCCTCGCTCGGCGCGGTGGTCGCGGTGTTCCAGTGGGGCTGGTTCGGCAGCCTGATCGGGGTGGACCAGACCGGGCCGATCATGAGCATGATGCCGATCTTCCTGGTGGGCATCGTGTTCGGACTCGCGATGGACTACGAGGTCTTCCTGGTCACCGGGATGCGCGAGGCGTACGTGCACGGCGAGAGCCCGAGGCAGGCCGTGGTCAGCGGGTTCAAGCACGGTGCGCGGGTGGTCACGGCCGCCGCGTTGATCATGATCGGGGTGTTCGCCGGCTTCATCGGGGCGCCCGATTCGATGGTCAAGATGATCGGCTTCGGTCTCGCCTCCGCCGTCCTGTTCGACGCGTTCGTGGTCCGGATGACGATCGTGCCGGCCGTACTGGCGCTGCTCGGCAAGTCCGCGTGGTGGCTGCCGGCGTGGCTGAACAAGCTCATCCCGAACGTGGACGTCGAGGGCGAGGGGCTGCGCAAGTACCTGGGCGACGACGCCGCCGCCGCGAAGGCGCAGGCGAACCCGTTCGACCCGACGGACCGCGGTGGGCGCGACGTCGACCCGGATCGGGACGCGGTTCGCGTCTGATCGCAACGCACGACCGAGACGGGGTGTGCCCCGGGCGAAAGCCCGGCTCGCCGGGTGGATGGCATTCGATGCCTGCAAGACGGTGGACGAGCTGATCGCCGCGCTGCGCGCGGGAGTCGGGCGCTTCCATGTGGAGAGC
>NZ_JBEXUX010000013.1:0-179549 GCF_040629175.1 Embleya sp. NPDC005971 | reverse complement strand
TACGACCGGTACGAGCCGGCGGGCGAGAGCCGCGGGACGGTGATCCTCGTCGGCGGCGCGTTCAGCTACCGGAGCGGTACGTGGGCGCGGGGGTGTCCTTCGACCGGATCGGCCCGGCGACAGGTGGTCAGCGGGGCGCGCCGATCGTGCCGTTGCGGGACTTCCACTCGGTGGCTGCGTCCTCGGCGGGGCCGTCCGCCGGAGCCGCTGCGGCCTCGGCCTCCAGCGACGGATCGACGGCGGGGCGCGCCGGCAGCGCGAACATCAGCACGAAGATCGCGACCAGTACGACGGCGGCCCACAGCAGCGAGTTCTCGAAGGCGTTCACGAACGCGGGCCCCACCTTCTCGGGCGCGAGACCGTCGTCGATCAACCGGAAGAAGACCACCGACGTCAGGCCGAGACCCAGCGCGTTGCCCATCTGGAGCGTCGTATTGATCAGTCCGGACGCCGATCCGGCGTGCTCGCGCGGTACATCGGACAACACCGCGTTGGTCAGCGGCGCCACGATCAGCCCCATGCCGAGGCCGATCACCAGGAGCGGCAACGCCATCTGCCAGGTCGCGATCCCGGTGCCGTACCGGTCCGCTTCCCACAGGTAGATCAGCATGCCCGCACCCATCACCAGCGCACCGGCCTGGAGCACCTTGCGGCCGAACCGCGGCACCAACTTCTGCACCGACACCCCCGCCGCGGCGGCGACCGCCACCGAGAACGGCAGGCTGGTCAGACCGGCGCGCAGCACGCTCCAACCCAATCCGACCTGCATGTACAGCGTCCAGACCAGGAAGAACATGCCGCACACGACACCGAAGCCGAACTCCACGGCGATCCCGGCGCTGAAGCTCTTCACCCGAAACAGCGACAGCTCCACCAGCGGCGAGCCGTCCCGACGGGTCTTGGCCCGCTCGTACAGCGCCAGCGCGGCGAACACCGACACCGAACCGGCCATGGAGAGGTAGCCCCACAGCGGCCAGCCCAGCTCGCGGCCCTGGGTGAGCGGGTACAGCAACATCAGCAGGCCCAGCGTGACCAGGCCGACGCCGACCAGGTCCAGATGCAGGGCGCGGACGGCCTTGGACTCGGTGATGTACTTGCGGCCCAGGACCAGGCCGGCGATGCCCACCGGGACGTTGATCAGAAAGATGGTCCGCCATTCGAGGCCGAACACGTTCCACTCGGTGAGCAGCGCGCCCAGCAGCGGTCCGCAGACCCCGCCCATGCCGACGATGGCGCCGAACAGGCCGAAGACCTTGCCACGTTCGTGCGCGGGAAAGGTGGCGTGCACGATCGACAGGACCTGCGGGACCATGATCGCGGCTCCGGCGCCCTGCAGGATCCTGGACGCGACCAGCATGTCCGCGTTCACCGCGCAGCCGCTGAGCGCGGAGGCGACGGTGAAGGTGGTGACGCCGATCAGGAAGATCCGCCGGCGCCCGTGGATGTCGCCGAGCCGGCCGCCGGTGATCAGGCCGGCCGCGAACGCGAGCACATAACCCGCGGTGATCCATTGGATCTGGCTCGTGGAGGCGTCCAGGTCGCGCTGGATGGAGGGCAGTGCGACGTTGACGATCGTGACGTCGAGCAGATCCATGAACGCCGCGGTCATGACGATGGCCAGTGCGATCCAGCGCCGCGAATCCGGCGGGGCCGCTTCCGGGTGAGCGATGGGTGAAGTCATGCTTCCAGGCTAGAAATCGAAGGGGGTGTACAGGGGGTCGGGCGTTAAGGGCTTGCGTTCGTTTCGATCAGCACGGTTTATGACCGAGCCCCGGGATTTCCGCGTGAATGCGCGGCGGCGGCAATCGATGGGGTGCGGATCGAATACGTGTTCCATCGGGCGGGTGCCGCATTCGTGATATCCGTTGTGTATGCCCGGAGTTCACCCTCCGGCCGATGGAAACCCGCAGCGCGTCGGGGGCGTGGTCACGGCGCGCGGAGGAAGACTTCCCTCGTCATCGACGAAGTGCCCGGTCCGGTCCCCGGCTTCGGACACACCGGCCCGGCACGCCGCCGCCCACCCTCCGAGAGCCACCATGAACACCATTGCCCTTCCGCCCACCCGAGTCCACCTGCCCGCCACTGCGGCACTTTCCCCGACGGCCGCGAGAAACCGGTCGTCGAAAATCTCGGCGCATCGCCGACCGACAAAACCGGCCGGCCACGTGTATCCGCCGGTCGAACGCGCAGCCCCTGGACCGACCGGGATATCTCGGCCCGATCGCAGGACTCCCCCGAGGACGGAAGGGAAATCGTGAACGGCGCACGACCGAATGCCCCCGGCCTTGCCTTCGAACCCCACCTCGGCGTACCGGGAACTCGCGGGTTCGGACGGTCATTTCGCGGCGGACCGGACACGCGTCGGCCCGGTTGACGTGGTCGGTATCGGCGCGACCGGCACCGCGACCGGGTGCGGCCGACCCCGATCAACGACGGCATCGACGCGAGGCGGACGCCGCCGCACGACCGGTCGACGCGCGTCACAACCAGCCGGAGTCGCGCGCGATCCGCACCGCGTCGATGCGATTGCGGGCGTTGAGCTTGGTCACCGTCGTGGTCAGGTAGTTGCGTACCGTCCCGGCGGACAGGAACAGGCCGCGCGCGATCTCCGGCACGTCCACCCCTTCGGCGGCCAACCGCAACACCTCGGTCTCCCGCGCGCTCAACGGATTCTCCGCCGCCTGCAACGTCGCCACCGCCAACCGCGAATCGATCACCCGCTCACCGGCGGCCACCGTGCGGATGGCGGCGGCGAGTTGGTCCGGATCGGCGTCCTTGAGCAAGAACCCCCAGACGTGCGCGGCCATCGCCCGCCGCAAATTGCCCGGCAGGCCCAGGCTGGTCATGATCACCGTGCGGCACTCGGGTAACCGCTCGTGCAGCAGCCGGGCCGCCCGAATGCCGTCCAGACCCGGCAGATCGATGTCCAACACCGCGACCTCCGGCCGTACCTCGAGCGCCACCGGCAGGATGAGATTTCCGCGATCGACCTCGGCGACGACCTCGATGTCGGGCTCCAGTTCGAGCAGCGACACCAGCGCCCGGCGCAGCATGAGCATGTCCTCGGCGAGAAGAACCCTGACCATCGTGTCCCCCCACGGCATCCCAACGGGATGGTCACTGTCATCGACGTTCCTCGAAAGCACCGGCAGCGGCGCCCCGCCCGCGCCACCGGCGATCCCACGCCCTCTCACCTGCCCCGACGTGCTCCGATCACGCCGGGTCGGACCCGAACACCACGGCTCAGATCGAGAACGTCTCGCCACCCACCCGTACCGAGCGACCGACCCACGGGTCGGTGCGCATCGACGCCAGCACGTCGGCGTCCGTCGAGGAGGCCACCGACCGCACGCCGCCCGCTCCCTCGACCACCGCGATCGCCACCGCCGGCTCGCCCTGCTCGAACGCCACCGTGCAGCCCACCACCTCGGCCGGGCCCGCGTAGTCCGGGTCGACCGGGCGGCTCGGCAACTGCGCGCGCACGTCGATCGCCCGGAACCCGTCGGCGGCCGGCCGATCCGACCACAACGCGCCGGCCTGCTTGGTGACCATCCCGGACACGCTCGTCACCAACCCGTCGCCACCCGCGAGCACCCGTCGGGTCACCTCGACCGTCGCCTGCAACGCGTAGTTGTTGAGCGGCCCGCCGGCGAACGCCATCCCGCCCGTCGCGGTCAACTCCCGGCCGGGGCGCCCGGTCAGACCCAGCTCGTGCCGCTGGATCCGGACCGCCGCCGGGAAGCAGCTGTACAGGTCCAGGTGCGTCGCGTCGCGCACCCCCGCGCCCAGTGCCGCGCCGACCTCGGCGAATCCGGGCGAGCGGCCCAGGTCCGGCCGGGCCACCAGCGGCACCATGGTGTTCGATTCGGCCGCGGCCGTCGGGAACACCCACCGGTCCCGGGCCACCCCGAACCGGCGTGCCGCCTCGGCCGAGCACAGGAGCAGCGCGGCGGCCTGGTCGACGTTCATCTGCGAGCAGTGCCACTTCGAGTACGGGCTCGCCAACCACGCGTTGCGGCCGGTGGGTGCCAGCAGTTCGTCCGGCTGCACCGCGCGGCCCCGGATCGCCTGCCCGGCGTCGGCGGCGACCGTCGAGAAGTCCGCCCACAGCGCGGCGATCTCGCGCGCGTCGTCCGCGGGCGACCGGCCCCGAGCGGCCCCGATCGCCGACTCCATCACCGCGTACTGCCGCGCGGGCACCGCCAGATGGCGATCGATCTCGACCCGGGCCAGGATATCCGCGCCGGGCGCCCACACCGTGTCCGGGACACCCTCCGCGACCGGATCCGCGAGTTCGAGCCCGGCGATCCGGGCGCGCAGTCGCCGATGCGCCGCCTCGCCGCCCACGACGAGCACCACGTCGGCCTGCCCGGCGGCGATCTCGGCACAGGCCCGGGTGATCAACGACTGTTGCAGGACCCCCAGTTCGGCCAACGTGCTGTGCGCGTCCACGATCTTGAACCGGTCCGCCAGCCAGCGGCCAGGATCGCCGTGCCGCCAGGTCCCGCGCGGCACCAGCACCTGCCGGACCGCCCGCAGCAGCGCGCCCGACCCCTCGGCGGCCTCCTCGACGGCCCGCGCCATCAGCTCCAACTCGCCGACGCCCGCCCCGGCCTCGGCCGAGCGCTGCCGCGCCACCCCGGCCCCGACCAACACCGGCGTCCGCGGCTCGACCGCCTCCAGCCCCATCGCCGCCCCCTTGCCACCGCCCGACCGCCCCGGACCATCCGGCGCGCGCCGACGTTAGTGGCGGAGCCCGACGATCACCAGTGCGTCCCGGTCCTCGATCCCGGGTGGCAGAAGGGTGCGCGCTCCCGGTGTCGGTCCGCGACGGTTGTGGATCTCCGTTCGGCGGGCATAGGACAACCTTCGGCCGGTGGCGCAGGGAGCGGTGTGATGACCGAGCACGATCCGTTCGTCCGGGTGCGCGGGGCGCGCGAACACAATCTGCGAAACGTGGACGTGGACATCCCGCGCGACGTGTTCACGGTGTTCACGGGGGTGTCCGGATCGGGCAAGTCCTCGCTGGCCTTCGGCACGGTGTACGCGGAGGCGCAGCGGCGCTACTTCGAGTCGATCGCGCCCTACGCCCGGCGGCTGATCCAGCAGGTCGGCGCACCGCACGTGGACGAGATCAGCGGATTGCCGCCGGCCATCGCGTTGCGTCAGCAGCGGTCCGCGCCCACCTCGCGCTCGACGGTGGGCACGCTCACGACGCTGTCCAACTCGTTGCGGATGCTCTTCTCCCGGGCCGGCGACTACCCGCCCGGCGCGGAGCCGGTGGACTCGGACGCGTTCTCGCCGAACACCGTCGCCGGCGCCTGCCCGAACTGTCACGGCCTGGGTCGGGTGCACGAGGTGAGCGAGGAATCGCTGGTCCCCGACCCGAGCAGGTCGATCCGGGACGGGGCGATCGCCGCGTGGCCGGGTGCCTGGTACGGAAAGAATCTGCGCGACATCCTGGCCACGCTCGGCTACGACGTGGACCGGCCGTGGCGCGAACTGCCCCGGGTCGAGCGGGACTGGATCCTGTTCACCGACGACCAACCGGTGGTCACCGTGCACCCGGTGCGCGACGCGAGCCGGATCCAACGCGACTACCAGGGCACGTACAGCAGCGCGCGGCGGATCGTGCTGAAGACGTTCGCGAGTTCCAAGAGCGCGACGCAGCGCAAGCGGGTCGAGCGTTTCCTGACCAGCGGGCCGTGTCCGGTGTGCCACGGCCGAAGGCTGCGCCCGGCTTCGCTGGCGGTGACCTTCGCCGGCTTCGACATCGCCGCGCTGGTCGCCCTGCCGCTGGTCGAGGCGGCGAAGGTGTTGGCCGGTGCGGGGGACGCCGGCGAGCCGGCCGCGACGATCTGCGCCGACCTGGCGGCCCGGATCGCGGTGCTGGTGGAGTTGGGCCTGGGTTATCTGAGCATGGATCGGGAGACGCCGACCCTGTCCTCGGGCGAGTTGCAGCGGCTCCGGCTGGCCACCCAGTTGCGGTCGGGGCTGTTCGGGGTGGTGTACGTGCTGGACGAGCCGTCGGCCGGGCTGCACTCGGCGGACACCGAGGCGCTGCTCGTGGTGCTCGATCGGCTGCGCGCGGCGGGCAATTCGCTGTTCGTGGTCGAGCACCGGATGGCGGTGGCCCGCCGGGCGGGCTGGCTCGTGGACGTGGGGCCCGGCGCGGGCGAGGGCGGCGGCCGGATCCTGTACAGCGGTCCCCCGGACGGGCTGCGCGCGGTGGCCGACTCGGCGACCCGCCGATTCCTGTTCCCGGCGGGTCCGCCGCCGGCTCGGGAGCCGAGGTCGCCGACCGGCTGGCTGACGCTGACCGGGGTGCGGCTGCACAATCTGCGCGACCTGGACGTGCGGCTGCCGCTGGGCGTGTTCACGGTGGTCACCGGGGTCTCCGGCGCGGGCAAGTCCAGCCTGATCGGCGGGGTGCTGGCGGACGTGACGGCGGAGCACCTGGGCACCCGGGCGCAGGAGGACGAGGAACGTCGGCAGGAGTCCGGCGAGATCCAAGCGGTCCGCGGTCTGGAGGTGATCGACCGCCTGGTGCGGGTGGACCAGAAACCGATCGGGCGCACGCCGCGCTCGAACCTGGCCACCTACACCGGTCTGTTCGACACGGTCCGCAAGCTGTTCGCGGACACCGACGCGGCGCGCGAGCGTGGGTGGACCGCGAGCCGGTTCTCCTTCAACGTGGACGGCGGGCGGTGCGAGACGTGTTCGGGCGAGGGCTTCGTCGCGGTCGAGCTGCTGTTCCTGCCGGGGACGTACGCGCCGTGCCCGACCTGCCGAGGGGCGCGCTACAACCCGCCGACGCTGGAGGTCGCCTACCGGGGGCTGAGCGTCGCGGACGTGCTCGGGCTGACCGTGGACGCCGCCGCCGACTTCCTCGCCGAGGTGCCGGCCGCCGCGCGCAGCCTGACCACACTGCGCGAGGTGGGCCTGGGCTATCTACGGCTGGGCCAACCGGCGACCGAGCTGTCCGGCGGCGAGGCGCAGCGGATCAAGTTGGCGAGCGAGCTGCAACGGGCCCGGCGCGGGCACACGTTGTATCTGTTGGACGAGCCGACGGCCGGACTGCACCCGGCGGATGTCGAATTGTTGATGCGTCAATTGCACGGGTTGGTCGCCGCGGGCAACACGGTGGTGGTGGTCGAACACGACCTGGACGTGATCGCGGGTGCGGACTGGATGATCGACATGGGCCCGGGTGGTGGGGCCGACGGTGGGCGAATCGTGGCGAGCGGGGTGCCTGCGGAGGTGGCGACGGCGGGGGTGGGGGTGACCGCGCGGTATTTGGCGGGGCGGTGACGGGGGCGACGGGTGGCCCGACGCGCCGTCAGTCGATCCGTGGTTCGGCCAGGAAGGCGAGCAGGGTGGCCGGATCCTCGCTCGCGCACGCGGTTCGTACGGCCGATTCGTGTGCCTCGGCCAGCGCGTTCAGCCGGGTCAGGCGATCGTGGCCGCGTCGGGACAGATGGGCCGCGATCCGGCGGCGGTCGATGCCGGACTGACGTCGGTAGATCCAGCCGTCGTCCACCAGCGCGTCCACGATCCGGGTCAGACTGGCGTGCGGGATCAGCAGGCGCTGCGCCAGATCGCCCATCAGCCGGCCCTCGCCGTCGCCCAGGGCGCGCAGCACGAGCCACTGGTCGAAGGTGCAGTCCTCCTCGGCCAACGCGTGGGTCAGCGTGCGGGTGAGGCGGCGCTGCGCGAGGGTGAGCAGCTCGACCAGGAGCGGCGGCGCGACGGCTCGCTCTGCGATTTCGCCGGCGGACATGCTCATCACCCCTTCGCCAGGCCGTTCCCAGGAGCATACTTACTCGCCTTATGAGCGTCGAGACAGTCCTGATCGAGCCGCTCGAAGCGCTGTATTCCGACCGGGATCCCCAGGTGCTTCGAGTGGGACTCGTGGTGCCCCAGTCCGGTGCGCTGGGGATCATCGGGCCCTCCGCGGTGGATGCGGCGCTGCTCGCGGCACACGAGATCAACACGGCCTGCGGTGTGCGCGACCGCCGGATGGAGCTGGTCCTGGTGGACGCCGGCGGCCCGCCCGACCGGGTCGCGGCGCAGGTCGGGATGCTCGGCGACGCCGGCGCGGTGGACGTGCTGGTCGGTTTCCACACCAGCGACGTGCATCGCGCGATCGAGGCGGTGGTCGGCGGCCGGACGCCGTACATCTTCACCCCGCCGCACGAGGGCGGCGGCCGGTTGCCCGGGGTGGTCTGCACGGGTGTCGACCCGATGCGGCAACTGCGCGAGTCGATCGGGTGGCTCACCGAGCACCATCGGCTGCGGCGGTGGGCGCTGATCGGCAACGACTACATCTGGCCGCAGGCCATCCACGCCGCCGCCGGCCGGTTGATCGCGGACGCGCGCAGCAGTGTGGTGTACGAGCGGCGGGTGGGCTTCGGCGCGGTGCGGGACGGGTTGGACGAGTTGTTCGCGGGCCTGCGGAGCACCCGGGCCGACGCGCTGCTGCTCAGCCTGATCGGCCGTGATCTGGTCGACTTCAATCGGGCGTTGCGGCACGCCGGGCTGGATCGCATCCTGGTCCGGCTGTCCGGCTCGCTGGAGGAGAACGGCCTGTTGGCGTACGGCGGGGACGACACCGGCGCGATGTACGCGGTGATGCAGTCGTTCGCGTCGCAGACCGACGATCGCCGGTTGGGTCTGGCCGAGCGGCACCGGTCGTTGTTCGGTCCGCAGGCGCCGGTGTTGGACGCCTACGCGGAGGGCCTGTACGACGGGCTGCATCTGGTCGCGGCGTTGGCCGCGCGGGGCGCGCTCGCGCCGAGCGGGTTGGCGGCGGCGGTGGATCGGCTGTTGGACGGGGGGTCGGACGCGGCGCGTGGGGCCTGGGCGCGCTCGCCGTTGGGGCCGCCGCGTCGGCAGGTGTACCTGGCTCGGGCGGAGGGGCTGGATTTCGCCGTGTTGCCGCGGCGAGAAAGTACTTCCATTTGGAAATAACTGGTTCTAAGGTCTCTTCGAGACCCCTCGGGGTCGTCCCGAGGAGAGATCGACATGAGCGAAGTCCCCACGCCCGCATCGACCGCAAGACCCGGCTCGACCGGTGGTTCCGGTTCGTCCGGTGGTTCCGAGTCGATCGAGAAGTACGGCTACAAGCAAGAGCTCCGCCGCTCCCTGAGTTTTCGTGATCTGCTCGTCTACGGCCTGGTCTTCATGGTCCCGATCGCGCCGTTCGGCATCTTCGGCGGCGTGTTCCAGGGCTCCGGCGGCATGGTGGCGCTCGCCTACGTCATCGGCATGGTCGCGATGATGTTCACGGCGCTGTCCTACGCGCAGATGTCCCAGGCGTTCCCGATGGCCGGGTCCGTGTACTCCTACGCCGGACGCGGCATCGCCGCCCCGGTGGGCTTCCTGGCCGGCTGGATGATCCTGCTCGACTACATCCTGGTCCCCGGCCTGCTCTACCTGATCGCTGCCGTCGCGATGAACTCGCTGGTCACCTCGATCCCGGTGTGGATGTGGGTGGTCGGGTTCGTGTTGCTGAACACGGCGGTCAACTACCTCGGCGTGGCGATGACCGCCAAGGTCAACAAGATCATGCTGATCGGCGAACTGATCATCCTGATCGTGTTCATCGTGATCGGCGTGGTCGCCCTGATCGACGGCAAGGGCCGCGGCTTCGACTTCACCCCGATCTACAACAGCGACACCTTCTCCTGGAGCCTGGTCTTCGGCGCCGTCTCGATCGCGGCGCTGAGCTTCCTCGGCTTCGACGGCATCTCGATGTTGTCCGAGGAGAACAAGGACTCGGCCAAGGCCATCGGCCGGTCGATGGTCGCCGCGCTGCTCCTGGCCGGGACGTTGTTCATCGTGCAGACGTGGGTGGCCTCGCTGCTGGTGGCCGACCCCAAGGCGCTGATCGACAACGGCGATCCGGACGGCACCGCGTTCTACGACGCGGCCCGGGTCGCGGCGGGCGGCTGGCTGGCCAAGCTCACCGCGGTGGCCACCGCGATCGCCTGGGGCTTCGCCAACTCGCTGGTGGCCCAGGCCGCGACCTCGCGCCTGCTGTACGCCATGGCCCGGGACCGGCAACTGCCGTCCTTCCTGGCCAAGGTGCACCCCAAGCACCGGGTCCCGGTCAACGCCACGCTGCTCGTCGCCGCGATCTCGCTCGCCCTGGGCCTGTACACCAGCACCCGCGACGACGGCATCACCACACTGAGCAGCCTGGTCAACATCGGCGCGCTCACCACCTTCCTGGTCCTGCACGTGTCGGTGGTCGTGCACCATCTCGTCCGGCAGCGCAGCCGCGACTACTGGCGACACCTGATCGCGCCCTCACTCGGCTTCGCGATCCTGGCCTACGTCGTCTACAACGCCGACGGCGACGCGAAACGGCTGGGCGGGATCTGGTTCGCGATCGGCCTCGCCCTCCTCGCCGGCCTGGTGCTGGCGGGCCGTCGGCCCCAAATTTCCGCCATCGACCAGGTCGAGGAACCCGTATGACCCTGCTCGAAGTCGTCTCGCTGAGGCCGACCTACCACCAGTACGCCTACACCTTCGGCGGACGCCGACCCCTGGTCACCGTCCGCCCGGGCACCATCGTCGAACTGTCCACCGAGGACTGCTTCGGCGGCAACGTCAAGGGCATCGACGACCTGCCCAGCGCGGTGTGCACCTTCCCCTACCTCAATCCGGTCACCGGACCGATCGCGGTCGAGGGCGCCGAACCCGGGGACACCCTCGCGGTGCACTTCGTGGACATCACGCCCGCCCGCGACTGGGGCATCTCCAGCACCTTCCCGCACTTCGGCGCACTCACCGCGACGAACACCACGGCGATGCTGCACGCGCCGCTGGAGGAGAGGGTGTGGGTGTACGACCTGGACGTCGCGGCGGGCATCTGCCGCTTCCGGGCCCGGAAGAGCGACTTCACCGTCGACCTGCCGCTGGACCCGATGCACGGCACCGTCGGCGTCGCGCCCGCCGGCGGCGAGACGCTGATGTCGATCACCCCTGGCGCGCACGGCGGCAACATGGACACCCCCGAGATGCGCGCCGGCACCACCGCGTACTTCGGCGTCAACGTCGCGGGCGGCATGCTCTCGATCGGCGACGGCCACGCCCGGCAGGGCGAGGGGGAGGTCTGCGGGACGGCGGTCGAGGCCGCGATGCGCACGGTGATCGTGGTCGACCTGATCAAGGGCGGTGCCCCGGTGTCGCCGCGCCTGGAGAACGACGACCACCTGCTCACCACCGGCTCGGCCCGCCCCCTGGAGGACGCCTTCCGGATCAGCCAGCGCGACCTGGTGGACTGGACGGCGGACCTGCTCGACCTGGACCTGCTCGACGCCTACCAATTGGTCAGCCAGACGGGGCTGGCCCCGGCGGCGAACGTGTGCGACACGAACTACACGATGGTGGGGAAGCTGCCGAAGGCCCTCCTCGGCCGACACCGCGCCTACGAGGGCCGACACGACCACCTGCGGGCGGTGGCGGCGGCCTACTTGGCGGAGCGGTGAGGGGCGGGGCGGGCGGGCTTCGGGTGGGGTGAGGTTGCGGGGCTAAGGGGTCGGCCGGCTGGTTGGATGGGGTGGGCGTTCGTCCAGGCGGATGTTTGGTGAGGTTGGGGGCTTGGGGTCGAGGAGGGGTGTTGGCCTTGGTCGGCGGGTTGGCTGACGGGCTGGCCCGCGGACCGGCCGGCCGGCGGACCGGCCGGCGGACTGGCTGACCCGCCGACCGGCAGACCGGCTGGCCCGCGAACCGGCGGACCGGCTGACGGGCTGAGCAGCTGAAGGGCCTGCCGGCCGAGCCGCACGGTATGGACCCCGGGACCCAGGCCATTGGTCCCGGCGCCCGGCGTGTGCCGCCCCCGCGCCGGGCGGGAGGGGACATCCCCGGGGAGTACGCGTCCGCCGACGCGGATCCTTTTGGGAACCCGGGGATGTTCCCGCAACTGCGCGCACGGGGCGCAGCAGGCGTGGCGGGCCGAACGGTGGGCGGGGTGGTGTCCTGGGGCGAGCGGCATCGTGCGTGAAGCCGGCCCGCAAGCTGGAGTCGTGGGCGGAGCGTGGCGGTTCGCCGGGGTCGCGAGTGGAGCGACGCGGTGAGCGAGGGTGCGTTGAGGGCGACTGGGCTGGGTTGTGAGTGGAGCGGGTCGGGGGGCCTGGGTGGTGGGCGGAGCGGGGGGTGGGCCCGGGTCGTGAGCGGAGCGGGCGGGTGGGGGCTTTCGGCGATGCAGCGCTGCTTTTTGTTGGGCGCCTTTGGCGCCGGCTCGCGAGGCACCACTTTTTTGTTCCGTCGCGGGCTCCTCCACAAAAAAGTGGCCCCTCGCTCGTGACTTCGTGTCCCTTCGCTTCGCTACGGGCCACGAAGTCTTTGTTTGGCGGCTCCGCCGCTCTCCGCGCTGCGCGCGTCGATCACGAGGTCTCGACCGGGTGGGCGCTGACGCGCCGGGCCGCAGCCGTACTCGGGGGCCCGGGGAAGGCCCCATGCGTTGCCGCAGCGGGTCAATCGTTGTGGACCAGGGCCACGATGGTGGCTTGGGGGCCTGACCGGGTCGCTCCGGTGCCCGTAGAACCGCAGCGTTCGAGCGTGGGGCAACGGGTGGAGCGGGTGGGTGCGCAACCCGAGCCACCCGCAGGGGAACCGTAGCCGGAGGGTCGGTTCGCGGGCGGCCGTGGGTGGCCGCGTCGTCGGTGGGGCGTCCTCGTGGGTGGGGGCGCAACCTTGGGGGCGTGGTGGGCGTGTGTGCCGTACCAGGCGTGGGTGTGGGTACGGGGGGCGTGATGGACGGGGAGGCGTTGGGGGTTGCGTTCGGTGTGTTGGAGCGGGATGTCGGGCGGGTTCTGGGTGCGCGGGTGGGGGGTGGTGGGGCGTCGATCCGGGCGTTGAGTGCGCGACGGCGGCGGCGACGGGTCTTGGTGGGGGGTGGGTTGGTGGTTTTGGTGCTGTTGGTCGTGGGCGATCGGGTGGCCGCTTCGCGGAACCGATCACCCGGTCGTGTGCGTGGGTGGGGGAGAGACGCCGGAGGCGGCCGAACCGACATCGGGTGGGCGTCTCGGGCCGGATAAGGTACCGGGTCACGGCAGGACGAATACGCCGCGACGGGACGCGGGGGAACGATGGGACGGGACACGGGCGGTCGAGCCGACTTCGACGTGTTCTACGCCGAGAGCTACGGCGCCCTCGTGGCACACCTGTACGCGCTGACCGGTGATCTCGGCGAGGCCCAGGAAGCCGCGCAGGAGACCTATATCCGGGCCTGGAAGGACTGGGACCGGATCAGCGACTACGAGAACCCCGTCGCGTGGATCCGACTGGTCGGCCAACGCATCGCGGTCAGCCGCTGGCGGCGCACTCGTACCGCGCTCAAGAGCTGGATCCGGCACGGCCCGGACGGCGACCTGCCCGCGCCCGGCCCCGAATCGGTCGCCCTGGTGACCGCGTTGCGGCAGATCCCCGAGGCCCAGCGGCGCGCGGTGGTGATGCATCACATGGGCGGCCTGTCGGTCGCCGAGATCGCCGCGCACGAGGGTGCGCCCGAGGGCACCATCAAGGCCCGGCTGTCCCGGGGCCGCAGCGCGCTGGCCGGTCTGCTCGCGGACGGTTCGGAGGCGGTTCGCACCGGACGCCGCTAGGGGCTCGGGCCGCAGCGCGGTCGGTTCGGGTCGGCCCCGGCCGCCGCGTACCGAGAAACCCGAAGGAATTGGCCTTCCGGTTCACATGCCAGGGCCGCATCCGAGGCAGCATGCTTGAACGAGGCAGTGCTATCGCCGCACCGGACTTGCCGTTCCGGTCCGACATCGTGGAGCGTGAGACACATGAAGGGCAGAGGGGACTCGGGTCGGGAGACGACCGTGCCGGCTCGCGGTGGCTTCCCGGAACGAACGCTGCGGCAGGACGAATTGCGCGCCGAACGGCCACCGGCGGCGGACGACGACATCTTCGGCGATCTGTATCTCGACTTCGAGGACGCGCCGGTGCGCGAGCCGGTGGAGCGGGTCGAACCGGTGCAGCCGCGGCCCACGTACGAGCCGACCTCCGGGTCGACCACCTTCGACGACGAGTTCGAGGGAGAGGACGGGGAGTCGGCGCCGGACGGGGACTACGCGTCCGATCCGGGGCGTGAGTCGGGCGCCGCGCCGGAGTTCGAGGCGGAGGCCGACCCCGAGCCGAAGGCGGCCGCCGCGTCGCGGTCGTTGTGGGACGAGGCGCCTCGGCCCGCCGAGACCTTTGCCACCGGGACGGAGGGGGACGACCGTGCGGCCGACCCGGTTCCGCACACGGTGACGCCGCGGGCGGTCCGCCCGGACGCGCGGATTCCGGCGCCGCCGCCGTCGGTTCCCGCGCCGCCCACGGTCGTCGGTGGCTCCGCCGACACGACGTACGCGGCCGGGCACCCGGTGCCGCCGCCGCCCCCCGCGGTGCCGCCGATGCCCACGTCGCCGCCGCCGGTGCCCGAGCCGCAGACCGAACTGCTGCCGGCCGCCGTGCCGATGCCCGAGCCGGTGTCCGAGCCGGTCGAGGACGCGGACGAGTTGGACGTGCCGACCACGTCGCGCAGTGACAGCCTGCGGCGGGCCGAAGCGGCCGGGGAGGACCCGCAGGCCCGCAGTGGACCGCCACTGGGTGTCCAGGCGTCGGCGTGGTCGACCTCCTCGCATCCCGGCCGCCGACGCGCCGCCCGGCGGGAACGGCGCGGGCTGGGGCCGGAGCTGACCGCCCGGGACAACGACGACCGGTACGCCGCGACGGGTGAAGTGTTCATCGTCGCCGACGGCCTCGGCGGCCACCCCGCCGGTTGGTACGCGGCCGATGTGGCGGTGCGCACGCTGGTGGCCGAACTGGCCGCCGCCGACCTGTCCGCGGGCTGGAGCGACCGGCTCAGCGCCGCGATCGCGGTGGCCGACCTCGCGGTGCGCCGGCACGGCGTCGCCCAGTACGAGGGCATGCGCACCACCGTGGTGGCGGCCGTACTGCAGCACGGCAGGCTGCACCTGGCCGGATGCGGCGACAGCGTGTGCTGGTTGGTGCGCGGCGGGCAGGCGTTCCGGCTGACCGAGCAGGGCAACGCCGCCGAGTTCGGCCGACCGTGGCTGCTCACCTCCACTCCGCTGGGCGGCTCGCAGGTGCCCGAACCCGAACTGCAACGCATCGAGTTGCACGAGGGCGACCGTGTGGTCCTCGCCACGGACGGCGTCGGCCACCTGCCCGACGAGACGGTCGCCGACCTGGTGCACGGCGACCCCTTCCACGCGGCAACGACCTTGACCCGGACGGCCGTCGAGAGTGGTGACGACGACGCGACGGCGGTCGTGGTCGAATGCGATGCACTGCCCGTACCCGAAGGACATCGCTCCGGCGCGGACCCTCGGGAACAACCGGAGGATGCGTCGGGTACCCCCGGGGCCCTACGGTCGGACGGCGGAACGGCCTGGTGACGGTTCACCGGGAGAAGATGGGCGATGCCCCAGGGCGGGGCACGAGACCGGACGGATGGCGATGCTCGAACTGATCCTCACCGTGGCGACGTCGGACGACGCCGACCAGCAGGAGTCGGACCTGGCCCGGCCGCGCACGGTGAAGGTGCAAAGCGAGCCCGGCAAGAAGATCGCGATCGGCCGGGACCCGTCGCGATGTGGCCTGGTCACGCCGAAGGACTGGCGTTTCGTATCGCGTGTGCACCTGGAGTTCGTCTACTCCCTGGAGCGCGGCTGGAGTGTGGAGTGGCTCCAGGGCTCGCACCCGCGTCCGGTCGCGCTGGTCCAGATCGATCGCGAGGGCGTGTCCGAACCGGTGCCCTACGGCGCCACGCTGCCGCTGGGTTCGCTGCGCCCGGGCCGAGTCGTGGTCACCGACCTGGCCCGACGTCGGCGGGTCCTGGTGGAGTGGCGGGTGTCGTTGCCGCAACGCCCGGGCGAGGAGCCCACCGAACCGGACGTGGGTGTGCCCGAGACCCAGGACGTCGCGCCGTTCGTCCTGCAGAACCGCCTCTCCGAGACGGAGATGGAGGTGCTGGCCGCGCTGTCCTGCGACTGGGTGCACGGTCGCCCGGTCAAGCGCGCCAAGTCCACCAAGGAACTGTGCGAGCTGTTGCACCTGTCGGCGGCCACGGTCGAGCGGTACAAGACCAAGCTGCGCCGCGAGTTCTACAGCTCGGGTCTGTGCCCCGAACTGAACGCCCTGCTCGGTCCGAACTACCTCGATACCGTGCGGCACGTGCACGGGGGCTGGGACCTGATAGCGCAGACCGCGGTCACGCACGGCATAACGGGGCGCGGCCCCTGCCCGTGTGGTGCGGATGCGCCGCACGCGGGTACCAGGTGAGCGGTAGGACCGGGGAGGGGGCGGGGGGATCATGCTCGAACTGAACATGTCGTTCGTCGCGATCGAGGACGGCCGCGAGGCGGAGCGGGATCCGCTGCCGAGCCCCAAGAGCGTGCGCACGCCCGGGGTGGCCGGCACGCGGTTGTTCGTGGGTCGCGATCCCAGTGCGTGCCGCCCGCTGTTGACGCCGCACGACTGGCTGTTCGTCTCGCGCAGGCATTTGGTCTTCGAGTACAGCGAGGACCGGGGCTGGACGGTGGAGTGGCCGCGCGGCCAACGGGACACCCCGGTGGCGATCGTGCGGATCAAGCGTGGCGAGACCTCGCAGGACATGCCGTACGGCGCGATCCTGCCGCTGCCCGCGCGCACCAGCGGCAACATCCTGGTCAGCGATCTGGCCCGGCGGCGCAGCGTGCTGCTCGGGTGGCGGGCGATGCAGCCGATCCGGCCCAGCGCGTCCGCCTCGCCGGACGGGAACGCACCGCCGACCGTGGACGTCGGACCGGAGGAACTGCGCAACAAGCTGCGCGGGGTGCGCCTGGAGGTGCTCGCGGCGATGTCCTGCGACTGGATCCACGGCCGCGCCACCAAGCGGCCCAGGACCACCGACGAATTGTGCGACATGCTCTACATGGCCAAGGCCACCGTCGAGCGGTGCAAGACCGAACTGCGTCGCGACTTCTACAGCTCGCTGCTTTGCCCGGAATTGAATCATCTGCTGGGGCCGGACTACCTGGACACGACCCCGCATGTCCACGGAGGCTGGGACCTGATCGCCCAGACCGCGGTCACCTGCGGCATTGTGGGACGCGAACCGTGCCCGTGTGCCCGCCGCGGTGGATCGATCGACTGAGACGACGCGAACCGCGTGGGCCGCAGGTCGGGGCGCGCGGCATTGACTGACGACCAGGAGCGTGGGGGAGGAGACCGGTGCTCGATCTCAACATGGCGTCGACTTCGGGGGCGGACGACGCGGCGACGGTTGCCATGCTGATGGCAAGCGCGCCGAGTCGACCGGGGGCGACGTTGGCCGTCGGTCGCGACGCGACCCGCTGCCATCTCGTGACGCCGGCCGATTGGCTGTTCGTTTCCCGGGTGCACCTGGAATTCCAGTGCGGCGCCGACGCGGTGTGGTGGGTGACCTGGCGACGCGGTTCGCAGGACGCGCCGGTGGCCGAGGTGCAGGTGGACGACGGGGAAGCGCGCACGTTGCCCTATGGGGGTACCGCGCCGTTGCCCAGTCCCGGCTCGGGTGAGGTGGTCATCCTCGACCTGAACGGGCAGCGGCGGGTCACCATCGGGTGGTTCCTGGCCGCCGACTGATCGGGGCATGGGTTCCGGGTGTTCGACCGGGTGGATCTGACGATGGGTCAGGTATTGACCTGCGGGTTGGGAGTCCACACATCGGACATCTGTGAAGTCCTTCACAAGGGCGGCGGTAGGATCGGCCACGCGTCAGGCCACCCCGTCGTGCGTCTTCCACGCGGCCACCCGTCATCGCAGCACGCGAAGGAAAACCGTGAGCAAGCCCGTCGTTCTCATCGCCGAAGAGCTGTCCCCGGCCACCGTCGATGCCCTCGGACCCGATTTCGAGATCCGTCACTGCGATGGTGCGAACCGCGGTGAGTTGCTGTCCGCGATCGCCGACGTCGACGCCATCCTGATCCGCAGCGCGACCAAGGTGGACGCCGAGGCGATCGCCGCGGCCGGCCGCCTCAAGGTGGTCGCGCGCGCCGGCGTGGGGCTGGACAACGTCGACGTCCCCGCCGCCACCAAGGCCGGCGTGATGGTCGTCAACGCGCCGACCTCGAACATCGTCACCGCCGCCGAACTCGCCTGCGGCCTGCTCATCTCGGTCGCGCGCAACATCCCGCAGGGCAGCGCCGCGCTCAAGAACGGCGAGTGGAAGCGCAGCAAGTACACCGGCGTCGAGCTCTCCGAGAAGACCCTCGGCGTGGTCGGCCTGGGCCGGATCGGCGTCCTGGTCGCGCAGCGCATGTCCGCGTTCGGGATGAACATCGTGGCCTACGACCCCTACGTGCAGCCCGCCCGCGCCGCGCAGATGGGCGTGCGGCTGCTCACCCTGGACGAGGTGCTGGAGCAGTCCGACTTCATCACCGTGCACCTGCCGAAGACCCCGGAGACGCTGGGTCTGATCGGCGACGAGGCGCTGCGCAAGGTCAAGCCGACGGTGCGCATCGTCAACGCCGCGCGCGGCGGGATCGTCGACGAGGTCGCGCTCGCGTCCGCGCTCAAGGAGGGCCGGGTCGCCGGCGCCGGCCTGGACGTGTTCTCGAAGGAGCCGTGCACGGACAGCCCGCTGTTCGAGTTCGACAACGTGGTGGCCACGCCGCACCTGGGCGCGAGCACCGACGAGGCGCAGGAGAAGGCCGGCGTCGCGGTGGCCAAGTCGGTGCGGCTCGCGCTGGCCGGCGAACTGGTGCCGGACGCGGTCAACGTGCAGGGCGGCGTGATCGCCGAGGACGTGCGTCCGGGCCTGCCGCTGGCCGAGAAGCTGGGTCGGATCTTCACCGCCCTCGCGGGCGGCGTCGCGGTTCGACTGGACGTCGAGGTGCGTGGCGAGATCACCCAGCACGACGTCAAGGTGCTCGAGCTCGCGGCGCTCAAGGGCGTGTTCGCGGACGTCGTGGAGGAGTCGGTCTCCTACGTGAACGCTCCGCTGCTGGCCCAGGAGCGCGGCGTGGAGATCCGGCTGACCACGAGCTCGGAAAGCCCGGACCACCGCAACCTGGTCACCGTGCGCGGCACGCTCGCCGACGGCGGCGAGATCTCGGTCTCCGGCACGCTCGCCGGGCCCAAGAACATCGAGAAGATCGTCGAGGTGGACGGCTTCGACGTGGACCTGGTGCTCACCGCGCACATGGTCTTCCTGCGGTACGCGGACAAGCCGGGCGTGGTCGGCGTGATCGGCCGCCACCTCGGCGAGGCGGGCGTCAACATCGCCGGCATGCAGGTGGCCCGCGCCGCCAAGGGCGGCGAGGCGCTGGTCGGCCTCACGGTCGACACGACGGTGGAGCCGCAGATTTTGAACGCCATCGCGGAGGAGATCGGCGCGGCGTTCGTGCGCTCGGTGAACTTGGAGGACTGAGGGCTGGGTCGCGGGTGCGGCCGGCGGGGCGGGCCGGCCTGGGTCGTGGGACCCGGTGGGCCGGGATGTGAGCGGGGCCGGCCGGGTCGGGCCGGGTTGTGGGCCGGCGGATCCGGCCGGCCAGGGGGAACTGCCGGCTGTTCGGCGGGCCGGCGGCGAATCGCGGGCGGGGCGTGACGGGGTTGGGGGGCGGGCAACCCCGGACCAGGTTGTGGGGCCGGTGGGCGTAGTCGGCCGAGGTGTGAGCGGGGCGGGTTGGTGGACCCCGGACCCCGGTCGTGGGCGGGGCTCGACGTCTGGGCCGGGGTTGTGAGCGCAGCGGGCCGAGGAGCTCGGGATGCGGGCCGAACACCACATCCGGTCCGGGGTCGTGAGCGGAGCGGGCCGGAAGGTGCTGGTTGTGGGCTGAAGCCTGTACCTGGGCCGGGGTCGTGAGCGCGGGGGGCCGGAAGGCGCCGGTCGTGGGCTGAACCCCGCACCTGGGCCGGGGTTGTGAGCATAGGGGGCCGAGGAGTCCGGGACGTGAGCCGGACTTCAAGCCTGAGCCTGGGTCGTGAGCGGAGCGGGCGGGAAGCCCGAGACGCAAGCCGAACCCGGCACCCGGGCCCGGGTCGTGAGCGGAGCGGGCGGGCGGGAAGGCCTCGGTCGCGAGGTGAACGCCGCAACCGGGCCCGGGTCGTGAGCGGAGCGAGCTGGAAGGCCTCGGTCGCGAGGTGAACGCCACAACCGGACCCAGGTCGTGAGCGGAGCGGGCGGGTGGGCGTCGGTCGGCGATGCAGCGCTGCTTTTTGTTGGGCGCCTTCGGCGCCGGCTCGCGAGGCACCACTTTTTTGTTCCGTCGCAGGCTCCTCCACAAAAAAGTGGCCCCTCGCTCGTGACTTCGTGTCCCTTCGCTTCGCTACGGGGCACGAAGTCTTTGTTTTGCGGCTCCGCCGCTCTCCGCGCTGCGCGCGTCGATCGCGCGGCTTGCCTGCCTCGGGGGCGCTGACGCGCCGGGGGGCGGGCTTGGTGGGAGGCCGGGGTCGGGGGTGTTGTCGGGGTGGGGCCTCGGTCGTGGGGCTTCCGCTTGTCGTTGCAGCGCTACTGGGGGTAGCGGCGCACGGTGGGCGCGGTGGCCGACTGTGTTGCTTGTGTTTGTGTCGCCCGTCGATTGCCTCATGGAGCTCGGGCTGTTGGGGCGGGGGCGTGTCGTCTCACAGTGTGAGATGTCTTGCGTGGCGTCGTGGGTGCTTGTGTCGTGTCTTGGGCGGTGGTTCGTTGTGGGGCCGCGTTGTCGAATTGCCGCGCCGTGCCTGCTACGTGCGGTGGAGCCCTTGTGGCCCGTGGATCCCGTGTCGTGGGGGGTGCTCCCGTGCGCGTCGTGCGGGGACGCGCCGGGGGTGGTTGGTCTCAGATAGTAGGAACTCCGAGTAAATTGCAGACAGCGATGTCATGCGTCGCCTAACGTGAAAGAAGACGGTCCCTTCCGTACCCGGAAATCCCCGTACGGCAGGAAATTTCAGCACGCCCACAAGGCCCCTGCACGTGTCCGTCGCACGCTGTGTAGACCCCCGCCTTGTGAAGGAAGTGCAACCATGGACGAAACCGCGCGCCGTAACGCCGCTCGTGCCCTTCAGCGTGCCCTCGATCGGCGTGACAACGGGGGCAGCCCGGCCGACGAGGAGCGCTGACGGGCTCCGATTCGCACCACTGCGTCCCATCATCCGGACTGGATATGTCAGTCCCTGGGACGGAAGGTAAGGTCCAGCGCATGTCTCGCAGCATTCGTCTCGCAGTGGTTCCCGGTGACGGCATCGGCCAGGAAGTGGTCGCGGAGGGTCTGAAGGTCCTCGGCGCCGTGCTTCCTCCCGACGTCAAGATCGAGACCACCGAGTACGACCTCGGTGCCCGCCTGTACCACCGCACCGGAGAGACGCTGCCCGACAGCGTGCTCGACGAGCTGCGCGGTCAGGACGCGATCCTGCTCGGCGCCATCGGCGACCCGAGTGTGCCCTCGGGGGTGCTGGAGCGCGGCCTGCTGCTCAAGCTCCGCTTCGCGTTCGATCACCACGTCAACCTGCGTCCGGCCAAGCTCGCGCCGGGCGTGGTCTCGCCGCTGGGCGCGGACGCGCAGATCGACTTCGTGGTGGTCCGCGAGGGCACCGAAGGCCCGTACACCGGCAACGGCGGCACGCTGCGCACCGGCACCGAGCACGAGGTGGCCACCGAGGTCAGCGTCAACACCGCGTTCGGCATCGAGCGGGTCGTGCGGGACGCGTTCGCCCGCGCCCAGGCCCGGCCGCGCAAGAAGCTGACCCTGGTGCACAAGAACAACGTGCTGGTGTACGCGGGTCACCTGTGGACCCGGGTGTTCGACGCGGTCGCGGCCGAGTTCCCCGACGTCACCACCGACTACCTGCACGTCGACGCGGCGACCATCTTCATGGTCACCCAGCCCGAGCGCTTCGACGTGATCGTCACCGACAACCTGTTCGGCGACATCATCACCGACCTCGCCGCCGCCATCGCGGGCGGCATCGGCCTCGCGGCCAGCGGCAACATCAACCCGTCCCGCGAGTTCCCGTCCATGTTCGAGCCGGTGCACGGCTCGGCGCCGGACATCGCCGGCCAGGGCAAGGCCGACCCCACCGCCACCGTGCTCTCGGTCGCGATGCTCCTGGAGCACCTGGGCCTGACCGCGGAGGCCCGTCGGGTCGAGGCGGCGGTCTACGCCGACCTCGCCGAGCGCGGCACCCTCGGCACACGCGGGACGTCGCAGATCGGCGACGCCCTCGCGGCCCGAGTAGCCGGCTGATTCGCCGGCACCATCACGTTCGTCGACCGGGACCGTCGACGCGTGCCCCCTGCCCGACCGGCGAATCGGTCGTCGGGCAGGACGGGGGCCGCGCCTGTCGGGATCCCGGTCGACTGCGTTAACGTCTCACCGGGTGGAACGCGAGTGCGGTTCCCGGGAACACTTCCAGTACGTCTACGTGCCGGAAGCCGGGTTCCAACAGCACCCAGCTCCGCCATACTCCACGGTGAAGGACGAGAACAGCCATGACGACTGCCGCCCCGCAGGAGCCCTCCCTCCAGGCTTCCCTGACGATCGACCTCAAGCCCACCGCACATCCGCTGAGCGACGCCGAGCGCGCCACACGCCTGGAGAGCCCCGGCTTCGGCCGCGTGTTCACCGAGCACATGGTCGGCATCAAGTGGAGTGCGGGGCGCGGCTGGTACGACGCGCAGCTCACCCCGTACGCATCCCTCGACATCGACCCCGCGAACATGACGCTGCACTACGCGCAGTCGATCTTCGAGGGTCTCAAGGCGTACCGCCGCCCCGACGGCAGCGTGGCCACTTTCCGGCCGTACGCGAACGCCGCGCGCTTCCAGAACTCCGCCCGCCGGCTCGCCATGCCCGAGCTGCCGCAGGACCTGTTCGTGGCCGCGGTGGACGCGCTGATCCGCCAGGACGCCGCGTGGGTGCCCAGCGCGCCCGAGGAGAGCCTGTACATCCGGCCGTTCATGTTCGCCACCGAGGTCGGCCTCGGCGTGCGGCCCGCGAACGAATTCCTGTTCCTGGTGATCGCGTCGCCGGCCGGCCCCTACTTCGCGGGCGGCGTGCGGCCGGTCTCGGTGTGGTTGTCCCAGGAGTACGTGCGCGCGGTGCCCGGCGGCACCGGCGAGGCCAAGTGCGCCGGCAACTACGCGGCATCGCTGGTCGCCCAGGCCCAGGCCATCGAGCAGGGCTGCGACCAGGTGGTCTGGCTGGACGCGATCGAGCGTCGCTGGATCGAGGAGATGGGTGGCATGAACCTGTACTTCGTGTACGGGGAGGGCAAGGACGCGCGGATCGTCACGCCGCGCCTGACCGGCTCGCTGCTGCCCGGCATCACCCGCGACTCGCTGCTCCAGCTCGCGGCGGACCGCGGCTACGCCACCGAGGAGGCGCTGATCTCGGTCGACGACTGGCGCGAGGGCAACGCGAACGGCACCCTCACCGAGGTCTTCGCGTGCGGCACCGCCGCGGTGATCACCCCCGTCGGCTCGGTCAAGTCCAGCAGCGCGAACTGGACCGTCGGCTCCGGCGAGGCCGGCCCGATCACGATGGAGCTGCGCAAGGCGTTGGTCGACATCCAGACCGGCCGCGCCGCGGACGCGCACGGCTGGACGCACACGATCTGAGCCGGGTCTCGCGCGGGGCGGCCGTGCCCACGGCCCAGCCGCCCCGCCGACGACCATCGCCCACATAGTGAGACCCCGGGCCCGACCCACAGGCACCTGTGCCAGACTCCGGAGCATGCAGCAGTGGCTCATTATTAGCCGCAGCGTGCCGGTAACGGGTTGATCCCCCCACCAGGGGTGCACCATCGCCCACCGCCCGCACGCAGACCTCTCGCGACCGCGAGGGGTCTTTTTGTTTGCCGCCCCACCCCGGCGGTGAGCGTGCGCGTGGGCCCGTCATGTCTTGATCGAAGGGAGAACCGAGGCCAATGCACCCCACGACCACCGACCCGAGCGCCTTCCACGTCTTCGACACCACCCTCCGGGACGGTTCACAGCGCGAGGGCATCAACCTGACGGTGTCCGACAAGCTCACCGTGGCCCGCCACCTGGACGACTTCGGCGTCGGCTTCATCGAGGGCGGCTGGCCCGGCGCGGTACCGCGCGATACCGAGTTCTTCCGCCGGGCCAAGGAGGAACTGCAACTGGGACACGCCGTCCTGGTCGCGTTCGGCTCGACCCGCAAGGCGGGCACCACGGCCGCCGCGGATCCCCAGGTCCAGGCGCTGCTCGACGCCGAGGCGCCGGTCGTGTGCCTGGTGGCCAAGTCGCACGACAAGCACGTCTCGCTCGCGCTGCGCACCACGCTGGACGAGAACCTGGAGATGGTCCGGGACACCGTCGCCCACCTGCGGGCGCAGGGCCGTCGGGTGTTCGTCGACTGCGAGCACTTCTTCGACGGCTACCGGGCCAACCCCGAGTACGCGCTGAGCGTGGTCGCCGCCGCGCACGACGCGGGTGCCGAGGTGGTCGTGTTGTGCGACACCAACGGCGGGATGTTGCCCAGCGGCGTCCGCGAGATCGTCGCCGCCGTGCACGCCGGCACCGGGGCCCGGCTGGGCATCCACGCGCAGGACGACACCGGCTGCGCGGTGGCCAACACCATCGCGGCCGTCGAGGGCGGCGCCACGCACGTCCAGTGCACCGCCAACGGCTACGGCGAACGGGTGGGCAACGCGAACCTGTTCCAGGTGGTGGGCAACCTCGAACTCAAGAAGGACATGCGCGTATTGCCCGAGGGCAAACTGCGCGAGATGACCCGGATCTCGCATGCGATCGCCGAGGTGGTCAACCTGGCCCCCTCCACCCACCTGCCCTACGTGGGGGTGTCCGCGTTCGCGCACAAGGCCGGACTGCACGCGTCCGCGATCAAGGTCGACCCCGACCTGTACCAGCACATCGATCCGGCGCTGGTCGGCAACGACATGCGGATGCTGATCTCGGACATGGCCGGGCGTGCCTCGATCGAGCTCAAGGGCAAGGAACTGGGCTACGACCTCTCCGACGACAAGGACCTGGTCGGCCGGGTGGTCAACCAGGTCAAGGTGCGCGAGGCCGCCGGTTACACGTACGAGGCCGCGGACGCGTCCTTCGAACTGCTGCTGCGGGACGAGAGCCTGGGCCGGGCACGGTTCTTCACGCTGGAGTCGTGGCGCGCGATCAGCGAACAGCGCGGCGACGGCGTGCCGGTCAACGAGGCCACCGTGAAGCTCTTCGCCAAGGGCGAGCGGATCGTGGCGACCGGCGAGGGCAACGGCCCGGTCAACGCGCTCGACCGCGCGCTGCGGCTGGCCCTGGAACGCATCTACCCGCAGCTCGCGGCGTTCGAGCTGCTGGACTACAAGGTGCGGCTGCTGGAGGGCCGACACGGGACGGACGCGATCACGCGGGTGCTGGTGGAGACCACCGACGGCAAGCAGGAGTGGAGCACCGTCGGGGTCGCGGAGAACGTGATCGCGGCGTCGTGGCAGGCCCTGGAGGACGCGTACACCTACGGTCTGCTCAAGGCGGGCCTGACCCCCGGTGCCCCGGACACCGAGGGATCGGACCACGCGTAGCTCGTAAGTGATGAACCGTCAGGGGCGGCCGGGGCGGAACGATCGCCACCCGTCGCCCCACGGTTCGTCCCAGCCCGCCGGCAGCGGCGACAGGGACCCCGGCGGGGGCGACGGCAGCGCGGGGGGAGCGGGCGCCGGGGCGGGCGGACGCACGGGTGCGGAGGCCAGCGGACTGGCCGCGGTCATCGGGTTGGGCGGCAGCAGCGGTTCGCTCTCTTCGAGACGTGCCAACTCGCGTCCGACGGCGAAACGTTCGAGCCGCCCTCGGACCTCTTCCGGTTCCCGCGACACGGATAGTTCCCGGTCGAGGTCGAACTCCTCGGCCGCCGCGCCCGGCAGCAGGTTGGCCTGCGGGGGCCTTCGCGGCAGCCCCGACTCGGTCGTGCCGTCGACCATCGGAAGGCGGGCCGCTTGCGCCGCGCGCCTGCTGTTGTCGTCCACCGAACCCCACCTCGGTTCGTTGTTGGGCCTGCGCCTCAAAACGTTCTGATATCAATTGGGCAACAGATGGCTATGGAATGACCTTAGCAATGTGCGGCTCGAGGCGGGCACTCGGCCGGGCATGTCGCCGAGTCCTGTCACACGTTTGTCGAATTTCTCGAACGCCCTTGGGAATCCCGCTACTCGGGCTTCGCGACCACAACACCTCAGGCGAACCCCGCAATGGGATTCGCCTGAGATGAAGTGGTGCGCAATACGAAAAAACAGGTGCGAACGGTTACCGAAGACCGGTGCGAGCGAGCCCGAAGGTCAGCGCAGGCGGGCCATCAGTGCGTGCTCGACCAGCGTGATCAGGGTCGACTTGGCCGATTCGCGGCGCCGTGCGTCACAGCTCACGATCGGGGTGTCGGGCCCTATCTGCAATGCCTCGCGGACATCCTCCGCGTGGTGGGTCTGCAATCCGTCGAAGCAGTTCAACGCGACGATGAACGGCAGCCCGCTGTTCTCGAAGTAGTCGATCGCGGGGAAGCAATCGGCGAGTCGGCGCGTGTCCACCAGAACCACGGCGCCGATCGCGCCGCGGACCAGGTCGTCCCACATGAACCAGAATCGGTGCTGACCCGGCGTACCGAAGAGGTACAGGATCAGATCCTCGTCCAGCGTGATGCGACCGAAGTCCATCGCGACCGTCGTCGTCTGCTTGTCCGGCGTCGCCGACAGGTCGTCGACACCGGCGCTGGCGGACGTCATGACCGCTTCGGTACGCAGCGGAGCGATCTCCGAGACGGCACCGACGAGCGTGGTCTTGCCCACGCCGAATCCGCCGGCGACGACGATTTTCGCCGACGTGGTGGAGGACCTGGCGGGAGCCGGGCCCGGGCTAGAGCTTGCGAAGTCCACTGAGCACCCTTTCGAGCAGCGTGACGTCCGGCTGCCCCTGGTCGTTCCCGGGCTGGTGAATGACCACCAGCCCGGCTTCGGCGAGGTCCGCGACGAGTACGCGGGCGACGCCGAGCGGGATGGTGAGCAGAGCCGAGATCTCGGCTACCGACTTGACCTCCCGACACAGCGCACAGATGCGCTGGTGCTCGGGCAACAGGCCGGGTGGGTTGGCCACCTGAGGTGTAGTGGTGACCAGGGCCTCCAGCGCGAGCTGATAGCGAGGCCGGGTGCGACCACCGGTCATGGCGTACGGGCGGACCAGGGTCTCGTGAAACTCCTGGTCCCCGTGATCGGACATATCCGGAGGTGTCATCGCGGCAGTGCACCTTGGAGTTCGGCGCGCAAGGCCGGCGTGAGCACGGCGCCCGCGCGATCGACGAGCAGGGCCATCTCGTAGCCGATCAGGCCGATGTCGCACTCCGGCGACGCCAGCACGGCCAACGAGGAGCCGTCCGAAATCGACATGATAAAGAGGAAACCCCGTTCCATTTCCACGACCGTCTGGGTCACGTGCCCGCCCTCGAAGATACGGGACGCACCCTGGGTCAGGCTGGTCAAACCCGATGCGACGGCGGCGAGCTGATCCGCCCGGTCGCGAGGGAAGCCCTCGGACAGGGCGAGCAGCAGGCCGTCCGCGGAGACCACGACCGTGTGCGACACCCCGGGGGTGTTGTCCACGAAGTTCGTGATCAGCCAGTTCAGGTTCTGCGCGGCCTGGCTCAACGACTTCTCAGTCATGCCTGCTCCTGGTTGTTCTCGTCACGAGGCCGAGGGGCGGATCCCCCGGACCCGGCGGTGCGACCCTGCTGGATGCCCCGGCGGAAGTTGGTCAGTCGCCCGCGAACCTCGTCGGGCGACCGGGACAGGCCCGGAGCGCCCGGCGTGGGCCGGCCCGACTGCTCCTGACGGGTGCCGGGTGCGGCAGGACCCGCACCCGGGTGGCCCGGGGCCTGAGCCCCGCCGGACTGCTCGACGCCGCCCGGCACCAGGTTGGCGCGGGGCACACGGCGAGGCAGGCCCGCTCCGGTGGTGCCACCCGAGGACGGCTCGCGAGCGGCCTCCGCCGCGCGCCAACCGTCGTCACCGGCCGAGTACCAGCCGGACTGCTGACCCTGGGGGCCGACGGCGGGTGCGACCGCGGGGGACTGCTCGACAATCTCGTCCGGTTCCGTCGGCGTCCCGAACATGTCGGTGGCGGGCTGTTGACGCCCTCCACCGAAGGCCGGGGCCTGCTCGACCGGTGCCGGTGCCTGCGGCGGGTTGGTCGCCATCGGCACCCGACGGTCCAGGTTGCTGAGCGGACTCGCCTCGGCCTCCTGCTCCGGCGCGGCCTGCTCCCCGCCTCGCGGCGTGGAACGGACCTGCGCGGCTCGCATCCGGCCGCCACGGTTGCCCTGGCGGTGGAACCAGTCGGATTCGAGCGTGTCGAAGATCGGCAGCCTACCGTCGTCGCCGGTGCTCGGCGGCGCACTCATGTCCAACTCGGACGGAGCGGGCAGTTGTTCGGCGCTTTCCGGCACACCCACCGGCGCGAAGGGCGAGCCCTCCGAGCGGCCGGGTCCCACCGGTGCGAACGGCGAGGCCGCCGGCCGCACATCGCCCTGCGGACCGCGTACCTGCTCGGCCCGGGTGTGCTCGTCCTGTTCCTGCCGCGGGGGCTCGGGGCGAGCCTGCGGGGCGAGACCGCGCAGTACCGGCAGCGAGTCCCCGGTCGAGGGCAGGTCGCCGTCGAGGGGAGTGCGACCGCGCTGCGGCAGTTCCTCCCGACGGGTCAGTTCCTCGCGGCGCGGCGTCTCGTAGCCGGTCGGCACCTCGGCCGGCGGCGCAACGGGCTCCAGCGACTGCGGTGCCACCGGGGTGAGCTCGTCGTATTCGGTGCCCCACGGAGCGAGCGCACGCTCGTCCTGCCGGGGCGCGAGCTCCGCACCCGGGCGGCCGAACGGCTGCGCGGGCTGCTCGTAGCCGCCCCGGTCGATCTCGGTCCCGGGCTGCGGCTCGTCGGCGTACGGCGAACCGAACGGCGACGCGAACTGCGAGGTGTCACCCCCGCGTCCGGACTCCTCCAGGGGCTGCGGCGGGGCCGGGAACGAACCGGTGTCCTGCCCGTACCGCGGCTGCAACGACTCGGCCTCGTGGCCGTCGTCGCCGGTGCCGAACATCGGCGCCGAGGGCGCGGCGGGGAAGACTCCGGCGCGCGGGTCGTCCGCGTGCGTCCGGTGCTGCGGCGGCTGCGGCAGTACCGGCGCGAACGGGTTGTCCTCCCGACCCGGCGTGGCCGGCGGCGGCGAACTCGGCGCGCGGTGCGCACCCGTGCTGGTGACGCCCGGTTCGCTTGCGAACGGGTTCACCGTGCCCGGGTAGGGCGTGTCCGTCCCGACCGAGCCGTCCTGGAAGGACGGGGCCGCGAAGGACTGCGTGCTGCCGTAGGAAGGCTCCTGCTGAACCGGAGGCTGCGCGGGCCGGCCGTCGGTGTTGCGGTTGTTGCGGGTGTCGGGAGCGTTGTTCGGCTGCGGGGCCTGGTTGACCGGCTGGGCCGGTGCCTCGGCGCCCCGCTGCGGCAGTTCGCGTCGCCGGTTGCGCTCCTCGGCCCGGCTGCCCACCCGGGGTCCGGGCAGGGCCTGGGCGACCGGCGCGGCGGCGGGCAGTTCCTCGGTCCAGCCGGAGACGGCCGCCGCGGTCTTGTCGCCGCCCTTGCTCCAGCCGTCGCCGCCACCGGGGCGGTCGCCCTGGATGAGTTCGATCGGGAGCATGACCAGCGCGGTGGTACCGCCACCCTCGCCCGGCCGGAGCTGGACGCGGATGCCGTGCCGGGTGGCCAGTCGGCCGACCACGAACAGACCCATGCGGCGCGAGATGGACACGTCCACCACCGGCGGGCGGGCCAGCCGCTGGTTGGCGTCGGCGAGGTCGTCGCCGGTGAGCCCGATGCCGTTGTCGTGGATCTCGATCAGCGCGCGGCCGTCGGGGAGGATGTGGCCGGTGACGCGCACCTTGGTGTGCGGGCTGGAGAAGGTGGTCGAGTTCTCCAGCAACTCGGCGAGCAGGTGCACGAGGTCGTTGACCGCGCGGCCGGCGATGTCGGTGGTGGGCAGTGCGCCCAACTCGACTCGCTCGTACTGCTCCACCTCGGAGGCCGCGGCGCGCAGCACGTCGACCAGCGGGACCGGTCGGGTCCAGCGGCGGCCGGGCTCTTCACCCGCGAGCACCAGGAGGTTCTCACCGTTGCGGCGCATACGCGTCGCGAGGTGGTCGAGCTTGAACAGGTTGGCGAGCTGGTCCGGGTCCGCCTCACGGTTCTCCAGGTCGGAGATGAGCGCGAGCTGACGCTGGATCAGGCTCTGGCTGCGGCGCGAGAGGTTGACGAACATCGCGTTGACGTTGCCTCGGAGCAGGGCCTGCTCGGCGGCGAGTCGCACGGCCTCGGCGTGCACCGCGTCGAACGCGCGGGCCACCTGACCGATCTCGTCCCGGGACAACACGCCGATCGGCTCGATGGCCAGATCCACGTCGCCGGGATCGGACTCGGAGAGCCGGCGCACCGTCTCGGGCAGTCGCTCCTCGGCGACCTCCAGGGCGGAGCGGCGCAGCGTGTTCAGCGAGCGCACCAGCGACCGCGCCACGATCACACCGAGCAGGATGGTGATCAACAGCGCGCCGACGACGAGGATCGTGTTGATCAACGCGTCGGTACGGGCTTCGTCCCGCAGGTCCTTCGCGGTGGCGGTCAGCTTGAGCCCGAGTTGGGCCTCGACCTGACCGAGCGCGCTGATCTTGTCGGTGGACAGCGTCCACCACTCCTGCGTGGTGAAGTCGTTCGCGTTCTCCAGCCGGGCCAGGCCGTTCGGCTTGTTGTTGGAGGCCAGCGCGGCGTTGACCATGCTCTTGAAGAGCTGGAACCGCTCCTCGACCGCGGTGATCTTGTCCCGGCTGACGCTGGCCTTGTAGACCGTGCTCCAGTCGGAGGGCGCGACGCTGGTGAAGCCGCGAATCGCGTTCTGCTCGGCTTCGTTGAGCCGGGCGAGCGTCTCGCTCGCCTCCAGCGGGATCTCGTTCGGCTTGAGGCCGTACGCGATCACCGCGGCGCGCTGCGAGGACGCGTACGCCTTCGACTCACCGAACGAACCCAGTGCGCGGGCGCCCTGGATCAGGTCGGGGTCGCGGGTGACCTCGGGCGCCTCCTGGTTGATCTGCAGGAGCTGCAGAATCATCTTGTTGTAGGCGTCGACCGTGCTGCGGGTGCTCGTGCGGAAGGCGTCCTGACGGGTGCGGTTGAGCTCCGTCAGAGAGTGGCCGATGTCCTTGAGCGTGGCACCGAGCACCGGCATCGAATCGGTGTTCATCTTCGCGACGGTCGCGTTGTAGACGGTGACCTGGTCGTCGGTGGTCTTCTTGGCCTTGTTGACCTCGGCCGTCAGATCCGACGAGGGAGCCACACTCGCCTGCGCGAGCAGGTCGCGTTCCTGCTCCAGCCACGTGGCCAGCGTCGAGGCCTGATCGATGATGGCGGCGGCCTTTTGCACCGTGTCCATCTCGCGGGTCTTGTCGATCGACGACTGGATACGCAGGCCACCGAGCAAAGCGGCGACCACGACCGGGAGCAGGAGCAGCGCGGTGATCCGGGTACGGATGCGCCAGTTCCTGATCGAGAACAGCAACTTGAACCGGGACGGTGCCGCCCCGGTGGGCCGGGCTGCCCCGGCGCCGGCTAGGGAGTCCCCGACGGGGTCGGAGGTCTCGTTGGCGTCCTGGGGTCCGCTGGCTTGCTGCGGGGCTCGCACCTCCGGCGTGGAAGGGCCGGCCGTGGCCGGGGCCCCTGCGGAGTCGTGCTGCTTCTTCCGACGTCCCTGCACTAGCGTCGCAACCTCTTGTGACCAGTCGTTAGACCCGCCGGTAAGGCGAGGCTCGTGTGCGTAAATCCGCTGGATTCGCGTTCTTCCCAGGGCACCTCGGCCGCGTTCGCGCGCCGAGATGAAGGAACTCCGCTTGTTGGGAACCACCCCCGTGGTCGCAGGCATTTCAGCACAGCCACGGGGCCGCAACAAGATAGCGGGGTCCGGACATAGAACCATTGCAACCGGTCTTGGCGGTTAACCCGCTTCGTGGGGTAAACAACCGGTATTAAGGGACGAGCGAGGGCAAAATGCCACACGTTTGTCGAGGTTCCGAGGAGGTGAAAATCACATATTGATGTCCCGGTTCGAACACCTGGTGTAAACCGTGATGTGCAGTCGGTGATCGAGGCCGGCGGGTGACCCGTGACCACCCCTGACGTAACCACGGGTAATCTTGAAGGACAAGGCTGCACCCTGCATGCAGTTGTGACGGTGCCCCGCATGCGGCACGAGGCGAGAAAGAGCGAGAACCGGGAATCGTGGACAACATCAGCACGCACCGCGCCAGCACGGCCAATCCCAGGCGTACCCAACTGGACGTGGTCCTGCCCCGCCAGCGCGTGGCCGAGGCGGCGGTGGGGACGTCGGTGATCGCCGAGGTGCGGACCGCGAACCCCAGGCGCACCAACCTGATGGACGTCCCGCCGGCGGACGCGCGCGGCTGACCCCGCACCACCCACCGAGGCGCTCCGCGCCCGCGTAGCCTTGGGCACGTCTCGTACGTGTCTCTTCGGCAAGGGTGACCCATCTTGCGCATTGCCAGGTTCTCCACCGACGACTCCGTCTCCTTCGGGGTGGTGACCGGCGACGCCGACCGACCCGAGTCGCTGGTGGTGCACGCCCTCGCCGGCCACCCGTTCGGCGAACTGCGGCCCACCGGCGCCCAGCACGCGTTGTCCTCGGTCCGTCTGCTCGCGCCCGTACTGCCGAGCAAGGTCGTCGCGATCGGCAAGAACTACGCCGCGCACGCCGCCGAGATGGGCTCGGCCGTCCCCGACGTGCCGATCACCTTCCTCAAGCCGTCCACGTCGGTGATCGGGCACGGCGACGGCATCGCCTACCCGCAGATCTCCGACGACGTGCACCACGAGGCCGAACTGGCCGTGGTGATCGGCCGGATGTGCCGGGACGTGCCCGCCGAGCGGGCGGCCGAGGTGATCTTCGGCTACACCTGCGCCAACGACGTGACCGCGCGCGACCTGCAACGCGCCGAGGGCCAGTGGGGCCGGGCCAAGGGCATGGACACCTTCTGCCCGCTGGGCCCGTGGGTGGAGACCGACATCACCCTGGCCCAGATCGACGAGGGCGAGGGCCTGACCGTGGCCTGCACCGTCAATGGCGAGGTGCGCCAGGCCGGCAGCACGGGACAGATGATCCGCACCGTCACCGAGTTGATCGTGCACGTCACCCAGGCGATGACCCTGCTGCCCGGCGACGTGCTGCTGACCGGCACCCCGGCGGGCGTCGGTCCACTGCACGTGGGCGACCGGGTCTCGGTCACCGTCGGTGGCGTCGGCACCCTGACCAATACCGTGATCAAGCGCGGCTGAACCCGGCGCGCGCGGGCAATCATGGGCGGGACATCCCACTTGTGACGGTTCGAACGAGGGTCCGGTAACCCGTTTTGGTCACGCGCGCCTCATCGGGTAAAGTTCTTCTCGTGCCGCCCCGCAAGGGACCGGCGCGGAGCGAAGTCCTCGCAAAAGCCCCCGGGTGCGGCGAAGGACCGAGCAATGGGGTATGGGGTAATTGGCAGCCCGACGGTTTCTGGTTCCGTTAGTCTAGGTTCGAGTCCTGGTACCCCAGCTGCATCGTCTCCGGACGATGTCGCTGGAAGAAGTTCATGATTGATGATCTGGCCCCGTTGTGTAGTGGCCTAGCACGTCGCCCTCTCAAGGCGGTAGCGCGGGTTCGAATCCCGTCGGGGCTACCAGATCAGCCGTTCGCCGCTTCCCTGGCACGCGGCATCACACAGCAGTACGAGGCCCCGTTGTGTAGTGGCCTAGCACGTCGCCCTCTCAAGGCGGTAGCGCGGGTTCGAATCCCGTCGGGGCTACCTCGAAGAAGAAGACCTCTCGCAGTCGCGGGAGGTCTTCCTCGTTTTCCGGGACGCAGGCGCCGGACACCGGTGCAGGGCCTGCCGGTTCGGGTCTCGATCGTGGTACGTGGTGCGGTTCCCCGGACGCCGCCGGGCGCCCGGGGAGCGGGGCGGTCAGACCTCCACCTGTGCCCGGCGCAGTGCGTCGGACAACTTGGCGGCGGCCTCCATGACGGCCTGCGCGTGCAGGCGGCCGGGGTGCCGGGTCAGTCGCTCGATCGGGCCGGAGACGGACACGGCGGCCACCACGCGGTTGCTCGGACCGCGTACGGCGGCCGAGACCGACGCGACGCCCGGCTCGCGCTCGCCGATGCTCTGCGCCCAGCCGCGGCGGCGCACGCCGGAGAGTGTGGTCGCGGTGAATCGCGCGCCCTGCAGGCCGCGGTGCAGCCGCTCGGGTTCCTCCCAGGCGAGCAGGCACTGGGCGGCCGAACCGGCCTTCATCGGCAGCGTGCTGCCCACCGGGACGGTGTCGCGCAGGCCGGAGAGTCGCTCGGCCGCGGCCACGCACACGCGCATGTCGCCCTGGCGCCGGTAGAGCTGTGCGCTCTCGCCGGTGATGTCGCGCATGTGCGCGAGCACCGGGTGCGCGGCGGCCAGCAGCCGGTCCTCGCCGGCCGCGGCGGCCAGCTCGGCCAGCCGCGGGCCGAGCACGAAGCGCCCCTGCATGTCGCGCGCGACCAGACGGTGGTGTTCCAGGGCCACCGCGAGTCGATGTGCGGTGGGCCGGGCAAGACCGGTTATGGCGACGAGTCCCGCGAGCGTGGCAGGACCGGCTTCGAGCGCGGCCAGCACGACAGCGGCCTTGTCGAGAACGCCGACTCCGCTAGAATTGTCCATGCCTTGATATTGCCGTCTCGGATTACGAGACGCAAGTCCGCGACCGAGGCCGGTGCTGGCACAGTGGCGCAACGCGCCGAACCCGAGCACCGGAAGACAGCCGGGAGCCGTCGGGAGCGGGGACGCGTCAGCGCGTCGACCGCGGATACGGAATCAGCCGCACCCGCGCGACACAGGACATACAGCGCCGGCAATGGCGCCGGCCGGAGGGACAGCGATGGGACGGACACTCGCGGAGAAGGTCTGGGACGCACATGTGGTGCGTCGCGCGGAGGGCGAGCCGGACCTGCTCTACATCGACCTGCACCTGCTGCACGAGGTGACCAGTCCGCAGGCGTTCGACGGCCTGCGGCAGGCCGGTCGGCAGGTTCGTCGGACCGATCTGACGATCGCGACCGAGGACCACAACACGCCGACGCTCGACGTCGACAAACCCATCGCGGACCCGGTTTCGCGCGCCCAGATCGAGACGCTCCGCAAGAACGCCGCCGAGTTCGGGGTCCGGATCCACTCGCTGGGCGACGTCGAGCAGGGCATCGTGCACGTGGTCGGCCCGCAGTTGGGACTGACCCAGCCCGGCATGACGGTGGTCTGCGGCGACAGCCACACCGCCACCCACGGCGCCTTCGGCGCCCTGGCGTTCGGCATCGGCACCAGCCAGGTCGAGCACGTGCTGGCGACCCAGACGTTGCCGATGGCGCCGTTCAAGACGATGGCGGTCACCGTCGAGGGCGACCTGCCCGAGGGCGTGGGCGCCAAGGACCTGATCCTCGCGGTGATCGCGCGGATCGGCACCGGCGGCGGTCAGGGCTACGTCATCGAGTATCGCGGCCAGGCGATCCGGAACCTCTCGATGGAGGGCCGGATGACGGTGTGCAACATGTCGATCGAGGCGGGTGCCCGGGCGGGCATGATCGCGCCCGACGAGACCACGTTCGCGTACCTGAACGGCCGGCCGCACGCCCCGCAGGGCGCCGACTGGGACGCGGCGGTGGAGTACTGGACGGGTCTGGCGACCGAGGCGGACGCGGTGTTCGACAAGGAGGTCGTGATCGACGCGGCCGAACTGTCACCGTTCGTCACGTGGGGTACCAACCCCGGCCAGGGCGCGCCGCTGGGCGAAGCCGTGCCGGACCCGGTCGCGATCGAGGACCCGGTGGAGCGCGCGGCGGCCGAGAAGGCGATCGCGTACATGGGTCTGACGGCGGGCCAGAAGCTGCGCGACATCGCGGTGGACACGGTCTTCGTCGGCTCGTGCACCAACGGTCGGATCGAGGACCTGCGCGAGGTGGCCGACATCGTCAAGGGCCGCAAGGTCGCCGACGGCGTACGCATGCTGGTCGTTCCCGGCTCGGTGCGGGTCTCGCTGCAGGCCGTGTCCGAGGGCCTGGACAAGGTGTTCACCGACTTCGGTGCCGAATGGCGCTACGCGGGCTGCTCGATGTGCCTGGGCATGAACCCCGACCAACTCGCCCCCGGCGAGCGCAGCGCGTCCACCTCCAACCGCAACTTCGAGGGGCGGCAGGGCAAGGGCGGCCGCACCCACCTGGTCTCGCCGCAGGTCGCGGCCGCGACCGCCGTGCTGGGCCACCTGGCCGCACCCGCCGACCTGAGCACCGCAGGAGTCTGAGCGATGGAAGCCTTCACCACCCACACCGGAACGGCCGTCCCGCTGCGCGAGAGCAACGTGGACACCGACCAGATCATCCCCGCGCACTGGCTCAAGAAGGTCACCCGCGACGGCTTCGAGGACGGATTGTTCGAAGCCTGGCGCAAGAACCCGGAGTTCGTACTGAACCGGCCCGAGCGCGCGGGCGCCACCGTGCTGGTGGCCGGCCCCGACTTCGGCACCGGGTCCTCGCGTGAGCACGCGGTGTGGGCCCTGCAGAACTACGGGTTCAAGGCCGTCATCTCGGCCCGGTTCGCGGACATCTTCCGGGGCAACTCGCAAAAGGGCGGTCTGCTGACCGTCGTGCTGCCGCAGGAGACCGTCGAACGCCTGTGGGCGTTGACCGAAGCCGACCCGACCGCCGAGATCACCGTGGATCTGGTGGGCCGTCAGGTGCGCGCGGGCGAGCTCGTCGCCGACTTCGAGATCGACGACTACACGCGTTGGCGGCTGCTCGAAGGGCTGGACGACATCGGTCTGACCCTGCGTCACGAGGAGGATGTCACCTCGTTCGAGGCGACCAGGCCGACCTGGCTGCCGCGCACCCAGCCGGTGGGCTGATCGGCAACTCCCTTACGCAGTAGGCAAATCTGCGAGGATCGAACGGCGGGACGCGGTTGCGTCCCGCCGTTCGCATGTTCGGTGTCCGCCCCCGAAGGGCGCCCCGTTGTGCCCATAGCCGGATGAGCTGTCACAATTGCGGTGTGGAGCACCAAGGCCGACACGTGAACGAGTTCGAAGAAGTGGAACTCTTCGCCGAACTGGCCACCCGGTTGAAGGTCGCCCACGCCCGGGTGCGTAGGCTCCGACTACCGAACGAGGCTAAAGTGGCGCTAATACGCCGCTTGTTGGTCATCACCGACGCGGCAAAGCATGATTTGGCGGACGCCTCGCGGCGACTGACCAAGCTCATGGACGAGTTGGACGCGGGGCCCGCGAGTTCGCGGGACACCGCCGAAGCCTGAATCCGTTGCGACACAAGGGTGATTCGCCCGTTCGGTAATTGCTTCGGCACTTTTGGATGCTTAGCGTGCCCAATGCCGGCTGAACTGTCCCGGCATCGGTTTCCGAAGGGGAAGACGTGAACAAGGCGCAGCTCGTCGAGGCGGTCGCTGACCGACTGGGTGGCCGCAAGGCCGCCGCAGAGGCAGTCGATGCCGTCCTCGACACCATCGTTCGTGCGGTCACGGCGGGAGACCGGGTGTCCATCACGGGCTTCGGCTCGTTCGAGAAGGTGGACCGTTCGGCTCGATACGCCCGCAACCCGCAGACCGGTGAGCGGGTGCGCGTCAAGAAGACCTCGGTGCCGCGCTTCCGCGCGGGCCAGGGCTTCAAGGACTACACCAGCGGGACCAAGAAGCTCCCCAAGCCCAACGTGAAGAGCGCGGCCGCCAAGAGCAGCCCGACTCCGCGCGTGGTCGCGACGGACGCCACGGCGCCCGCCGCGAAGGCGACGACCCGCAAGGCGACCGCGGCGAAGAAGGCACCGGCGAAGCCGGCCACCTCGCGCGCCGCGGCGGTCAAGACGCCTGCCGCCACCACCCGCAAGACCGCGGCGGCCGCCAAGACGACGGCGGTTGCCAAGCCCGCCGCCAAGAAGGCGACCAAGGCGCCCGCCACCAAGGCGCCCGCCACCAAGGCGCCCGCCACCAAGGCGCCCGCGACCAAGGCCGCGACCAAGCCGGCCGCGGCGAAGAAGGTCACCGCCAAGGCCGCGACCAGCACCGCCAAGGCCACCACCACCAAGGCCGTCAAGAGCACGCCGGCCGCGGCGAAGGCTCCGGCGACCAAGGCGAAGGCGACCAAGGCCGCGCCGAAGGCCGCGACCGCCAAGCCGGCCGCGGCCAAGCCCGCCGCTGCCGCCAAGGCGCCGGCGACGAAGAAGCCCGCTACCAAGCGCGCGGCCAAGAAGGCCTGACGCGGCGGATTTCCCGAGCCGGCGAACCGCCGGACGACGGCGACGGGCCGGAACCCACACGCGTGGGTTCCGGCCCGTCGCCGTGTCCCGATCACGGGTCGGTGCGGTCGCCGGGCGCCGGCGTCGAACTCAGCGCAGCGGATCAGGCAACGTGTACAGCGTCACCAGCACCACTCGATCACCCGTCGCGTCCATGGTCATCCGCACCCGTTGGCCGGGCCGCAGGAAGCGCATTCCGCCGGCGTCGAACGCCGCCGCGTCGAAGGGCACGGGAGAGCCGTCGTCGAGCAGCACGACGCCCTCTCGCGAATCGGTCTCGAAGGTGTACACGGTGCCCTGCATGCCCTCATTGTGACGGCTGCCGCGCCGCCCGCCGATCCGACGCGGCGTCAGGAAGCGGCGGCCCGAGGCGAAAACGGCACGGACGGGAGCACCGCGGCGGTGGCCGTGCCGACGCCGAGCGCGATCGCGGCCCGCAGATCCTCGCCGGTATCCACGTCTCGGCGCACCGAATCCACGTCGTAGGGCGTGAGTTCGACCGCTCCCGAGGCCAGGTGCCGAGCCCGCGAGCGACCCTCGAAGCCCGGCGCCAACGACACTCCCGGCGCGGCGGTCAGCAACGTGGTGCCCACCCCCGCCGCGTCCGCCAGGAAGGCCCGCCGCGCGAACGTCGCGGCGGCCAACACCCGATCCAACTCCTCGGCCCGCAAAGCCGGAAGGTCGGCGGACAGCGCGGCCACCCCGGTCCGCGGTCGTGCCGCGCCGGCCGACCGGGCCCCGTGCGCGAGCGCGGCGTTCAGGCCGCCGCCGACGTCGGCCAGTACGTCCGCGCCGAGCGCCCGGATCGCGCCGGCGACCCGGACGTCGTCGGTGACCACGAGCACACCGTGCACGCGCGGGCAGGTCAGCGCCGCCCGCACGGTGTCGAGCGCGAAGGCGAGGGCGAGTTCGGGGCGATGGCCGGGACCGATCGTGCCGGCGAGGCGGCTCTTGGCGATCGACAACGGCTTCACCGGCACCACGAGCCGCCACGCGCGCGTGCCGGAGGGTGCGGTGCGACCGTTTCCGGCGGGCCGGCGCCGATCGGTGGAATCCGTGGCGGGGGACATCGGCAAGATCCTCGCATCCGTACCGTAAGCCCATATCCTCGTCGGTCGACGAGGACGTTTCTCGACAATGCGGAAGGCCCGGGGGAAACTATGGGGTCCGCGTGTACAGAATCGATGTTCCGTCAGAATCGATGTTCCGCGCTTCTCGCGGGGAACGTCGATTGTGTGAGGAGCGACACGGCAGCGGAACTCCACAGCGGGACTTCCGCGTCGACACGCACAGATCTGAAACACATGAACGGGAGGAACGCCGGTGGCCCGCCGAAGGATCGGTTTCTGGTACCGCCTGGCGGTCGTGGTGATCAAGCCCCTGTTGTTGCTGTTCACCAAGCGTGACTGGCGGGGCACCGAGAACATCCCGACGTCGGGCGGGTTCGTCACGGCGGTGAACCACATCTCCTATGTCGACCCGCTGACCTACGCGCACTATCAGTACGACAGCGGCCGGGTGCCGCGCTTCCTGGCGAAATCCGGCCTGTTCAAGATTCCCTTCGTCGGCCGGGTGCTGGCCGGCGCCGGCCAGATCCCGGTCTATCGGGACTCCGCCGATGCCGCGCTCGCGTTCCGCGCGGCGGTGGAGGCGGTCGAGAAGGGCGAGTGCGTCGCGGTCTACCCGGAGGGCACCATCACCCGGGACAAGGACCTGTGGCCGATGCCGGGCAAGACCGGCGCGGCCCGGATCGCGCTGAGCACCGGCGCCCCGGTCATCCCGATCGCCCAGTGGGGCGCACACGAGCTGTTGCCGCCGTACGGCAAGCGCCCGCGCCTGCTGCCGCGCAAGACCATGCACATACTGGCCGGCCCGCCGGTGGACCTGGACGAGTTCCGCGGCCGTGAACTGACCTCCGACGTGTTGCGCGGGGCGACCGATCGCATCATGGAGGCGGTGACCGAATTGTTGGCCGAGCTGCGCGACGAGCCCGCCCCGCCGGACGCCGGCGTGCGTCGGGTGTCCGGCCGCCGGTCGGAGGCCGGGATCGAGCCGGTCGAGCCGGACCCGGTCGAGCACGACCTGATCAAGACGGGCTCGGTCGAGAAGAGCCTGGTCGAGCAGGTCGCCCGGCCGGAGCCGAGCCACGCCGAGCCCGCGCGCAAGGACACCGCGAAGGTCGAGACCGAGCACCCGGTGGGCGAGCGCGCCGGGACCGAGCACACCGAGGATGGCCGCGCATGACGCGCTGCGCGGTATTCGGCATGGGTTCCTGGGGCACCGCCTTCTCGATCGTGCTCGCCGAGGCGGGTTGCGACGTGGTGATGTGGGGCCGGCGCCAGGAGATGGCCGACGCGATCAACGTGCGGCACGAGAACGACGAGTACCTGCCCGGGATCGCGCTGCCGGTTGGGATCCAGGCCACCACGGACGCGGCGAAGGCGGCCGAGGGTGCGGAGTTCGTGGTGCTCTCGGTGCCGTCGCAGACGTTGCGCGGCAACCTCACCACGTGGGCGCCGCTGCTCTCCGACGAGGCGATCCTGGTCAGCCTGATGAAGGGCGTCGAACTGGGCACCGCCAACCGGATGAGCGAGGTGATCCGCGAGGTCACCGGCGTGCCCGAGGGCCGGATCGCGGTGGTCAGCGGGCCCAACCTGGCGCCCGAGATCGCCCAGCGCCAGCCCGCCGCGAGCGTGGTGGCGTGCGTCGACGAAGAGGTCGCCCGGCGACTCCAGGCGGCCTGCCACACGTCCTACTTCCGCCCGTACACCAACACCGACGTGGTCGGCGCCGAACTCGGCGGCGCGGTCAAGAACGTGATCGCGCTCGCCGTCGGGATGGCCGACGGCATGGGCATGGGCGACAACACCAAGGCCACGCTGATCACCCGAGGGCTGGCCGAGACCGCCCGACTGGGCGCGGCGATGGGTGCCGACGCGCACACCTTCGCGGGCCTGGCCGGCCTCGGCGACCTGGTGGCCACGTGCACCTCGCCGCTGTCGCGCAACCGCACGTTCGGCGAGAAGATCGGCCGCGGCATGCCGATCGAGGAGGCCGTACGGGACAGCCGACAGATCGCCGAGGGCTTCAAGTCCTGCGAATCCGTGCAACTGCTCGCGCGGCGGTACGGGGTGGAGATGCCGATCACCGACGTGGTCGTCTCGATCATGCACGGCGGGAAGCCGCCGTCGGTCGGCATGGCGCTGCTTTCCCGCTCGGCGAAGCCGGAGCGTTAGGGCGCTGCGCGCGGTGGTGGCCGTGCCGCCGGTGGCCTCCGGCCGTTCTCCTCGCGGGTTCGTCGATCATCGGTCGACGATCGAGTCCGCGGGCGCCGACGCGCCGGGGGAGCGGCCGGGGGCGTCGCGGTGTCCGGCTCGGTCGGTGGTTGGTTCGGTCGCGGCGCGGTCGGATCGGGGCCGAGTGCCGTGTGGGTTCGGTGACTTCGATGCCTGTGCCGGGCGGGCCTCGGCGCATTCGAACAGCAGGAGGGATAGGGTCGTCCGACCATGAACGACGTTTCCGCCACCCCCCACCCCAGTTCGCGCCCCCGCGTCGCGGTCGTCTTCGGCGGCCGCAGCTCCGAGCACGCGATCTCCTGCGTCACCGCAGGGAGCGTGTTGGCCGCGATCGACCGCTCCAAGTACGACGTGCTGCCGATCGGCATCGGCACCGACGGGCGTTGGCTGCTCGTCGGTGACGATCCCGAACGGCTGGCGATCCGCGGCGACCGGCTGCCCGCGGTGGCCGATGTCGCGGACTCGTCCGCGGCCGTCATGCTTGCCGCCGACCCCACGTCGCGCGAGATCACCGTGCTCGAACCCGGCGCCTTGCCCAAGCTGCTCGGCGAGATCGACGTGGTCTTCCCGCTCCTGCACGGCCCCTACGGCGAGGACGGTACGTTCCAGGGCTTCCTGGAACTTGCCCAGGTCCCGTACGTCGGGTCCGGCGTGCTCGCCAGCGCGGCGAGCATGGACAAGGAGTACATGAAGGCCCTGTTCAGCGGGTTCGGCCTGCCGTCGGGTCCGTACGCCACGGTGCGCCCGCGGGAATGGGAGCGCGACCCGGCCGCCGTGCGCGAGGCGGTCTCCTCGCTCGGCTTCCCGGTGTTCGTCAAACCGGCCCGCGCCGGCTCCAGCATGGGCATCACCAAGGTGCACCGGATCGAGGACCTGGACGCGGCGATCGAGGAGGCCCGCCGACACGATCCCAAGGTGATCGTCGAAGGCATGCTGGTCGGGCGGGAGATCGAGTGCGGCGTCCTGGAGTTCGAGGACGGACCGCGCGCGAGCCTGCCGGCCGAGGTCCGGGTCGGCGGGGAGCACGAGTTCTACGACTTCGCCGCGAAGTACCTGCCGGACAACGGCACCCAGTTGGACGTGCCGGCGTCGCTGACCAAGGAGGAGACCGCCGAGGTGCAGCGGCTCGCGGTCGCCGCCTTCGAGGCGCTGTCCTGCGAGGGGCTGGCCCGGGTCGACTTCTTCCTGCTGGAGAACGGCCACTTCGTGATCAACGAGGTCAACACGATGCCGGGCTTCACCCCGGTATCGATGTTCCCGAGCATGTGGCAGGCGACGGGCGTGGACTATGCCGAGCTGGTTGACCGCCTGATTCAGGCAGCGTTGCGACGGCCCAACGCTTTGCTGCGTTAGTTGGGCGGGTTGGTTGGTAGGTAGGTAGGTAGGGGTGGGTCGGGGTTTGGTGAGGCCGGCCCACCTGGGGTTTGAGTGGCTGGGTCGTTGGGCGGGGGCGGTGTTCGGAGCTGGGTCGTGAGTGGAGCGAGGTGGGAAGTCCACGACGCGGGCTCAACTCCCTGACCGGGCCTGGGTCGTGAGCGGAGCGGGCGGGGTGGGCGGCTTTCGGCGATGCGGCGTTGCTTTTTATTGGGCGCCTTTGGCGCCGGCTCGCGAGGCACCACTTTTTGCTCCCCCGCTGACGCTCCTCCGCAAAAAGTGGCCCCTCGCTCGTGACTTCGTGTCCCTTCGCTTCGCTACGGGGCACGAAGTCTTTGTTTTGCGGCTCCGCCGCTCTCCGCGCTGCGCGCGTCGATCACCGGGGGCGGGCTGGGTCGGGGGCGCTGACGCGCCGGGGGTGTGGCGGGTGGGCGGGGCCTACGAGGTCTTGGCTGGGTTGGGGCGCTGACGTGGTGGGGGTCAGTCGGGTTCGGTCAGGTTCAGGGTGGTGGGGACGGCGTGGGTTACCGCTTCGGCGATGTCGGTGAGGGGGGCGGCCGGTTCGGCGAATTTTTTGGGGACGGTCATTTCGACGTTGGCTTCGCGGTAGACCGTGGTGAAGCGGACGCCGTCGGCGTACTTCGCGAAGTTCCAGATCACGCCGTTGACGGTGACCGAGTCGCGGGGTTCGGAGCCGACCTTGTCGGGGTCCACCACGCGCAGCGAGGCGGGCAGGCCCACGCCGCAGCGGAGCACGATCGCCGGGTTTCCCCAGGCGGCGGTCAGGGTGGACTTCGGCGAGGTCTTGCGAGCCTCGGCGTCCATCACCTTCGCGGGGAGTGCGTCGTGCAGGGCGCGACACGCGTCGGTCGCGGCGCCCGGTGGCGGAGTCGGCGCCGCGACCTCGATGTTGCCCGAACCGCTGTCGCACGCCACGGCCAGCGACAGTGTGACCGGGAGTAGTCCGGCGAGGATTCGAGAGGAACGCACGGGCTCGATCCTAGATGTCCCGTGCGTCGGACCACGTTCGCGGGTCAGCCCAGGTTGACCACCGGACAGGTCAGGGTGCGGGTGATGCCGTCGATGCGTTGCACCTCGGCGACCACCATGCGACCCAACTGGTCGACATCGGGGGCTTCGGCCCGCACGATCACGTCGTAGGGGCCGGTGACGTCGTCCGCTCTGGTCACCCCCGGCAACTCGGCGATCGCTCTGGCCACCGCAGCCGAACGGCCGACCTCGGTCTGGATCAGGATGTATGCCTGTACCACCACGGCCTCCCGGCGCGCAGGATGATGGGATCTTGACGTGATCCCCGCTGCTGCGACCATTGTCGGCCCGGTGGGGCTTCGGCGACCACAGCGGAAGTCGATGGATCACGGGTGACGGATCACAGCTCAACACGGGCGACGAGGCGGATCAAGGCTGATGGGCATGGCAGGAGAGCGGCGATGAGCGGGACGCTGGGCGATCTCGGCGAATTCGGCCTGATCGGGGCACTGGTCGCCCGCGTGCCGACGGGGCCGCACGTGTCCCTGGGGCCGGGCGACGACGCCGCCGTGATCGCCGCCGCCGACGGGCGGGTGGTGGCCACCATGGACCTGCTCGTCGAGGGGCGACACTTCCGGCGGGACTGGTCCACCGCGTACGACGTCGGCCGCAAGGCCGCCGCACAGAATCTGGCCGACGTGGCGGCGATGGGCGCCGTGCCCACCGCGCTGCTGATCGGTCTGTGCGGCCCGCGCGACCTGCCCACCGGGTGGGCGCTGGAGCTGTACGACGGCCTGCGCGACGAATGCGCGGTGGTCGGCGCGGGTGTCGCCGGCGGCGACGTCGTGGGCAGCGACACCGTCACCGTCGCGGTGACCGCGCTGGGCGACCTCCAGGGCCGGGCGCCGGTGGTCCGCTCCGGGGCCCGTCCCGGCGACGTGCTCGCGGTCGCGGGCTGGTTGGGCTGGTCGGCGGCGGGGCTGGCGATCCTGGGCCACGGGCACCGCGCGCCGCGCGCGTTCGTGGAGGCACACCGCCGGCCCGAGCCGCCCTACGACGCCGGTCCCGGTGCGGCGATGCTCGGCGCGACCTCGATGATCGACATCAGCGACGGCCTGCTCGCCGACATGGGCCACGTCTCGCGCGCCTCCGACGTGCGGATCGACATCCTCACCGCCCGGCTGGACGTGCCCGCCCAGATGCGCGATGTGGCCCGGGCGCTGGGCGCCGACCCGCTGAACTGGGTGCTCACCGGCGGCGAGGACCACGCCCTGGTCGCCACCTTCCCGGCGGGCACCGCGTTGCCCGCGCGCTGGCGGGTGATCGGCCGCGTACACGCCGGCACCGGCGTCACCGTGGACGGTCGGGACCCGGGCCTGGCGGGCGGATGGGACCACTTCGACCGGGGCTGAGGGGCGCGCACGCCGAGGGTGCGGGCGGCGTGGATAGGCTGCCGGGATGGTGCAGACTCCTCCGCGCGTGCTCACGGTGGCCGGCTCCGACTCCGGCGGTGGCGCCGGGATCCAGGCCGACCTCAAGACGATGCTGGCCCACGGCGTACACGGGATGAGCGTGATCGCGGCGGTGACCGCGCAGAACTCGCTCGGTGTGCAGGGCTACTGGGAACTGCCCGCGGAGGCGGTGCGGGCGCAGTTCCGCAGTGTCGTGGACGACATCGGTGTACAGGCGATCAAGACCGGGATGCTGGCCTCGCCGAACCTGGTGGCGGTGGTCGCCGCGCTGCTGGCCGAGGTGTCCGCGCCCGTGGTGGTCGATCCGGTGGCCTCCTCCAAGCACGGCGACACGTTGCTGGCGAACGACGCGCTGGAGACCCTGCGCAGCAGGCTGCTCCCGGTCGCCACGATCGTCACGCCCAACCTGTACGAGGTCGAGTTGCTGACCGGGCACAAGGTGCGCGAGCGGGCCGACATGCGCGGCGCGGCCGAGGCGGTGCGGGCGTTCGGTGCGCGCTGGGTCCTGGTCAAGGGTGGTCATCTCGAAGGAGAGGCCGCCGACCTGCTGTTCGACGGGACGCGTGAGTACTGGTTCACCAGCCCGCGCTATGACAACCGGCACACCCACGGCACCGGCTGCACGTTGGCGAGCGCGATCGCCTCGCGGCTGGCCCTGGGCGACACGGTGCCGGACGCGGTCGCCGCGGCCAAGGAATACGTCACCGGTGCGATCCGGGCCGGCTTCCCGCTGGGCGAGGGGATCGGGCCGGTCGATCACGCGTGGCGGTGGCGGGAAGGGTTCTGACCCGGAGGGGGCCGGGACTCGTCGCCTCGGGCGACGGGTCCCGGTTCACTCGACGGGCGGGCACCCCGGACAAGCCGAAGGGCCGGTCCACCGTGAGGTGGACCGGCCCTTCGAAGTCGAGCAACTAGCGGGAAACCTTGCCCGCCTTGATGCAAGAGGTGCAGACATTGAGGCGCTTCGGCGTGGCACCGACCATCGCGCGCACCGTCTGGATGTTGGGGTTCCAGCGACGGGGCGTCCGGCGGTGAGAGTGCGAAATGCTGTTGCCGAAGCCCGGCCCCTTGCCGCAGACGTCGCAGTTGGCAGCCACGGGAACACTCCAAAGACGAATGGGAATTGCGTACGAACACGTGCCGGCCGAATGCCGGACAACCGCAGAAGAGTAACCGACGAACCATGCGATGCGCGAACCCGGGATGATCCGGGCATACGCAATCAGCCGATCTCGTCATGCTTCCCGCCAAGCCTAACCCATCCGGGTGGGCCGCTTCACCGCTCCCCGTCTCGATAACGTGACCGGCGGACGGGACGCGCAGAGACGGATTCGTACAGGAGGTGGGCGTGCAGGGCCTGCTGGGAGAGCTGGACGGTCCGGCGGTACGCCGCTGGGGTCGCGTCGCCTTGGAACTGATGGGGCGAGCGCGCGAGGAAATCGACGCCCTCAACGTGTATCCCGTCCCCGACGGCGACACCGGCACCAACCTGTTCCTGACCCTGGAGTCGGGAACGGCCGAGGTCGACGCGCTGTTCGTTCGCGACCTGCCCGAGCCCGACCTGCCGACCGCCTTCCGGGCGCTGGCGCACGGCGCGTTGATGGGCGCGCGCGGCAACTCCGGGGTGATCCTCAGCCAACTCCTGCGCGGCATGGCGGAGCGCCTGGAGGCCGAACAGGTCGCCGCGCTCGAAAGCGGCCGCGCGGTGCCCGCCGGGCTCGCCCTGGCGCACGCGCTGTGCACCGCCGCCGACGCCGCCTACGCCGCGGTGGCCCGGCCGGTCGAGGGCACCATGCTCACCGTGGCCCGGGCCGCCGCCGACGCCGCGGCCGGCGCGGGCGAGGAGCTTCGGCCGGTGGTCCGGGCCGCGGCGACCGCGGCGCGCGGCGCCCTGGCCCGCACCCCCGAGCAACTGGACGTGCTGCGCCGGGCGGGCGTGGTGGACGCGGGCGGGCGTGGCCTGACCGTGCTCCTGGACGCGCTGCTCGCGGTGGTGACCGGCGAGCGCTCGGCGTACCGGATCCACCCGCACCAGGTGCAGACCCCGGTGCCGGTCCCGTTCGCCGCACCGGACGGGCCGGACACCTCGACCGAGGGCCCGGGCTTCGAGGTGATCTACCTGCTGGACGCGCCCGACCACGCGCTGCCGGCGCTGCGCGAGCGGCTCGGCGCGCTCGGCGACTCGCTCGTGGTGGTCGGCGGCGAGGGATTGTGGAACGTGCACGTGCACGTGGACGACGCGGGCGCGGCGGTCGAGGCGGGCATCGAGGCGGGCCGGCCGTACCGGATCCGGATCACCCACCTGGAGCGCACCCTCGCCGGCCTCACCGCGCCCGAGCCCACCTCCACGCGCGGGATCGTCGCGGTCGCCCAGGGCGGCGGCCTGGCCACGCTGTTCGCCGAGAACGGCGCGCACGTCGTACAGGCCGGACCCGGCCGGCGGCCCTCCACCGGGGTCCTGGTCGACGCGATCCGGCGCACCGAGGCGCGCGAGGTGGTGCTGCTGCCCAACGACGCCGACTGCCAGGCGGTGGCCGGGGTGGCCGCCCAGCAGGCCCAGGCGCACGGCATCCGGGTCCAGGTGATCCCGACCAAGGCGGCCGTACAGGGCTTGGCCGCGCTCGCCGTGCACGAACCCGGCCGGCGCTTCGACCAGGACATCGTCGGGATGACCTCGGCCGCCGGCGCCACCCGCTACGGCGCGCTCACCGTCGCCGTGCGCGAGTCCTGGACGATGGCCGGCGTCTGCCAGGCGGGCGACGTGCTCGGCGTGATCGAGGGCGACATCGCGGTGATCGGCCACGACCAACGCGAGACCGGCACCGTGCTGGTGGACCGCATGCTCGCGGGCGGCGGCGAACTGGTCACCCTGGTCACCGGCAGCGCCTGCCCGCCGGGCCTGGCCGCCGCGATCGAGCGCCACCTGCGGGCCACCCGGCTCGGCGTGGACGTGATGGTCTACGAGGGCGGCCAGGAGGTGTATCCGCTGCTCATCGGGGTCGAGTAGCGGCGACTCGGCGCTTGGGCGGCCTCGATGACAGCGTCGACCAGTACCGTTGGGCGGCATGTCGCGCCTTGACGAACCGCTGAAGAAACTCGTCGGCGACCGCACGGCGACGGTGCTGGCCAAATCCCTCAAGCTGGACACCGTCGGAGATCTGCTGCGCCACTACCCCCGGCGCTACGCGGAGCGCGGGCGCCTGACCGACCTCTCCCGCCTGGAGCCCGAGGAACACGTCACCGTGATGGCGGAGATCGCCAAGGTGACCAAGCGGCAGTTCCGCAATCGGCGCGGCAACCTGCTCGAGGTCGAGGTCACCGACGGGCGCGGCAAGCTCACCCTGATCTTCTTCAACCAGGCGTGGCGCGAGGAGGAACTGCGCCCGGGCCGGCGCGGCCTGTTCGCGGGCAAGGTGGGCCGGTTCAACAACGTGATCCAGCTCAGCCAGCCCGACTATCAACTGGTCGGCGAGGACGATCAGGACGGTGTGGCGAACCTGTTCGCCGGCGCGCTGATCCCGGTCTATCCGGCCGCCGCCAACATGCCGTCCTGGAAGATCGCGCAGTGTGTGGGCATGGCGCTGGACACGCTGGGCGAGGTCGGCGACCCGCTGCCCGCCGAGATGCGCGAGCGGCGCGGCATGCCGGGACTGGCCGAGGCGCTCGTCCAAGTGCACCGGCCGGCCTCGTGGGACGACGTCACCGCGGCCAAGGACCGGCTCAAGTGGGACGAGGCGTTCGTCCTGCAGATCGCCCTGGCCCGCCGCCGTCGGGACGCGCGGGCGCTGTCCGCGGTCGCCCGCCCGCGCCGCGCGAACGGCATCCTGGACGCCTTCGACGCCCGCCTCCCGTTCGAACTCACCGACGGGCAAAAGGAGGTCTGCGCCGAGATCGAGGCCGACCTGGCCACCGAACATCCGATGCACCGCCTGCTCCAGGGGGAGGTCGGGGCCGGCAAGACGCTCGTCGCGCTGCGGGGCATGTTGACCGTGGTCGACGCCGGCGGACAGACCGCGTTGTTGGCGCCGACCGAGGTGCTCGCGCAGCAGCACTATCGGTCGATCGTGGAGATGCTCGGACCGCTGGCCGAGGGCGCCGGGATGCTCGGCGGGTCGGAGATCGGCACCAAGGTCACCCTGCTCACCGGCTCGATGGGGGTGCCCGCGCGCCGTGCCGCGCTGCTGGACCTGGTCACCGGTGAGGCCGGGATCGCGATCGGCACGCATGCGCTGATCGAGGACAAGGTGGGGTTCCACGACCTGGGCCTGGTCGTGGTCGACGAGCAGCACCGCTTCGGCGTCGAACAGCGCGACGCGCTGCGCGGCAAGGGCAAACGTCCGCCGCACCTGCTGGTGATGACCGCCACGCCGATCCCGCGCACGGTGGCGATGACCGTGTTCGGCGACCTGGAGACCTCGATCCTGGCCCAGCTCCCGTCCGGCCGATCGCCGATCGCCACGCACGTGGTCCCGGCCAAGGAGAAGCCGCACTTCCTCGACCGCGCGTGGCAGCGGGTGCGCGAGGAGGTGGAGAACGGCCACCAGGCCTACGTGGTGTGCCCGCGGATCGGCGACGAGGAGGACGACCCGAAGGCGAAGAAGAAGGCCAAGAAGAAGGCCAAGGCCGCGAAACCGGCCGAGGACCTGCCCGCCGAGGCGTACCTGGACGACCCCGAGGACATCGGCGCGGACGCCGCGGACGGCGAGGAGCGGCGACCGCCGCTGGCCGTACTCGACGTCGCCGCGGCGCTGACCGCCGGTCCGCTGGCCGGGCTGCGGATCGCGGTGCTGCACGGCCGGATGGCGCCGGACGACAAGGACGACGTGATGCGCCGCTTCACCGCCGGCGAACTGGACGTGCTGGTGGCCACCACGGTGATCGAGGTCGGCGTCAACGTGCCCAACGCGACCGCGATGGTGATCATGGACGCCGACCGGTTCGGCGTCTCCCAACTGCACCAGCTCCGCGGCCGAGTCGGCCGCGGCAGCGCTCCCGGCCTGACCCTGCTGGTCAGCGAGATGCCCGGCGGCACCTCCGCGCGCGAACGCCTGGACGCGGTCGCGGCGACCCTGGACGGATTCGAGCTGTCCCGGATCGACCTCGAACAACGCCGCGAGGGCGATGTGCTCGGCGACGCGCAGTCCGGCTCGCGCTCGTCGCTGCGCATGCTCGAGGTCGTCCGGGACGAGGAACTGATCGTGGCCGCTCGCGAGGAGGCGAGCACGATCGTGGCGAACGATCCGGACCTGGTCGAGCACCACGACCTGCGCAGCGCGCTGGCCAGCATCCTGGACGACGAGCGCGCGGAGTACCTCGACAAGGGCTGACCGCCCTCGTTCCGCTCCCGCGCGCCCCCACGGCTCACCCGTTCGGAGCACGCGGAACAGCTCGTCGGTTGGTTACCAATGGGCCATGGACGCACGTACGGGGGACCAGGGCTTCGACGCGCTCTTTTGCGGGTTGCTCCCTCGGTTGTATCGACGGGCCGTGTTGCTCGCCGGCGAGGGCAGCGCCGAGGACGCGGTGCACGAGACGTACCTCAAGCTGGCCCGCAGACCCGACCGGCTGCTCGGCCATCCCGAGCCCTACGCCTACGCCTTCCGGGCCCTGGTCAGCGTCACCCGCGACATGTGGCGCGTCCGCAGCCGCCAGGTGTTGCTGCCCGAACCGCCCGAGCCCGCGGAGCGGGCCCGGTCCGGCGCCGGCGACGACGCGATCGCCCGGCGCGAGGCCGAGTGGGAGGCGGTACGGATGCTCGGCTCGCTGCCCGCCAAACAGGCCGCTGCGGTGCTCCTGGTCGACCTGGACGGATACACGATCGATCAGGCCGCCGAGATCCTCGGCGTGCACCGGGGGACGGTGTCCCGCTCACGCGAGCGTGCCCTGACCCGGCTGCGGGTCGGTCTGGGCGGCCCCACCGGACGGTTCCGCCGCCGGGATCGACACGAAGGAGTCTCCCGGTGAACCCGTTGCCCCCCGATGTCGACGACCCCGACGTCGCGGTCGCCGAACTGCGAACCCGGCTGCGCGACGCGGACGCCGCGTGTGTCGAACCGCCCGGCCTGGCGCTGCGGGTGCTGCGCCGGCCCGCACCGCGCCCGGTGTGGCGCGGCGCGTTCGCGGTGGTGCTCGCCGCGGTGCTGGTGGTCGCCGTGGTCGGCCTGGGTGCCTTCCTGGCCGGCCGGCACGACCCGGTCGACCGGCCGACCCCCAGGCCGCCCGCCGCGCGTGCGGTCAGCGTGCAGAGCGAGGTCTTCAACTCCGAGGTGCCGTGCCGCGAGCTGCGCACGATCGAGTGTTCGCTCGGCGTCTTCAAGGAGGCGAGGTTGTCGTCGCGGACGGCCGATCTGGCCGATCGGGTCTGGCACGGCGACCGGCTGCTCCTGGTCTGCCTGCGCGCGGACGGTCCGCGGGTGACCGACGAGACCGGCGTCGGGTCCAAGCACTGGTATCGGGTGGTGGTGCTGGGCACCGGTGCCGAGGGCTGGCTACCCGGCGTGCGCACCCGCAACGAGGCCGAGGTACCGGACTGTTCCTTCTGAACGCGGCGGGCGAACGCAAGTCGCCCGTGCCGTTGCCGTCGACGTGACGGTTCGCTGCGGGCGACCTGCCGGTGTCTTTGGGTGAACGAGGCGTCGCGCACCGTGCCTCGGCCCGGATTTCGTCGGCCGCGACCAGTCGATAGCGTTGACCCCATGCCGGATACGTACGCCGGGCCCGCCCGCAGCGCCGCCCACGAGCCCGCCCACCGCCCGCGAGCACGCGCATGACCCGGGTGATCGCCGGGGCGGCGGGCGGCCGACGCCTGACCACCCCGCCCGGCGAGAACACCCGGCCGACCTCGGACCGGGCCCGCGAGGGACTGTTCTCCACCCTTCGCTCGTTGCGCGGCAACCTGCACGGCGCCCGAGTGCTCGACCTGTTCGCGGGCTCCGGCGCGGTCGGCCTGGAGGCGCTGTCCCGCGGCGCGACGCGGGCGCTGCTGGTCGAGTCCGACCCCCGGGCGGCGAACACGATCCGCACGAACATCCGCCTCGTCGCATTGCCCGGCGCGGAGCTGCGGTCGGCCCGCGCGGAGAAGACGGCCGCGATCCCCTGCGTCGAGGAGCCGTACGACGTCGTCTTCCTCGATCCGCCGTACGCGGTCACCGACGGTGACGTGCGCGCGCTGCTCGAAGCACTGGCCGAACACGGCTGGTTGGCGCCCGAGGCGCTGATCGTGGTCGAACGGGCCACTCGTGGTGGGCCATTCGCGTGGCCCGCCGATTTCGCCGAGATCAGATCCCGTCGCTACGGCGAGGGAACGCTCTGGTACGGTCGCGCCGCGCAAGCCTGACCAGGCGGGCGGGCCATCGGGCCCGGACCCGTCGGCACCCGATTTCGAGGGGAACCTCCGTTGCGTCGAGTCGTCTGCCCCGGTTCGTTCGACCCGGTCACCAACGGCCATCTGGACATCATCGGACGGGCGTCGAGCCTGTACGACGAGGTCTACGTGGCGATCGGTTTCAATCGTGCCAAGCGCTCGGGTCTGTTCACCATCGAGGAACGCATCGAGATGCTCCACGAGGTGGTCGAGCAGTACCGGAACGTCAAGGTCGAGGCCTTCGAGGGGTTGCTGGTCAACTTCTGCAGGGAACGCGGGATCCCGGCCATCATCAAGGGTCTGCGGGCCGTCACCGACTTCGACTACGAGTTGCAGATGGCGCAGATGAACTACGGTCTTACCGAAGTGGAGACGTTGTTCGTCGCGACGAACCCCCTCTACAGCTTTCTGTCGTCGAGTCTCATCAAAGAGGTCGCGACGTACGGAGGCGACGTGTCCGGCCTGGTGCCGGAGACGGTGCTACGTCGGCTCACCGAGCGGCTCGCGCAGGGCTGACGCGGCACGTGCCTCGTTGTCGGGCCGACCGCCCGCGGCGAGTCGGTCCGTCACGCGATGCCGGCGAACACGACGGCTACCGTCGGTTTGAGGAGAGAGAGCAAGCCCGTGGACGTGCAGCCCAAGCTCGATGAACTGATCGCTCTGGTCGAGAACGCGCGCTCGATGCCGATGTCGGCGTCGTGCGTGGTCAACCGTGCGGACGTGGTGGCCCGGCTCGAGGAACTCAAGAACCTGCTGCCCGCCGAGTTCGACCACGCCCGCCGAGTGCTCGGCGACCGCGAGTCGGTCATCGAGGAGGGGCGCCGCGAGGCCGAGCGGGTGCTGGCCAACGCGCGCGAGGAGCGCGGCTCGCTGATCGCCGACACCGAGGTGGCCCGCGAGGCGTACGGCGAGGCCGACCGGATCCTGTCCGAGGCCCGGCGCGAGGCCCAGCGCATCCGCGAGGAAGCCGACGACTACGTCGACCAGAAGCTGGCCAACTTCGAGGTCGTGCTGACCAAGACGCTCGGCGCGATCGGCCGGGGCCGGGACAAGATGCGCGGTCGCCGCCCGTCCGACGAGCTCGGCGAGTACATGCAGGCGCAGGAGCTGGCCGACGCCCAGGCCAAGGGCCGTCCGGGCAGCCTCCAGGCCCAGCTCGACGGCCACGAGGAGACCTTCGCCGCGCCGCCCGCCCCGGAGTACCCGGCCGCGCCGCCCACCGCGCCGACCGTGCCCGCGCAGGCCGGCCCGTACGGCCAGGACACCTATGCGCAGCCCGGCTACGGACAGCCCGCCTACGCGCAGGGCACCGGCCCGGACAACGGCTACGCCGGTGGCTACGAGGGTCAGTACGACATGCAGCAGTACGATCAGCACGGGCAGCCGCAGTACCCGGCGCAGCACAACCCGGCCCAGCACACTCCGGCGAGCACCGGGCAGCAGCCCGCCTACGACCCGCAGGCCCAGTACGCGCAGTCGCTGGACGAGACCAGCTTCTTCGACACGAGTCTGATCGACGTCCGCCAGTTCCAGCAGGACGGCGGTCGGCAGTAGCCGGCTCGCGCGAGCGGGCCCGGCGATCGAAACGTGCCGCTCGAATGGCCCCGTTTGGGGCCTGGCGCGCCGGCTGCGATACTCTTACGGACCGACCCTGCCCGAGGCGTGTTTTCCGCGTGCCCCGAGGGTCGGCACCCTGACCATCGAAGCCCCCCGCGACCCGGGGGGTGGCACTGCATGAGGTAGGACATCCTGGACCGCTTGGATCACCGCAAGCCGCTCGTCGTCGATACACGCGAGCTGGGGCGTCGGCCTGGATCCATGCTGAAGGTGTCCCGCTCCGTGCCGGCCCCGGTGGACATGGGCGTGGCAGACGTGATCGGCGCTCCCGAAGGTGCCCCCATCCAGCTCGGTGTCCGACTGGAAGCGGTCATGGAGGGTGTGCTGGTCACCGGCGTCGCACAGGTGCCGCTGACCGGTGAGTGCGTCCGGTGCCTGGAACCGCTCGAGCGCGAGCTCACGGTGCGTTTCCAGGAGCTGTACGTCTACCCGGACGCGGACGCCGACGAGGACGCCTTCCGGCTCACGGACGACTTGTTCGACCTGGAGCCGGTGCTGCGGGACGCGACGGTGCTCGCACTGCCGCTCTCGCCGCTGTGCCGGGAGGACTGCCCGGGTCTGTGCTCCGAATGCGGAGCACTGCTCGCGGAGGACCCCGACCACAGTCACGAGCTCGCCGATCCCCGGTGGGCGAAGTTGACCAACATCTTCGACGGACCTTCCGCCGAAGCCGACGTTGACGGCGCGTCCAGCGCCGACGAGAACCAGGAGAAGTAGCCGTGGCTGTTCCGAAGCGGAAGATGTCGCGCAGCAACACCCGGCACCGCCGGAGCCAGTGGAAGGCCACTGCCGCCAACCTGGTGACCTGCGAGCGCTGCCGTGAGCCGAAGCTGTCGCACATCGCGTGCCCGAGCTGCGGCACCTACAACCGCCGCCAGGTCCTCGACGTCTGATCAGGCCGGTGGTCGTTCCGGTGACGGAATCACTCGCGCAATACGCGGATCTGGAAGGGCGGCTGGGCTGGTCGCTCGATGCCGCCCTTCTGGAACGCGCCCTCACCCATCGCTCGTACGCGTACGAGCACGGCGGGCTCCCGACCAACGAGCGCCTGGAATTCCTGGGCGACTCGGTGCTCGGTCTCGTCGTCACCGACACGCTGTACCGCAGGCACCCCGACCTGCCCGAGGGTCAGCTCGCGAAACTGCGGGCCGCCGTCGTCAACTCGCGCGCCCTGGCGGGCGTCAGTCGGCGACTCGACCTGGGCGCCTTCATCCGGCTCGGCCGAGGTGAAGTGGGCACGGGTGGGCGAGACAAGTCCTCGATCCTCGCGGACACCCTCGAAGCCATCCTCGGTGCGGTGTACCTGGACCAGGGTCTCGACGCGGCGACCGAACTGATCCACCGGTTGTTCGATCCACTGATCGAGCAGTCGGCGAATCTCGGCGCGGGCCTGGACTGGAAGACCAGTCTCCAGGAGCAGACCGCCGCGGCGGGAATCGGAGTGCCCGAATACGTGGTCTCCGAGACCGGTCCCGACCACGAGAAGACCTTCACCGCCCTCGCCCGGGTCGCGGGTGTCGATTACGGCACCGGTGTCGGGCGGAGCAAGAAGGAGGCGGAGCAGCAGGCCGCCGAAAGCGCTTGGCACTCGATCCGGGCCAAGTACGGAGACGGTTCCGGCACGCAGCCGGCCACCGCGTAGTCTCCGAGCCAATGCCTGCCGATAGGTAAGTTCGAACCGGTCACCGACCTCACGGTCGCCCGGCACGACCTCACCTACCGGCAGGCATTTTCGCATTCCCGGTACCGGCCCGCCGACGTTTCTCGCGTCGCGGGTCGAGGCCGTCTCCCGTCGTGTCGTCTCCGGTTGTGCCGTCCCCAGGGGGAGTGCAAGGTGCCCGAACTGCCCGAGGTCGAGGTCGTCCGTCGCGGACTGGAGAAGTGGGTGGTGGGTCGCACCATCGCGCACGTCGAGGTCACCCACGAGCGTGCCGTGCGGCGCCATTCGGCGGGCCTGGTGGACTTCGCCGACGTGCTGGTCGGCGCCCGGGTGCACGCCGCCCGACGGCGCGGGAAGTATCTGTGGTTGCCGCTGGTGGCGCCCGAGGCCGAGGACCCCGAGGACGCGCTGCTCGCGCACCTGGGCATGAGCGGCCAACTGCTGGTGCAACCGCCCGAGGCGCCCCGGGAGAAGCACCTGCACGTGCGGTTCACCTTCACCGACGGCGGGCGCGAGCTGCGCTTCGTCGACCAACGCACGTTCGGCGGGCTCGCGGTCGAGCGCGGCGGCGCCGAACTGCCGCCCTCGATGGCGCACATCGCCCGCGATCCGTTGGACCCGCTGTTCGACGACGCGCTCTTCCACGCGGCGCTGCGCCGGCGCAACACCGAGATCAAACGGGCCCTGTTGGACCAGTCCCTGGTCAGCGGGATCGGCAACATCTACGCCGACGAGGCGTTGTGGCGGGCCCGGCTGCACGGTGCCCGGCAGACCGGCAACCTCACCCTCGCGCAGACCACGTTGCTGCTCGCGTCCGCGCGGGACGTGATGACCGACGCGCTGGCCGCGGGCGGCACCTCCTTCGACAGCCTGTACGTCAACGTGAACGGCGAGAGCGGCTACTTCTCCCGCGCCCTGGACGCCTACGGCCGCGAGGGTGAGCCGTGCAACCGGTGCGCGACGCCGATCCGACGGATCTCGTTCATGAATCGCAGCAGTTACTTCTGTCCGGTCTGTCAGCGCACGCCACGCAAGCCGACGGCCGGGGCGTAGGCACCGCAATCCAGGGAGCGCGTGTCATGGGATTCAACGGGGACATCGTCGTCGTGCGCGGGGCGCGGCCGTTGTCCGAATACGCGCCGCACGTGGACACGGCGGCGCACCCGGCCCGGACGATGTGGGAGTCGCCGGACGGCTGGACCACGACGCATGTGCGGCACGGGGACGACCCGTTCGCGTTCGAGCGGCCGTGGCTGGAGGCGCTGGCCGCGAAGGCGGACTCGCCGGTGCTGGTGTGCTGGGTCTTCGAGACGCACGTCGCGCACGTCCAGGGGGTGAGCGAGGAGGGCGCCTGGGAGGCGTGGCTCAATCCGGGGGAGGCGGCGGCGCACCTGGCGATGGGCCGGCTCGAACTGGAGGCGGCGCGCACCGGGACGGAGGTCTTCGACGGCGGCGAGCTGCGGCGACCGGAACGCTACGCCCAACTGCGCGACGAGGTGGGCGAGGTGCTGGACCGGGCCCGGCCGAAGGTGGTCGACGCGGCGGTGCGCTGGGCACGGGCGGCGGGTCGCACGGCGGCGGCGGAGGCGGTCGACCTGGTGCTGGCCCGCAACCAGGGCGAATCCGGGCTGTACGTGTTCGGTCTGCTGGCGGATCGGCTCGGCGTCGGGCCGCGCTGAGGAACGGGCCCGCGCCGTCTGCCGGAAACGCCCGGGGTCAGCGGCCGAACTCCTGGGTCCACCAAGGGCCGTTGCCGCCCTCCTTGATGCCGACGCCGATCTTGGTCAGGCTGCAGTCGAGGATGTTGCGGCGGTGGCCGGGGCTGTTCATCCAGGCCCGCATCACCGCGTCGGCGGTCTTTTGGCCGCGGGCGATGTTCTCCGCGCCCAGGTAGGTCACGCCGGCCTTCTCGGCGCGGTCCCACGGGGTCAGGCCCTCGGGGGTGTTGTGGTCGAAGTAGTCGCGGGCGGCCATGTCCGCGCTGTGTGCGCGGGCCAGGGCGACCAGCTTGGCGTCGTTCTTGACCGGGCCGCAGCCGGCGGTCGCGCGCTCCTCGTTGACCACCGCGAGCACCCTGTCCTCGGGGCCGCTCGGCGGGTTCGACGCGCTCGTGCTCGGGGTGCCGGCGGGCTTGCTCGGCGTCGCGGTCCGGCTCGGGACGCCGGTCGCGCCGGTGGTCGGCGCACCGGGCGTCGTGCTCGTGGTGGGCGCGGTGCTCCCCGTGGGCAGCGCGGTCCGGCCGCTGGTCGCCGCGCCCGGGAGCAGACTGCGGGACGCCTCGTCGCCGGTGCGGTCGGCGCCGACGGCGCCCGGTGCGGCGGAACCGTCGAGGGCATGCCCCGGAAGGGGTCCTTCGGCGCCCGCCACCCGATTGGCGGAGGACTCGCCCGCCCGGTTCGAGACGACCAGGCCGGCCACTGTGCCACCGACCGCGAGCAGGGCCAACAGGGCGATCAACGGAGCCAGACGGCGGCGGCGCGACTTCGCGCGTCGTCGATGCGGGTGGGCCGAGGCCGAGGTACGACTGTGCCGAGCCATGGAGGGTTGCGTCACCTTCCGGCAGGGGATATTCACTCACCCGAACGGGTGACATGCCGGAGTGACTCTAGGGCACAGCCGACCAGAGTTGACGGACAACCGGAATCTTCTTGACTGGGGAGGTCGAAAGATGATCTCGTACACCCAGCACGACAGCCGTCACCCCAGTCCGCGGTCGAACCGCGTTTGATCGGGTGAAGGTCTCGTTATCGTGCCGTTATGATATTGACCTCCTGCGATTTTGGTGCGACGCTGGAAGCCCGCGCACCCTATCAGGAGCCTTGCGGCCGGGTGCCACATTTAGACCCGCGAATCTGCGTGGTCATTCATTTTCAGCGTGGAGGACCCTCTCATGGCGAAGGCGCTTCTCGGTTACGTCGGCGGCCCCGATCCCCGACTGCTCGCCGAGAATCGACGGCTCCAGCAGCGTGTTCGTGACCTGGAAACGGAACTTGTCCGTGCCCAGGAGCGTAACGACGCGCTCAACGCCGCCGCTTCGGACGAGCTGCTTGCCGGCTTCGACGTCTCCGCGGCAGAACCCGCGCTTTCGCGAGCGTAGGTCCGCGCAAGCGATAACCAGGGACGCCTTCAGGCGTCCCTTTGTCGTTTCCGGCCACGGTCGTGTTCCGCCCGTTACCCGGGATGTCATCCGGTTGGTGGCCGGGTGTTGCTCCCGGCTGGTCTCCGGCTCCTGCGTCCGGCTCCGTGGTTGCGACCCGTGGTCCCGATCCCGCGCGACCCGTGTGGCGCGCGCCGTGATCCGCGCACCCGGTACTTCGATTCCCCTGCTGCCGTCCCCGCCCTGCCCCCTTGTGCCCACCCGCTCGCTTCCAGCGGTTGATACCCCCATCCGTGGCGCTCGACACGCCCTCGGACGGACCGAGCGGGCGAATCGTCCGGGTCGTGCCGACTACCCTTTCGTCGCGTGCACCTGAAGAGTCTGACCCTGCGTGGCTTCAAGTCCTTCGCGTCGGCGACGACGCTGCGCTTCGAGCCGGGAATCACCTGTGTGGTCGGACCCAACGGCTCCGGCAAGTCGAACGTGGTCGACGCGCTGTCGTGGGTGATGGGCGAGCAGGGTGCCAAGACACTGCGCGGCGGCAAGATGGAGGACGTCATCTTCGCCGGCACCTCGGGCCGACCGCCGCTCGGGCGCGCCGAGGTCAGCCTGACCATCGACAACACCGACGGCGCGCTGCCCATCGACTACTCCGAAGTCACCATCGCCCGGCGGATGTTCCGCAACGGCGGCTCCGAGTACGAGATCAACGGCAGCACCTGCCGGCTGCTGGACATCCAGGAACTGCTCTCCGACTCCGGCATCGGTCGGGAGATGCACGTGATCGTCGGCCAGGGGCGACTCGACTCGGTGTTGCAGGCCGATCCCGCCGGTCGACGCGCGTTCATCGAGGAGGCCGCGGGTGTCCTCAAGCACCGCAAGCGCAAGGAGAAGGCGCTGCGGAAGCTGGACGCGATGCAGGCCAACGTGACCCGGGTGCAGGACCTGACCAACGAATTGCGCCGGCAGCTCAAGCCGCTCGGGCGTCAGGCCCAGGTGGCCCGCCGGGCGGCGGCGATCCAGGCCGACCTGCGGGACGCGCGGCTGCGGTTGCTCGCCGACGACCTGGTACGGCTGCGGTGCGCGCTGGCCGAGGAGGTCGCGGACGAGGCCGCGCTGCGCGAGCGGCGCACCGCGGTGGAGCGCGAACTCGCGGTGGTCCAGGCGCGGGAGGCGCAACTGGAGGCCCAGGTGCGGGCGATGGCGCCGCGGCTGGCCCGGGCGCAGGAGACCTGGTACGCGCTGTCCGCGCAGGCCGAACGGGTGCGCGGCACGGCGGGGCTGGCCCGGCAGCGGGTCCGGCACGCGAGCTCGCCGCCCGCCGACGAGCGGCGCGGACGCGACCCGCAGGAGATGGAGCGCGAGGCGGAGCGGATCCGCGAGCAGGAGGCCGAACTCGCCGCCGCACTCGAATCGGCGCAGGTCGAACTGGCCGAGACGGTGGAGCGGCGGGCCGAACTCGAAGGTGCCCTGGTCGAGGAGGAACGCCGGCTCAGGGAGGTCGCCCGGGCGTTGGCGGATCGCCGCGAGGGATTGGCCCGGCTGGTCGGCGGGGTCGGCGCCGCGCGCAGTCGGGTGGCCGCGGCGGAGGCCGAGATCGGTCGCCTGGTCGGCGCGCGGGACGAGGCGGTGCAACGGGCGGTCGCCGCGCAGGAGGAGTACGAGCAGCTTCGGCTGGGTGTCGAGGGCGGGCCGCCCGAGGACGGCACGGCCCCGGACGGCGGCGGGGGACTCGCCGCGATCGAGGCCCGGTTGGCCGCGGCCCGGGAGGTGCTGGCCGAGGCCGAGGAGGCGCTCGTGCTCGCCCGCGACGCGGAGCAGGAGGCCGAGCGGGAGCGGTCGGCGGTGCTCGCGCGCAAGGAGGCGCTGGAGCCGGCGCTCCGGCGCAAGGACGGCACCGGCGCGCTGCTGGCCGCAGGGGATCGGCTGTCCGGCGTGCTGGGCACGGTGGCCGCGCTGCTCACCGTCGAGCACGGGGCCGAGCAGGCGATCGCGGCGGCGCTGGGCGCGGCCTCGGACGCGGTCGCGGTGACCGGTGTGCGGCCGGCCGTGGACGCGTTGCGGCTGTTGCGCGAGGACGACGCGGGTCGCGCCGCGCTGCTGCTCGGCGGGGTCGAGGCGGACGGGCCGACGGCCGGTGGGCCGGCGGCGTGGCCGGAGTTGCCGGCGGGCGCGGTCTACGCGACGCGCCTGGTGTCCGTACCGCCCCGGTTGCGCGGCGCGGTGGATCCGCTGCTCGATCGGGTCGCGGTGGTCGAGGATCTGGCCGCCGCCGCCGAGTTGGTCCAGGCGTTGCCCGGGGTGCGCGCGGTCACCCGGGACGGCGATCTGGTCGGCGAGGGCTTCGCGCACGGCGGGTCGGCGAGTGCGCCGAGTCTGCTGGAGGTGCAGGCGGCGGTGGACGAGGCGACCGAGCGGGCGAAGGTTATGGGCGAGCGGTGCGCGCGGTCGGCCGAGGCGCTGGCCGGTGCGCTGGCGAACCGGCGGGAGGCGGCGGCCGAGGTCGAGCGGATCACCGCGCGGCGGCGCGAGGCGGAGCACCAGGCGGCCGCGGCGGCTCGGCAGTTGGGCCGGCTCGGCGGGCAGGCCCGGGCGGCGGCGGGCGAGGCCGAGCGGTTGGCGGGCGCGGTGGCCGCGGCCGAGGCGGCGCGCGCTCAGGAGGAGCTCAAGGCCGAGGAACTCGACGCCCGGTTGGCGGCGGCGCGGGAGTACAACGCGGCCGAGGGCGACGAGGAGCCGGACACCGCCGAGCGGGACCGGCTCGCGGGCGCCGCGAGTGCCGCCCGGCAGGCCGAGATGGAGGCGCGCCTGGCGGTGCGTACGCACGAGGAGCGGGTCCGGTCGCTGGTCGGTCGGGCCGACGCGCTCGACCGGGGTGCGCGGGCCGAGCGCGAGGCGCGGGCGAGCGCGGCCCGGCGACGCGAGCGGATGGCGGTGGAGGCGCGGATCGCGGGCGCGGTGCTCGCGGGCACCGAGGTGCTGCTGCGCTTCGTCGAGGCGTCGTCGGTCCGGGCCGGGGCCGAACGCGATGCGGCGGAGGGGGCCCGGGCCGCACACGAGGCCGAACTGGCCCGTGAGCGCGGCCGGTCCCGCGGCTTCGCCGCCGAGTTGGAGAAGTTGACTGACTCGGTGCACCGGGACGAGATGTTGCGCGCGGAAAAGCGACTGCGGGTCGAGCAGTTGGAGGCCAAGTCCCTGGAGGAACACGGGATCGAGGCCGAGGGCCTGCTGGCCGAGTACGGCCCGGACCAACTTGTTCCGCCGTCGCCGCCGGCCGAGGGCGAGGAGCGCGCCCCGGATGCGCCCGAGGCGCTGCCGCGGCCCTACGTCCGGGCCGAGCAGGAGAAGCGGCTGCGCGCGGCGGAGAAGGCGCACGTGCAACTGGGCAAGGTGAATCCGCTGGCGTTGGAGGAGTTCGCCGCCCTGGAGGAGCGGCACAACTTCCTCACCGAGCAGTTGGAGGACCTGAAGAACACCCGCCGGGATCTGATGACCGTGGTCAAGGAGGTGGACGCGCGGGTCGAACAGGTCTTCACGGCGGCCTTCCACGACACCGCGCGCGAGTTCGTGGGCGTGTTCGCGCGGCTGTTCCCGGGCGGCGAGGGTCGGCTGATCCTGACCGACCCGGACGACATGCTCACCACCGGCATCGAGGTGGAGGCCCGGCCGCCGGGCAAGAAGGTCAAGCGGCTGTCGCTGCTCTCCGGCGGCGAGCGCTCGCTGACCGCGGTGGCCCTGCTGGTGGCGATCTTCAAGGCCCGACCCAGTCCGTTCTACGTGATGGACGAGGTCGAGGCGGCGCTGGACGACATGAACCTCCAGCGGCTGATCGGGATCTTCGCGGAACTGCGGGAGAGCTCGCAGCTCATCGTGATCACCCACCAAAAGCGCACGATGGAGGTGGCCGACGCGCTGTACGGCGTCTCGATGCGCGGCGACGGGGTCACCACGGTGATCAGTCAGCGGCTGCGTCAGGAGGATCGGCGGGTCGCGTCCGAGCACGCCGAGCCGATGAGCGGGGTGGCCGCGGGCGGGTGAACGCGAACGGCGGCCACACCCCGGTCGAGTCGAGGGTGTGACCGCCGCTGCTCGCGGGCCGTGCGTCAGCGGGCCGGCCGGGTCACTCGGCCGGCACGTTGCGCGGCATGACCTTGTCGTTGAACAACTGCAGGCTGGCCCAGCCCGCGTCGATCGGCAGGCCGCCGACCAGCGGGTGCAGGATCAGCGCGTCGGTCAGGCCGCCCGCCTGGCCGATCTCGACGCACTCGTCGGGGGTGAGGCAGCAGTAGATGCCCTCCTCGCGCAGCGCGTCGACCGTGGTGGCCGCGGACTCGACCACCGACGCGATGTCGGGGGTCTGCCAGCCCGCGTACGTGGTGGCCTCGTGCAGGAAGTACTCGCCGTACTCGGCCCACGCCTTGTCCGGGTCCTCGGTGCAGAAGATCATCCGGGTGGTGACCGGCGGCAGGATCGCGAAGCCGCCCTCGAAGCCTTCCTCGGCCGCGAGCTCGTAGTAGTACTGCTCCAGCTCCGGGATCGGCGCCGCGGCGTAGAACGGCAGTCGCAGGCGCACCGCGCGGCGTACGGACGCCTTGGCGGTGCCGCCGACCATGACCATCGGGTGCGGGTCGCTGAACGGCTTCGGGGTGACCCGGACGGTGCTGCCGCGGTACTCGAACGGCTCGCCGGTCCACGCCTTGAGCAGCGTCTCCAGCACCTCGTCCTGGATCTTCCCGCGCCGCTTCCAGTCCTTGCCGAGGGCCGCGTACTCCTCGGGCCGGTAGCCCAGGCCCGCGACGATGGACAGTCGGCCGCCGCTGATGTTGTCCAGGACGGCGAGGTCCTCGGCGAGCCGGATCGGGTCGTACAGGGGGGCGAGCAGCGCGCAGACGATCACGCCGATGCGCTCGGTGGCGCCGAAGATCGCGCCTGCGGTGCTCAGCGGGGAGGGGCTCCACGCGTTGTCCGCGCCGTGGTGCTCCTCCAGGCTGATCATGTCGAACCCGTTCTTGTCCGCGAAGGCCGCCATCTCGACGGTGGCCCGGTAGCGCGCGGACATCTCCTGCCGGTCGAGACCGGGGAGGACCTGGTTGAACCGCAGATTCGTGACAGCCATGGAGCGTGAACACCTTCCGGGTCGAGCCGAAGCCGTCTCGGTCACGTGTCGTCCGCCGGACGGTGCTTGGCAAGGGCAAGCTATCTGACGCAGTGTCAGGATTCAACGGTCTCCCGGTCGGGGGCGTGCGGCCGGCCCCGGACCCGCCGGGAACGGCCGGTCGCGGGCGGTCGCCGAACCGTCTGGGAGACTGGAGGTCCTATGGAGACTGTGATCCTGATCGTCGTCATTGCCCTCGTTGTCCTCGGCGCCGCCGGCTGGTTCGTGGTCGGCTCGCGCCGCAAGGGCGTGCCGCCGGCGCCGCCGCGCACACCGGTCGAGCCGGGTGTCGGCGACGAGGCCGCCCCGACCGTCGAAGCGCCCCGGCGCACCATCGACACGGTCGATCTGCCGGAAACCTCGGTCGTCGTGCCGGCCGAGCCGGAACCCGCCCTGTTGGAGGTTCCCGAGCCCACGGCCGGGCGGCTGGTCCGGCTGCGCGCCCGGCTGGCCCGCTCGCAGACCACGTTCGGCAAGGGCCTGTTGGCACTGCTCGCGCGCGAGCACCTGGACGAGGACACCTGGGAGGAGATCGAGGACACCCTGCTGACCGCCGACGTCGGCGTCGCGCCCACCCAGGAACTGGTCGACCGCCTGCGGACCCGGGTCAAGGTGCTGGGCACCCGCACTCCCGCCGATCTGCGCGCGTTGCTGCACGAGGAACTGCTCACCCTGCTCGGCCCCGACCTGGACCGCACGCTCAAGACCGCCCGGCACACCGGCGGCGAGGCCGGCGATCGGCCGGCCGTGGTGCTCGTGGTCGGCGTCAACGGCACCGGCAAGACCACCACGACCGGCAAGCTCGCCCGGGTGCTGGTCGCCGACGGCCGCAGCGTGGTGCTGGGCGCGGCGGACACCTTCCGCGCCGCCGCCGCCGACCAGTTGCAGACGTGGGGCGAGCGGGTCGGCGCCCGCACGGTGCGCGGCCCGGAGGCGGGCGACCCGGCCAGTGTGGCGTTCGACGCGGTCAAGGAGGGCATCGCCGAGGGCGTGGACACGGTGCTCGTGGACACCGCCGGCCGACTGCACACCAAGACCGGCCTGATGGACGAGCTGGGCAAGGTCAAGCGGGTGGTGGAGAAGCACGGCCCGGTCGACGAGGTGCTGCTGGTGCTCGACGCCACCACCGGTCAGAACGGCCTGGTCCAGGCCCGGGTGTTCGCCGAGGTGGTGGACATCACCGGCATCGTGCTGACCAAGCTCGACGGCACCGCCAAGGGCGGCATCGTGGTCTCGGTGCAGCGCGAGCTGGGCGTGCCGGTCAAGCTGATCGGCCTCGGCGAGGGTCCGGACGACCTGGCGCCGTTCGAGCCGTCCGCGTTCGTGGACGCGCTGATCGGGGACTGACGGGTGGCACACGAACGCCGGACGGGCCGAGTCGGCCCGTCCGGCGTTGTGCTGCTCGCGGTCGTTTCGTCGATCGTGCTCTTCGCGCCCGCTCAGGAGGCCAGCCACAGCCCCCGGCCACTGGGCGAGGCGTCCCTGCGGTGGCACGCGTAGGCCAGGGTGCCCAGGAGCAGGCGGGCCTCCGGGAGCGCCGGGTCGCCGTTGTCGGGCGGGCGGATCCACTCCACCGGGCCGAGCACGCCCATCGGCGACGGCGGCGCGAACACGTAGTCGCCCTCGCCGTGGCAGCGCAGGTCCAACTCGGCGTCGTCCCAGCCCATCTGGTAGAGCAGGTGCGGCAGTTCGGCCGCCGCGCCGGGGGCGACCAGGAACGCGACCCGCCCGGTCGGCGTGGCCAGTACCGGCCCCAGCGGCGTGCCCATCCGCTCCAGCCGGACCAGCGCCCGGGTTCCCGCCTGCCGCGGCACGCTGATCGCGTCGAAGACTCGACCGGTGGGCACCACGACGGTGCTGTCCGGCCATTGCGACCACAGGTAGCGCACCGCGGCCGGCGACGCGGTGGCCCGCTCCGACCAGCGCGGGTCCGCCGGGTGCATGCCCGGCGCGGCACACGTGACACGGCCGCACGAGCAGTGGGTGCCGCGTCCGTCGCGTACCAGGTGCGCGCCCTGGGCCACGGGCCAGCCGCGTTCCTCCGCGAACTCGGCCACCGCCTGCCACAGTGCGGCCCGCGTACGCCGGCGCGATCCGAGCATGATGTCCATGTCCTCCCCAACGGCACTCATTACTTTTGGTTACGCTGTGACCGCATCGGGTCATCTCGACGGGTGCGGGGTTCGCACGATATGAACGGGACCGGCAGCCGTCGTCGGCACTGTGTCGCCGATCAGTCAAACGCGGCCTCCCCCGTAGCGCGTCCCGGGCGCGTGGGGTGGCGAAGCCTGGCGTTTGCCGCATCGACCGATGCCTGCGGGTGAGTCGGAATACGTTCGGCGAACGGGCCTGCGCGTACGGTTCCCATCGGGGCCCGACGCCTGACCGGCCGGACCGCTGAGGGCATGGGGGCGATGCGGTGGCGACGACGCGAGCGCGGGACGGCGGCTCCGCGGACGAGCACGAGCCGGAGCACGGGCGACAGCCCAACGACCGGCTGTCCGCGTGGTTCGCGCGCAGCGGCTGGTCCAAGGGCGAGTTGGCCCGGCAGGTGAACCGGCACGCACGGGCGATGTCGGCCCCGCATGTGAGCACCGACACCTCCCGGGTGCGCCGCTGGCTGGACGGTGAGCAGCCGCGCGAGCCGATACCGCAGATCCTGGCCGAGTTGTTCACCCGACGGTTCGGTCGGGTGGTCAGCATCGACGAACTGGGCCTGCGCGAACCGGACGAGCCGCACGGCGACTTCGGCGTGGACCTGCCCTGGACGTTCGAGACGGTGGTCGAGATCCTCGGCGAATACACCCGGGGTGATCTGCTGCTCGGCCGACAGGAGTTCGTCGGGCCGTCGCTGCGGCTGGCGGCGGGCCGCGACCTGGTCGAGCCGCTCCAGCGCTGGTCCGCGGCGTTGCCCGCGACGCCGGCCCCGCCGCCCGCGTCGGTCGTACCGGGTGCCGGCGCGGGTGCCGTTGCCGACTCCGGCATGCGCCGGCCGCGGTTGCCGGCGTCCGCGACCGAGCATCTGCGCGAGTCGGTCCGGCTGTTCCGGCGCTGGGACATGCAGGGCGGTGGCGGGCTGCGGCGCAAGGCGGTGATCGGGCAACTCAACGCGCTCACCGACCTGTTGCGCGACGAGCACCCACCCGCCGTGCGGGCCCGACTGCTCGGGCTGACCGCCGAACTGGCGCTGCTGGCCGGGTGGATGTCCTACGACACCGGCCTGCAACCGGGCGCGCAGAAGTACATGGTGCTTGCCCTGCACGCGGCGAAGGAGTGCGACGACGCGCCGTTCGGAGCCAATGTGCTCGGGGTGATGTCCCGGCAGATGATCCACTACGAGTTGGGCGAGGACGCGCTGGAGTTGATCCACCTGGCCCAGTACGGCAGCCGGGACACCGGTGGGGCCGGGCTCCAGGCGATGTTGTACGCGCTGGAGGGGCGTGCCTACGCCGCGCTGGGCGACGCGGAGCGATGTCGACGCGCACTGGGACTGGCCGAACAGGCGTTGGCGGACAGTCGGCCGCAGGCCGAACCGGATTGGATCCGCTATTTCAATCGGGCCGAGCTGCTCTCCGAGAGCGGCCACGCCTATCGCGATCTCGCCTATACCCGACCGGCGTTCGTGGCGCCGGCGAAGGAGCGACTGAGCGAGACCGTGCGATTGTTGCTGGGCACCGGCGAGTTCGTGCGCAGCCTCGCGCTCGCGCAGGTGGGCCTGGCCACGGTGTACCTGATCGAGCACGACGCGGCGGGTGCGGTGGAACAGGCCACGGCGGCCCTGGAGATCGCCTTCCGGGTGCGTTCGGAGCGGCTGATCGTGCGACTGCGGCGCACCGTGGAGGCGTTGGCCGGGCGGTTCCCGGCCGATCCGGCGGTGGCCGAACTGGCCGCCCGGGTGGCCCGGGAGCTGCCCGAGGCGCCGTTCCCGACCGCGTGACGCGCGTCGGCCCCCGCCCGCGCGTGGCGGACGGGGGCCGAACGGTGTTGCCGGTGGGCTACTTCAGCCCGATCCGGTCCATGAAGAACACGCCGGTGTTGTACTGCACGACGCCGGTGACCTTCTTGTTGAATATCACGCCGATCGAGGATTCGGCGTACGTCCACAACGGCAGCTCGGCGACCATCGCCTTCTGCAGGTCCGAGTAGGCCTTCTTGCGGGCCGCCGGGTCGGTCGAGCTGCGGCCGGCCACCAGCGCGCCGTCCACGGCCGGGTTGATCCAGCCGACGAAGTTGGTCGGGCTCTTGGAGAACCAGTTGTTGAAGGCCAGCGGCTCGGGGTCGACCAGCCACTGCTGGAAGAGCATCGCCTGGAAGTCCTTGCGCAGCGCGTACTTCTCGATGTACGCCCCGATCTCCAGCGGCTCCAGCTTCATCGAGACGTTCTTGTACTCGGCGAGCTGGGTCTGCATCCACTCGGCGACCTTGACCGAGGAGGGGTTCTGCGGCAGGAGGTAGGTGAACTCGACCTTCTTGCCCTCGCGCTCCAGCTCGTCGAAGAGCTGCTTGGCCTTGGCCTTGTCCGGGTTCGCCTGCACGTTGGCCGGGTCGAAGAACGGCGACTTCTGGGCGAAGTAGCCCTTCGCGGGCACGTAGCCGTTGGACAGCGTCTTGGGGATGCCGGCCGGGTCCAGGGCCAGGGTGACCGCCTGGCGTGCCCGCAGGTCGTCGAACGGCGGCTTGGTCATGTTGAACTGGATCATCTGGCCGCCGTCGACCGAGCGCTGGACGACGCCGACCTCCTTCTCCGCCTGCGCGAGGGTCGCGTTGTCGGAGCTCAGGAAGACGTCCGCGCCACCGCTGTTGACGGTGTTGTACTGCTGCTTGACGTCCGGCACGTTCTTGATCGTCAGCTTGTCCAGCTTGGGCAGACCCTTGTCCTTCTGCCAGTAGTTCTCGTTCTTGACGAAGACCTGCTGGCTGCCGCGGGTCCAGCTCTCCAGCTTGAACGGTCCCGCGCCCACCGGCTTGTTGCGGTACTCGTCGGGACCCTTGGCCAGCGACGCGGGCGAGGCGATGTAGGTCAGGTCGATGGCGATCGCGCGGTCCAGTTGGGCGTTCGGCATGCCCAGCGGGGTGATCTCCAGCGTGGTCGGGTCGACGACCTTGCTGGTCAGCGCCGCGGCTATCTGGCGGTGCTGGGACTGGGTCTCCGCCTTGGCGTGCATGTCCCAGTTGAGCTTGACCGCCGCCGCGTCGAGCGGCGTGCCGTCGGAGAACTTGACCCCCGGGCGCAGCTTGAGCTGCCAGGTCTTGCCGTTGTCCGCGGTGGTCAGCGCCTCACCCAGGTGTGCCTTGACCGAGTTGTCCGCCGCGTCGATATAAAAGAGCGGGTCGTACAGCGCGGCCAGCCGCGGTTCGTCGGCCACCGCGACGGAGGCGGCCTTGAACGGGTCGAGGGAGGCGGAGTCCTGTACGGCCAGCATGGTCATGCTGCCGCCGGCCTTGGCCTCGCCCTGGACGGTCGACTGTTTGCCGCCCGATGAGTTGGAGTCGTCCGAACCGCCACACGCGGTGGCGGTGATGCCGAGAACCACCATCATCGAGACGATGGTCGTGCGACGTGCGGTCGTGCGTCGTGCAGACAACGTTCTTGCCACCTCCGCCGGGGAACAACACATGTGGTGCCGGGAGCCATGAGCGTGGAGCGGGAACAGCCGAATCGGTACCGCGTGCGGCACACCGTAGGACCAAGGGGCGTAAGTTGCACGCCCTGTGAGCCGATCTGTTACATCGTTACAGAGGGTCGTTGAATCGTGTCGGAACGCGGGTGCGTCCCGGCTGCCCGGGAGCGGGCCGGGAAGCCCGTCCGCACACGGCGAACGAGCCTCCCGGACACCGATGGTGACGGTGCGTCGGATCAGCCGGGGATGATCCGGACCCGGTGTCGAACTACTTCAGGCCGACCCGGTCCATCAGCATGCCGCCGTCCTGGACGCCGACGACACCCACGGCCCGCGGGCCGGAGATGATGTTGGTGACCGCCTCCTGGTAGGCGAGCATCGGCAGGTCCTTGACGAGCACCTTCTGCAGGTCCGAGTAGGCGGCCTTGCGGGCGGCCTCGTCGGTGGTGGAACGGCCCTTGATCAGCGCCGCGTCCGCCTCCGGGCTCTTGTAGCCGGTGAAGTTCAACGGGGTCTGCGAGAACAGGCTGTTGAACAGGATCGGCTCGGGGTCGCTGGACCAGATCTGGTACAGCGCGGCGGTGAAGTTCTTCTGCACCGTCAGTCGCAGGTAGTAGCTGGCGACCTCGGCCTTGTCGAGCTTGACCTCGACGTTCTTGAACGCGTTGAGCGCGGTCATGGTGTACTCGGAGGTCGCGTTGGAGGTCGGGTTCTCCGGGACCAGGTAGCTGAACTTCACCGGCTTGCCCTCGGCCGCGAGCTCGTCGAAGAGCTTCTGTGCCTCGACCTTGTTCGGGCTCGGCTGTGCGGCGGTGGGGTCGGTGAACGGCTTGCCGCTGTGGAAGATGCTCTTGGCCGGGGTCGCCGTGCCCGCGTACATCTTCTGGTTCAGGTCGGCCGGGTCGAGCGCGAGCGCGACCGCACGACGGGCGCGCGGGTCGTCGAACGGCGCCGTCGAGGTGTTGAAGACGATCATCTGGCCGCCGTCGAGGGTGAACGGCGTGACGCCCAGGCCCGCTTCCTGCGCGGCCTTGGTCTTCTGCGGGTCGATCGTGAAGGTGATGTCGGCGCCGCCGGCCTTGATCGTGTCGACCTGCTGCTTGACGTCGTTGACCACCTTGATGGTCAGGGTGTCCAGGTACGGCTTGTCCGCGCCCTGCCAGTAGTTCGGGTTCTTCTCGAACACCATCTGGCTGTCGCGGGTCCAGGTCTTGAGCACGAACGGCCCGGCGCCGACCGGCTTTTCGCCCTTCGGGTCGGCCGCGTACTGCTTGGGCGACTCGATGTAGGACAACTCCGAGGCCACCGTGCGGTCGAAGTTCGCGTTCAGCATCGGCAGGGTGATCTTCAGCGTCAGCGGGTCGACCACCTCCAGCCCGAGACCGCTCGCGGCCGGGCGGTGCTGGCTGAGCACCTCCGGCTTGGCGTGCATCTCCCAGTTGAACTTGACCGCGGCGGCGTCCAGCGCAGTGGCGTCGCTGAACTTGACGTTCGGCTTGACCTTGAGCAGCCAGGTCTTGCCGCCGTCGTCGCTCTTGAGGCTCTCGCCGATCTGCGGCACGACCTTGTTCTGCGTGTTGTCCAGGTAGAACAGCGCGTCGTAGACCGCGAGCATGCGGTTGAGGTCGGTGACCGCCGCGTAGGACGCGTTGAACGGCGTCATGCTGCGGGCGTCGGACACCGTCAAAAGGGTGAGGTTGCCACCCTTCTTGGCGCCCGCCGACGCGTTCGGATCGGCCTTGCCGCCGGCGCCGTCGTCCCCGCCGCCGCAGGCGGCCAGGACCAGGCCCAGTGCCGATGCGCCGGCGACGGCCGCCGCGCGCTTTCGTGCGTTGTTGCCGAGGTGCTTGCTCATGTGACTCCTCCGTTGTCACAAGGCACACCCGGTCCCCGTTCGGACCGAATGTGATGGTGCGGTGGTGCACGGTCGGGTGGTGTGCGCGGCATGACGATCTCGGCGCCGCGCACGCCACCCGGCCGGGTCTGTGGGGGTCAGCCGCTCATCAGCGCCGCCCGATGGCGTCGAAGTGGATCAGCCCGTCGTTGTAGAGCTGGATCCCGACCAGATCGGTCCGGTGCACGGCACCGATCACCGCCGACGAGTAGACCCAGAACGGCAGATCGCGGTTGACCTGGTTCTGCAGCCGGGTATAGGCGTCGCGCCGCGAGCCGGCGTCGGTCGAGCGCCGACCGTCCTCCAGGGCGGTGTCCACGACGTCGTTGGCATAGCCGGTGATGTTGCTCAACCCGGCCTTGCTGTACAGGAATTGGTAGATCGTCGGCTCCACGTCGTCGGCCCAGAGCTGACAGACGGTGGCGTCGAAGTCGTTGCCCGCCAAGCGGGTCACCAGCGAGGCCATGTCGGTGACCTCGACGATCACGGTCACGCCCGGATAACCCTCCAGGGTCTGCCGGATGTAGTCGGCGGTGGCGCGCATCTTGGCGCTGTCGGGCACCAGGTAGCGGAAGACGAACGGTTTCTTCCCGTTGTTGGTGACCTGCGCGAACAGTGCACGAGCCTCGTCGGGCCGGTTCTCCGGCGCGGCCAGGTTGACGTTGGCGAGCGGGGAGGTGCTGTCGAAGATGCCGCGCGCTGATTCGCCCCGCCCGCCGTAGAACCGCCGGCTGATCTCGGTGCTGCTCAGCGCCAGTGCGGTCGCCCGGCGGGCGTTCGGGTCCTGGAACGGTCCCTTGCGCACGTTGAAGGCGACCATCAACCCGCCGTTGAGCCGGGCGTCCTCGGCGACCAGCCCGTCCGCGCGGGCCTGCGCGATGCTCTGCGGGTCCGTGGTCAGGGTGAGGTCGGCCCGCTTGGCCTGGATCGCCTTGTTGCCGCCCTCGACGTCCTTGTCCACTCGGAAGACCACCTCGTCGAGGTAGGGCCGATTCCGTTGCCAGTACTGCGGGTTGCGCTCCAGCCGAACCTCCTTGCCCGGTTCCCAGCTCTTCACCTTGAACGGGCCCGCGCCCACCGGCGCGTGCTTGAGCTCGAAGCGACCCTCGGGCGTGGAGACCAGTCGTCGGGGTGCGACGAAGGAGAGGTTGCGCGCGATGGTGTGGTCGAAGTTGGCGTTGGAGGAGGGCAGTTCGATGCGGAGCTGGAGCGGGCCCTGCTCGGTCAGGGTCACCCCGCGCAGCGGACCGCCGACCAGCGATCGCACCGTGGGGTCGCGATGCGCGTCCCAGTTGGCCCGGACGGTGCCCGCGTCGAGCAGGCTGCCGTCGCTGAAGTGCACGTCGGGACGCAGGGTCAGGGTCCAGATCCGCGCGCTCTGGTCGGAGACCAACGACTCGGCCAGTTTGGGGCGCACCCCACCGGTGGTCGGATCGGTCCAGACCAGGACGTCGTACAGGGCGGACAACCGGTTCGAGTCGGCCACGCTGGAGTACGAGGCGGTGAACGGATCGAGCCCGCGCTCCTCGCCGGGCATCAGGATGGTCACCGAACCGCCGTGCTCGGGCTCGCCGCTCGCACCGCCGGAGTCGGACGAGTCCAGGCCGCAGCCGGCCGTGGCCAACACCGTGGCCGCGGCGAGCGCGAGGGCGAGGGAGAGTCGGCGGCGCAGGCCGCGACACGGTGGTCGTCTCGGGGGTTTCTTCGGGTGGGGTACCACTGCCGGCCTACCTACCTATCACTGTGGGGTTCGAACGTGCCTCGTGCTTCGGTGCATTCGTGCAGTCGTTCCGGAAGTGCGGTAGAGCTGTGGTGCGATGGCTCGCGCGCGGAGTGCGGCGGGAGCCGAATGCGTTGGTGCGCCGGCCCCGGGTACGGCGGGGTGTCCCGCCCGGGAACACGGAGCCCGGGCGGGACGAGTCGCTCGACTAGCCGGTGGTGCCGATCCGATCCCACAGGACGACACCGTCGTTGGCCAGTTGGATGCCGGTGATCCTGGGGTTGTAGACCGCGGCGGTGACCGCTTCCTGGTAGACCCAGAACGGCATGTCCTTGTTCACCTGGAGCTGTACACGCGTGTACGCGTCACGTCGCTGCGCAGGGTCGGTCGTCCTGCGGGCGTCCTCCAACGCGGCGTCGACCGCCGCGTTCTCGTAACTGCTGTTGTTCGGCATGCTCTTGCTGTGCAGCAGATCGTAGATGCCCGGCTCCGGGTCGTCGATCCATTGCTGGCCCAGAGCCGCCGCCCATTCGGTGGTGCCGCCTCGGACGGTGCGGACATAGGTCGCGATGTCGACGACCTTGACCTCCATCTGGACCCCGGGGTAGGTGTTGAGTACCTGCTTCATGTACTCCGCGACCCGGATCGAGGCGGGGGCCTGGGGAACCCAGTAGGTGAACTTGAGCGGCTTGGTGCCGCCCGCCGTCACGTCCTCGAACAACTCCTTGGCTCGCTTGGGGTCGTTCTCCGACGCCGCGAGCTGGATGTTGGCCACCGGGGACGAGGCGGCGAAGATGCCCTTGGCGGGGGTGCCCTTGCCGCCGAAGAACTTCTGGTTGATGTCGATGCCGTTGAAGGCGTAGACGAACGCCCGGCGTGCCCGCAGGTCCTTGAACGGCGCGACGTTCAGGTTGAACACGACCATCTGGCCGCCGTTGAGGCCGATCCGCGTCACGCCCAGCTTCTTCTCCTCGGCCTGCGCCGTGGCGAGCGGGTCCACCGCGACGGTGAGGTCGGTCTTGCCCTCGTCGACCGCGGATACCGAGTGGTTGACGTCGGTGTCCACCGTGATGGTCAGGTTGTCCAGGTGCGGCAGACCCTTTTCCAACTGCCAGTAGTCGGGATTGCGGGTGAAGCTCTGCTTGACCCCGCGCTCCCACTTCACCAGCTTGTACGGGCCGGCGCCGACCGGCTTGTCGCCGATCCCGGTGGGACTGGCCCGCAGCGCGGTGGGTGAGGCGATGTAGGCGAGGTTGCGGGTCACCAGGTGGTCGAAGTTCGCGTTCTCGCTGACCAGCTTGATGTCCAGGGTGAGCGGGTCGCTGACGGTGAGCGAGAGGATGACGCTCGCCGCACCCCGCTGGAAGGAACCGACCTTGGGGTCCTTGTGTCGGTCCCAGTTGAACCGGACGGCCTCGGCGTCGAAGACCGTGCCGTCGCTGAACTTCACGTTCGGACGGATCTTGAGTCGCCACGTGTCGGCTTTGGGGCCGTTGATCGCCAGCGACTCGGCGATCTGCGGGCGAATGCTGCCGGTGCTGGGGTCCGCCCACACCAGCGAGTCGTAGAGCGCCGACATGCGACTGCCGTCGGCGACGTTGACATACGACGTGGAGAAGGGGTCCAGGCTGGTGGAGTCGCCCGGGAGGCTCATCGTGAGCGAGCCGCCCTGCTTGGGCGTGCCCGCGGCCGACGGTTTGCTCTTGTCGTCGTCCCCGCAACCGGCGAGGGCGGTGGCCGCCAACGCGGTCGCGACGACCAGTACGGCTATTCGGCGCCGGGGACGGGGATGGCGCGTGGATCGAAGGGACAACAGGGAAGTACGAGTCACTGCAGGGCCAACCTTCACCTGACGGACCGTCCGGGCTGCTGTGGCCGGGCGGCGGACGTGCTTGGTGCCGGGTACGTCGGCCGACTCGGGGGGAGAGGGCGACGGCGCCCCGGGTGGAGCATGGTGGTGCGTCCGTGCGGCTGTGCTGTCGTGCGGTGGTGCGTGCTGCTCGACTGTCTGCAACCCTCGGGCGAGACACGTGAAGGCCGGGAATCACCAAGGTGATTCCCGGCCTCCACGAACCGACTGGTAAGGGTGCCGTCCCTTTCTACTGCCTTCCGGCGATCTGGTCCATCAAGATCGGGTCACTGTTGTACTTCTGATGACCAGTCAGCCCTTTTTGCCGATGCGATCGAAGAGGAAGATGCCGTCGTTGGACAACTGCACACCGGTCACCCCGGAGTGGAACACGCCCGCCACAACCGCCTCCTGATAGACCCACAGCGGCATGTCCCGGTCCAACTGGAGCTGGAGCTGCGTGTAGGCGGCCCGGCGCCGGGCCGGGTCGGTGGTGTTGCGGGCGTCGTCGAGCGCCTTGTCCACCACGTCGTCGCCGTAGAAGCAGCAGTTGCTCGGGCTGCCCTTGTGCAGGTACTGGTAGACCGCCGGCTCGGGGTCGTCGGCGAGCAACTGGCTGACCTTGACGTCGAACGCCTCGGCCAGGTTGGAGCGCTTGACGAACTCGGACAGGTCGGCGGTCTCCACGTCGACCCCGACTCCGGGGTACTTCTCCAGCGTTTCCTTCATGTACCGGCCGAGTTCGTCGATCGCGTTGCTCTTGGGCGCGATGAACTTGATCCGCATCGGCTTGGCGCCGTTGTCGGTCACCTTGGCGAACATTTCCGCGGCCTGCTTCGGCTTGTTCTCCGGAGCGGACAACTGCGGGTTGGCCAGCGCGGTGGCCTGGTTGAAGATGCCGCGCGCCGGGGTGCCCGCACCGCCGAAGACGCGCCGGTTGATCTCCTCGCTGCTCAGCGCCAGCACGATCGCGCGACGCACCTCGGGATTGGCGGTGGGACCGCCGGAGGTGTCGAAGCTGAGCAACTGGCCGCCGGAGAGCGCGAGCGACTCGATGCCGATGCCCGCGTCGCGGGCGGCCTTGAGGGTGAACGCGTCGCTGACGTTGGCGACGTCGGCCTTGCCCTTCTTGACCCGGTCGACCGCCGCACTGCCGCTGGACTCGTAGCGGAAGGTGAGGCTGTCCAGGTACGGCTTGTCCGGGCCCTGCCAGTAGGTCGGGTTCTTCACCAGGGTCAGGTGGTCACCCTTGACCCAGCCGCCCTCGCGCAGCATGAACGGACCCGCGCCCACCGGGTGTTCGGCCAGCTTGTCGACGCCCTCGGCGATCGCCTTGGGAGAGGCGATGAAGGACAGGCTGCGCGCGACCAGGCGGTCGAAGTTGCCGTTCGGCTTGTCCAGGATGATCCGCAACTCCAGCGCGTCGGCGCCGATCTGGCTCTTCATGCCGACCGTCGCGTCGCGCTGGCGCGACTTGGTGGTGGGCACCGCGTGCGTGTCCCAGTTGATCTTGACCGCCGCGGCGTCGAAGACCGTGCCGTCGGTGAACCTGAGGTTGGGTCGAAGCCGCAGGCTCCAGATCTTGTTGCCACTGCCCTCCACCGGCGCCAGGCTCTCGGCCAACTGCGGCTGTACGGAGCCGGTGACGGGGTTCGTCCAGAGCAGGCTGTCGTACAGGGCCGCCATCCGGTTTCCATCCGCCTGGGCGGCGTAGGAAGGCAGGAAGGGGTCGAGGCTGCGGGCGTCGGAGGTGGCCAGGATGTCCAGCGAGCCGCCGGCGCGGGGGGTGCCCACCGCGCTGGGGGCCTCACCGGACTCGGAACCGCAGCCGGCCGCGGCCAGCAGGCCGATTGCCGCGATGACGGCGGCGGTGCGACGGCGTGCCCGAAGGGCGAAAGGTCGTGCGTGTGCCACAGAAAACGTCCTCAAGCATGGAGCAGGTCGGCCGGTGGCCGGATGCCGCGCGATGAGCGCGGTCAGCGCCGTGAGGCTACAACTCGACACGTGTCGCATCGTCGACGGGATGCCCGATTCGACCCCCGGGCGGCCGACCGGGACACGTGCGTGTACGCACAGCGACGCGGTACGGCCGGGCTCGGCCGTACCGCGTCGGGTGTTCGGCGGTCAGTCCCGCTCGGCCGCCTTGGGTGCGGCTTCGGGGGCGGACTTCGGGTCGGGCTCGGGCTCGGGCTCGGCTTCGGCCTTCGGCTCGGCGTCGGAATCGGCGTCGATCTCGACCTCGGGCGCGGCCTTGGGCTCGGGCTCGACCGCGGCTTCGGGCGTGGCTTTGGACTCGGGCTCGACCGCGGCCTCGGCTTCGGGCGTGGCCTCGGCCGCCGCCTCGGGCACGACCTCGACCTCGGCCGCCGGCTCCGGCGCGGCTTCCGCCTCGACCGCAGCGGTGCTCGACGCGAACACCGCTGCCTCGCCCACCAACGGGAAGTGGCACGCGACCCGATGCCCCGGCGCGATCTCGCGCAACGTCGGCACGTGGGCCGCGCACTCCTCGCGCGCGATCGGGCAGCGGGTGCGGAACCGGCAACCGCTGGGCGGGTTCATCGGCGAGGGGATCTCGCCCTTGAGCGAGGGCCCGGCCGGCGCCGCCTCGGGGTCGGGCGCGGGCACCGCGTCGAGCAGGGCCCGGGTATAGGGGTGCGCGGGCGTGTCGTAGATGGCCGCGGTGTCGCCGGTCTCGGCGATGGTGCCCAGGTACATCACCGCGACGTCGTCGCTGATGTTGCGCACCACCGCGAGGTCGTGCGCGACGAAGATCATCGACACGCCGGTGCGGTTCTTCATCTCGTCGAGCAGGTCGAGCACCTGCGCCTGCACCGACACGTCCAGGGACGCCACCGGCTCGTCGCAGATCAGCAGGTCGGGATCGACCACCATGGCCCGGGCGATCGCGATCCGCTGGCATTGGCCGCCGGAGAACTGGTGCGGACGCCGGTCGGAGACCAACTCCGGGTCCAGGCCCACCTGACGCAGCACCGCCTCCACCCGCGGGCGGATCTCCTCGGCGGACATGCCGGAGATGACCAGACCCTCGGCGACGATGTCGAAGATCTTCCGGCGCGGGTTCAGCGCCGAGATGGGGTCCTGGAACACCATCTGGATCCGCCGACGCATCGTGCGCAGACCGGCCTTGGGCAGCGTGGTCAGTTCCTGACCGTCGAACCGGACCGAGCCCTCGGACGGCTTGGTCAACTGCAGGATGGCCCGGGCCAGCGTGGACTTGCCGCAGCCGGATTCGCCGACCAGGCCCAGCGTGCGCCCGCGCCCGAGCTCGAAGCTCACCCCCGCGACCGCGTTCATCATCCCGCCGGGCACCCGGAAACGCTGGACCAGGTCGGTGACCGTGAGCAGCGGGTCGGTGCCGGTCGAGGTCTCGGCGGCGGGCTTGTCGTCCAGGGCGAGCGCGCCCGGCGTGGTGCCGTCGGCGGTCATGCGGAGGCCTCCTTCATCAGGGACGGCTGCCCGCTGTCGGCACCCGCGACGGCGGCGACGTCCTCGCCGACGGGGTGGTGGCAGGCGAACCGGTGTGCGCCGAGCTCGTCGCCCAGCTCGGGCCGCTCCTCGCGGCACAGGTCGTCCGCCGCCGTGCAGCGGGCCGCGAACGCGCAGCCGGACTTGAGCGTGATCAGGTCCGGCGGCGTGCCCGGGATCGCCCGCGGGCGCTGGTCGCGTGGCACGTCCAGGCGGGGTACGGCGCCCAGCAGGGCCTCGGTGTAGCGATGCCGACGGTGGGCGAACAGGTCCGTGGTGGGGGAGTGTTCGACCATGCGACCGGCGTACATCACGGCGATCTGATCGGTCCGCCCGGCCACCACGCCCAGGTCGTGGCTGACCAGGATCATGCCCATGCCGCGTTCGGCCTGGATCTCCTGGAGCAGGTCGAGGATCTGCCGCTGCACGGTCACGTCCAGCGCGGTGGTCGCCTCGTCCGCGATCAGTACGTCGGGGTCGCAGGCGAGTGCCATCGCGATGGTCACCCGCTGGCGCATGCCGCCGGAGAGCTGGTGCGGGTACTGCCGGGCGCGCTTGGCCGGTTCGGGGATGCCGACCAGCGTGAGCAGTTCGATCGCGCGCTCGCCGGCCTCCTTCTTGCCCAGGCCCAGGTGCAGGCGCATCGACTCGGTGAGTTGTCGGTCGATCCGCAGTACCGGGTTGAGCGAGGTCATCGGGTCCTGGAAGACCATCGCGATCCGGTTGCCCCAGATCTTGCGGGCCTCCTTGCGTGGTACGCCGACCAGTTCGCGGCCGTCCAGGCGCACGCTGCCGTGGATGTCGGCGATCGAGGGGCAGATGCCCATCAGCGAGCGCACCAGCATCGACTTGCCCGAGCCGGACTCGCCGACCAGGCCGAGTGTCTCGCCGCGTTCGATGCTGAAGGAGACCCCGTCCACCGCCTTGAGCACCCCGCGCGGGGTGTCCAGGTGCACCCGCAGGTCGGTGGCCCGCAGCAGTGGTTCGTCCGGCGTGGGCGAGCCGGTCGTCTTCGGCTCCGCCATGGTCACCACGCCACCTTCGCGCCGCGCGGCTGTTGGATCCCGTCCATGTGAGCGGTCCCGTCTGTGTGAGGGGGTCGAAGAACGGGGCCGACGGCGGTCCTGTGGGAGGCAGGACCGCCGTCGAGCCCTCGGCTACAGCTTGGTGTCGCGGACGTCGAACCTGGCACGCAGCCGGTCGCCGATGACGTTGAGCGAGAAGACCGTCAGGAACAGCACCCCGCAGGGTACGAACACCTGGGCCGGATACAGCGACAGATCGTCCCGGGCGGCGTTGATCATGCCGCCCCAACTGGGCATCGGCGGCGGGATGCTCAGGCCGAGGAAGGACAACGAGCCCTCCGCGACGATCAGCACGGCCATCACGATCACCGAGTACGACATCACCGCGGGGAACGTGTTGGGCAACAGTTCCTTGAAGATGATCCGGCCCGGACCCGCGCCCATCGCCTTGGCCACCGTGACGTATTCGCGGTTGGACTGGGCGATCGCGCTCGCCTTGGTCAGCCGGGTGAAGCCGGGGATGGTGAGCACGGCCAGACCCGCGGTGATGCTGGTCTGCGAGGGCTCGTACACCGAGGACAGCGCGAGCAGCAGGATCAGCGGCGGGAAGGCCAGCAGCGCGTCGGAGAACAGGTCGATGATCATCTCGGTGACGCCGCGGAAGTAGGCCGCGACCAGGCCGAGCAGACCACCGATGAGGACGCCGACCACGACCGACACCAACGCGACGATCATCGACACGCGCGCGCCGAAGGCGAGCCGGGTCAGGTGGCTGCGACCGAGGCCGTCGGTGCCCAGGAACTCGGGCCAGGCGGCGAACGGCTTCTGCTTCGCCTCGCCGAACGCCTGCCCGTACTCGTGCGGGAAGACGCCCGGTGCGATCAGGCTCAGCACCGCGCCGAGCAGCACGATGCTCATCCAGGCGATCGCGAACCACAGCAGCACGCTGGGCCGCTTGCGGGCCTTGCCGCTCTTGGCCCGCTTGACCTGCGAGGGTCGCAGGCCCGTCGGTTCGGCCGCGCCGAGAGCCGGCTCCGGGGCGGTTTCGAGTGTGCTCATCGGGCCCTCACTCTCGGGTCGATGAGTGAGTAGCCGATGTCCACGAGCGTGTTGAGCAGCACGTAGACGATCGCGATCACCACGACCGTGCCCTGGACGACCGGGATGTCCTTGCCGTTGATCGCCTGGTACATGCCCTGTCCCAGACCCGGGATGGAGAAGTACGACTCGACGATGACGGTGCCGCCGATCAGCCGGCCCAGGGTCAGCCCGGAGACGGTCAGCAGCGAGAACGACGAGGGCCGCAGCGCGTGTCGGAACAGCACGTACGACGTCGACAGGCCCTTGGACCGCGCGGTCAGGATGAAGTCCTCCTGGAGCGTGGCGAGCATGTCGCTGCGCAGGAGGCGTTGGAACTGGGGGATCTCCGCCAGCGCGAGCGCGAGCGCGGGCAGGAACGCGAACTCGATGTTCTTGGCGAAGTCGATCGAGATGTACTCCCATCCCGTCGGCTTGAACGCCGCGATCATCTCCCGGTTCGCGAAGAAGTAGACGAGCAGGAACACGCTGACGAAGGTGGGGATCGACAGCAGTGCCGAGGACACGCCGCCCACGACGCGGTCGACGCGTCCGCCCGCCTTCGCTGCCGTCCACACGCCCAGCGGCACGGCCACGATCAGGGCCATGAGGAGGGCGAAGACGGCGAGTTCCAAGGTCACCGGGAATCGCTCGGTGATCCCGTCCATGACGGGGGTTCGAGTCTTCAGCGACTCCCCGAGGTCGCCGGTGAGCGCATGGCCCACCCAGGTCACGTATCGGACGGGCAGCGACTTGTCGTACCCGAACTCGTGCTCCAGGTCCTTGAGATCCTGAGGCGTGGAGCCGGGGCCGAGCATCTGGGCGACCGGTGAGCCGTCCACCAGGTCGGGCAGGGCCGTGGTCGCGAACGTGACCAGGAACAGCACCGGAATCAGGGCCAGCAACTTGCGACCGAGCAGGCGCAACACGACGGTGTCACCCCCTCTCGCTGGTCTGGTCGGTTGACGAGGTCTGTTGACGTTCCGTGCGGTCGTGCGGTGGTGCGCTCGCGCGAAACCGCCGAATCCCGGACAGGGCCGATCACCTGTGGTGACACGTGCCTTGACGGGTCGTCAGTTAAGCGCGGTGATTAATTACGGCAGTGGGCGCGATCAATGTCAATGGATTCATCGCAACCGTTAGCGGGTCGAAAACGTCCGGCCCGAAGCGGAGCGCCGGCCCCCGGCGGCACGTGTCGACCTGCGGGAATAAGGTGCGGACGGCAACTAACTGACGGTGCGTCAGATGTGGTCGACGGGCTGTGTGTGCGCTGCCTGCCGCTCACCTGCGGGACACCCGATCGCGCCTCGCGCGCGAGCCCTCGGTGGCTTCGCCGCGGTTGCGGGGACCGGCGCGATCCGGCCGGCCACGTGCGTGAGCGGACGTTCATCCGCCGGAAACACATGTGCGGCAAGCGTCACGTCGGCGAAACACGTCGCGCCACGGCGCGAAACCTCACGCCTCGAAGCTCCTTTCCATGAGCTCCCGGAGGTCGGCCGGGGCCACGGAGAAGAGAGGCAGAGTATGGACACGGGTAACACCGCATTCGTACTCCTGAGCGCCGCACTGGTCATGCTCATGACGCCCGGGCTGGCGTTCTTCTACGGCGGCATGGTCCGCGTGAAGAGCGTCCTCAACATGCTGATGATGAGCTTCATCTGCCTGGCTGTCGTGACGGTGCTGTGGGTGCTCTACGGGTTTTCGATGACGTTCAGCACGGACGCGTTCGGCGGCCTGGTGGGCAACTTCGACTGGTACGGCATGCGCGACATCGGGGTCGCGGAGTTGTGGGACGGCTACACGATCCCGGTGACGGTGTTCGCGGCCTTCCAGTTGATGTTCGCCATCATCACCCCGGCGCTGATCAGCGGCGCCGTCGCGGATCGCACCAAGTTCACCGCCTGGGCCGTGTTCGTGGCGTTCTGGGTCACCCTGGTCTACTTCCCCGTCGCGCACTGGGTCTGGGCCGCGGACGGCTGGTTGTTCGAGAAGGGCGTGATCGACTTCGCCGGCGGTACGGCGGTGCACATCAACGCCGGTATCGCGGCGCTGGCCCTGGTCCTGGTGATCGGCAAGCGGGTCGGCTTCAAGCGTGACCCGATGCGCCCGCACAACCTGCCGCTGGTGATGATCGGCGCCGGTCTGCTGTGGTTCGGCTGGTTCGGCTTCAACGCCGGTTCCTGGCTCGCCGCGGACGGCGTCACCGGCCGAGCCCTGATCAACACCCAGATCGCCACCGCCGCGGCCATGCTCGGCTGGCTGTTCCTGGAGAAGATCCGCGACGGACACCTGACCACCCTGGGCGCCGCGTCCGGCGCGGTGGCCGGCCTGGTCGCGATCACCCCGGCGTGCGGTGCGCTCAGCCCGCTCGGCTCGATCGCCCTGGGCCTGGTCGCCGGCGCGGTGTGCGCCTGGGCGGTGGGCCTGAAATACAAGCTCGGCTACGACGACTCGCTCGACGTGGTCGGGGTGCACCTGGTCGGCGGCATCATCGGATCGCTCGCCCCCGGGTTCCTGGCCACCGGTCACGTCCAGAGCGACGCCAAGGGCTTGTTCTACGGTGGGGGCTTCGATCAGCTCGGCAAGCAGTTGATCGGAGTCGGTGCCGTCCTGGCCTACTCCTTCGTCGTCACCTTCATCCTGGGCACGGTCATTCACAAGACCATCGGCTTCCGGGTGACCGAGGACGACGAGGTGGCCGGCATCGACCAGGTCGAGCACGCCGAGACCGGGTACGACTTCGCCACACTCGGCGGTTCCACCCGACCGTCGGCGGGCATCGGCACCTCTACGGGCGCGGGCGCCGCGGCGCCCGCCGACACGAAGGTGGATGCGTGAAGCTCATCACGGCGGTGATCAAGCCGCACCGGCTCGACGACGTGAAGAACGCCCTCCAGGCGTTCGGCGTCCACGGCCTCACCGTGACCGAGGCGAGCGGCTACGGCCGGCAGCGCGGCCACACCGAGGTCTACCGGGGCGCCGAGTACCAGGTCGACCTGGTGCCCAAGGTCCGCATCGAGGTCGTCGCGGACGACGAGGACGCGGAGGAACTGCTCGACGTCCTGGTCAAGGCCGCGCGTACCGGCAAGATCGGCGACGGCAAGGCGTGGATCGTCCCGGTGGACAGCGTGGTGCGGGTGCGCACCGGCGAGCGCGGCCCGGAAGCCCTGTAACACCTCCGATGGCCGGTCCCGCTCCGAAGACGCTCTTCGGGGACGGGTCCGGCCATCGGCCTTTGTGTCGACCGCTCGCGGTGCTCGGCGGCCGGCGCCGCCGGCGCGTGTGAACGAGGGAGCAGGCCCCATGGAACCGACCGCCACCTCGCGGTACACCCGAGCCAGGGACGACCTCCTGGCCGACCCCGCCGGACCCACCGGTGCGACCCGTCGACAGGCCCTCGGCACCCTGTCGGACCGCTGGCTGACCGAGTTGTTCGTCGGCGCGGGCGCGCCGACCGAGGGCGTGTGTCTGGTCGCGGTCGGCGGCTACGGCCGACGCGAACTGTCCCCCGGCAGCGACCTGGACCTGGTGCTGCTGCATCAAGACCACGACGGGATCACCGAACTCGCCGACGCGATCTGGTACCCGGTGTGGGACGCGGGCATCGCCCTGGACCACTCGGTGCGCACCCCCGACGAGGCCCGCCGGGCCGCCGCCGAGGACCTGCGGGTGCAGACCGGCCTGCTCGACATCCGACACATCGCCGGCGATCCCGAGTTGACCGCCGCGCTGCGCACCTCGATGTTCGGCGCGTGGCGAGCCGCCGCCGTCAAGCGGCTGCCCGAACTGCACGAGTCCTGCCGCGAGCGCGCGCAGCGGCACGGCGAGGTCGCCTTCCTGCTCGAACCCGACCTCAAGGAGGCCCGCGGCGGCCTGCGCGACGCGACCGCGCTGCGGGCGATCTCGGCCTCGTGGATCGCGGACGCGCCGCACGAGGAGGTGAACACCGCCCGGGCCACCCTGCTCGACGTGCGCGACGCGCTGCACCTGGTCACCGGGCGCGGCTCGGACCGACTGCTGCTCCAGGAACAGGACGCGGTCGCCCGCCGGCTGGGCCTGCTGGACGCGGACACGTTGCTGCGCCGGGTCTCCGAGGCGGCCCGGGCGCTGGCATACGCCTGCGACGTGACCTGGCGCGAGGTCTCCCGGGTGCTCGCGGCGCGCGACGCGGGCGCGGGGGTGCGCCGGCTGCGCCGGGGCCGGCATGCGGTGCCCGCCCGCACGCCGCTGGCCGAGGGCGTGGTCGAGTACGCCGGCGAGGCGGTACTCGCCCAGGCCGCGCAGCCGGCCCGGGACCCGGTGTTGTTGCTGCGCGCCGCCGCGGCCGCCGCACAGGCCGGCCTGCCGCTGTCCCGTCACACCGTGGACCGCCTGGCGATCGAGTGCCCGCCCCTGGCCGATCCGTGGCCGTCGGCCGCCCGCGAGGCGTTCGTGTCGCTGCTGGGCGCCGGGCGGGACGTGTTGCCGGTGTGGGAGGCGTTGGAGTCCAAGCGGCTGATCACCAAGCTGTTGCCGGACTGGGAGCGGGTGCGCTGTCGGCCGCAGCGCAACGCGGTACATCGCTTCACCGTCGACCGGCACCTGATCGAGACCGCGATCGAGGCCGCCGCGCACACCCGCCGGGTGGCCCGGCCGGACCTGCTCCTGGTGGCCGCGCTGCTGCACGACATCGGCAAGGGCTGGCCGGGCGATCACAGCGTCAGCGGCGAGGTGATCGCGCGCGAGGCCGCCGTGCGGATGGGCTTCGCCAAGGACGACGTGGACGTGCTCGGCACGCTGGTGCGGTGGCACCTGCTGCTGGTGGACACCGCGACCCGGCGGGACCTGGACGATCCGACCACCGTGGCGGCGTTCGCAGAGGCGGTGGGCAGCGTGGAAACCCTCGAACTGCTCCACGCACTCACCGAGGCCGACGCCGCCGCCACCGGACCCGCCGCGTGGAGCGAGTGGCGGGACGCCCTGGTCCGGGACCTCGTGGCCCGGACCAGGGCGGTGTTCGCCGGCCGGCCCACCCCGGCGGTGTCCGAGCGCATCGTCACCGCCGACGTGTCGGGGGAACTCCCGGTGGTCCGGCTGGAACCGCTGCCCTTCGGCGCCGAGGTGACCATCGCGGCGCCGGACCGGGTCGGCCTGATGGCGCTCTCCGCGGGCGTCCTGGCGCTGCATCGGCTCACCGTGCGCTCGGCCGCGATCGACGTGGTCGAGGACCTGGGTGTCACGGTGTGGACGGTGGAGACCGAGTTCGGCCGACTGCCCGACCCGGCCGCGCTGCGCGAGGACGTGCGCAAGGCCCTGGCCGGCGGCCTGGACGTGGCCGCCCGGCTGGCCAAGCGCGAGGCGGCCTACCCGCCCCGGCGCGGCACCACCCCGGCGCCCGCACGGGTGGAGGTGATCGCGGACGCGTCGCGGAGCGCGACCGTGCTGGAGGTGCGGGCGCACGACAGCCCCGGCCTGCTGCACCGGATCGGCAAGGCGCTCGCCGACGCCCGGGTGAGCGTGCGTCAGGCCCGGGTCGGCACCCACGGCGCGGACGCGGTGGACGCCTTCTACGTGGTCGCCCCGAACGGACACCCGCTGACCGCCGCCGACGCCCGGGGCCTGGCCCGCACCCTGGAGCGGGCGCTGACGCCGTGATCCCGGGCGCACGCCGCCTTCCGGGGTGCACGAGTCACCATTGCCGCAGCGCCCACATGTGCCTGGCAGGCGGATCCGGGACACGTGCCCCCGCCACGACCGCTCGGCGGGCGGTTAGGCTGGGCCCGACACCACCCGTATCTGACGAAGGACCTCTGCCGACGTGTTCGACACTCTCTCCGACCGCCTCGCAGCGACCTTCAAGAACCTTCGCGGCAAGGGGCGGCTCTCCGAAGCCGACATCGACGCCACCGCACGCGAGATCCGCGTCGCCCTCCTGGAGGCCGACGTGGCCCTCCCGGTGGTCCGCGAGTTCATCGCCCGGGTCAAGGAGCGTGCCCGAAGCGCCGAGGTGTCGGGGGCGCTGAACCCGGCCCAGCAGATCGTCAAGATCGTCAACGAGGAGCTCGTCGGGATCCTCGGCGGCGAGACCCGCCGGCTGCGCTTCGCCAAGACCGGCCCCACCGTGATCATGCTCGCCGGCCTCCAGGGCGCGGGCAAGACCACCCTGGCGGGCAAGCTGGGCAAGTGGCTCAAGGAGCAGAAGCACGAGCCGCTCCTGGTGGCCTGTGACCTCCAGCGCCCGAACGCGGTCAACCAGCTCTCCGTGGTCGCCCAGCGGGCCGGCGTGGCGGTCTACGCCCCCGAGCCCGGCAACGGCGTCGGCGACCCGGTCAAGGTCGCCCGCGACTCGATCGAGTTCGCCAAGACCAAGCAGTACGACGTGGTCGTGGTGGACACCGCCGGCCGTCTGGGCATCGACGCCGAGATGATGCAGCAGGCCGCGGACATCCGGGACGCGGTCAAGCCGGACGAGATCCTGTTCGTCGTCGACGCGATGATCGGTCAGGACGCGGTGGTCACCGCGCAGGCGTTCCTCGACGGCGTCGGCTTCGACGGCGTGGTGCTCTCCAAGCTCGACGGCGACGCGCGTGGTGGCGCGGCCCTGTCGGTCGCGTCGGTGACCGGCCGCCAGATCATGTTCGCCTCCAGCGGCGAGAAGCTCGACGAGTTCGACGCCTTCCACCCGGACCGGATGGCCTCGCGCATCCTGGGCATGGGCGACATGCTCAGCCTGATCGAGATGGCCGAGGCCAAGTACGACCAGGACCTCGCGCTCAAGGCCGCCGAGAAGCTGCACGGCGGCGGCAACAACTTCACCCTGGAGGACTTCCTCCAGCAGATGGAGCAGGTCAAGAAGCTCGGCTCGATCTCGAAGCTGCTCGGCATGTTGCCCGGCATGGGCGCGATGAAGGAGCAGATCGACAACATCGACGACCGCGACCTGGACCGGGTCGCGGCGATCATCAAGTCGATGACGCCGGCCGAGCGCGCGGACGTGAAGATCCTCAACGGCTCGCGCCGGGCCCGGATCGCCAAGGGCGCCGGCACCGAGGTCAGCGCGGTCAACAACCTGATCGAGCGGTTCGTCGAGGCCCGCAAGATGATGGGCCAGATGGCCAAGGGCGGTGGCATGCCGGGGATGCCGGGGATGCCGGGCATGGGCGGCGCCGGCAAGAAGAAGGGCAAGGCGCCCAAGCAGGCCAAGGGCAAGCGCCAGTCGGGCAACCCGATGAAGCGCAAGCAGGAGGCGGCGGCCGAGGCGGCGCGGCGCGAGGAGCGCGCGGCGAACCCGTTCGGTCTGCCGGCCGGCGGCGGTGCGGGCGGCGCGGCCGACTTCGAACTGCCCGAGGAGTTCAAGAACTTCCTGCCGCCGGGCCAGAAGTAGGCTCGACGCGACGCGGGACGACCGCACCCGGGCGAACCCCCGGGTGCGGTCGGCGCACACGACGAGGGGACGCAGGCAGATGACCAAGGCCGTCGACCTTTACACCGTGGCCGGTGCCCGGGTGGGCATTCGCGCACCGCGCCCGGCGGACACGGCGGCGTCCGCCGCGGCGATCCGCCGCTCGGACCACATCGCGCGGTGGAACCCGTCCGACCCGGACGACCTGCCGGACCTGATCCGCCGCCAAAGCGACACCTTCCGCACCTTCCTGGTGGTGGACCTCGCCGACGCGGGCCTGGCCGGCCGGATCAACGTCTCGAACATCGTGCGCTCCCGGTTCTGCAACGCCTCGCTCGGCTACGACGCGTACAAGCCGTACGCGGGCACCGGGCGGATGACCGAGGCGCTCGCCCTGGTGATCGACCGGGTGTTCGCCGCGGACGGTCTCGGCCTGCACCGGCTGGAGATCAACGTGCAGCCGGGGAACGAGGGTTCGATCGCGCTCGCGCGGCGGATGGGCTTTCGGCACGAGGGCTTCACACCGCGGATGTTGTTCATCAACGACGACTGGCGCGACCACGAGCGCTTCGCGCTGACCGCGGAGGAATGGCCCGGGGCGGAGAAGACCATTCTTCCCTCGTAGGGCCGGACGTGGCAGGCTGCCCGGCCATGACGTACGAGGTCGAGCCTGCTGTTCATCCCGAACTCGCCGCCCACACCGCGCACTTCACCAAGCGCGTGTACACCGTGGCCGAGCATGTACACGTCGCCGTGGGCTGGTCCTCGGCCAACGCGACGGTGATCGAGGGTCCCGGTGGTCTGGTGGTGGTGGACACCGGCAGCGGCGCGGATCTGGCCGCGGTGATCGAGGCGGAGGTACGCCCGCACCTGGACGACCCGCGGGCGCCGGTCCGGGCCGTGGTGGTCACCCACCATCACCCCGACCACGTGAACGGGTTGAGCCACTGGGCCGCGACGCCGGATGTGGACGTGTACGCGCACCGCACGTTCCTGGCGAGCCTGACCGACCAGTCCGGTCCCGCGCTGCACATCATGGGCCTGCGCTCGGTGTACTCGCTGGGCAACCTGCTCGGGCCCTCGGACACCGAGGGCGTCAACGACGCGGTCGGCCCGCACGCCGGGGTCGGCACCCCCTCGTTCGTGATGCCCACGGTGCTGGTGGGCGACGAGTTGGAGACCGAGGTCGCGGGGGTGCGGCTGCGGCTGTTCCACAACCCCGGCGAGACCGACGACGCGATCAGCGTGTATCTCCCGGACAGCGACGTGCTCCTGTGCGGCGACACCATCCAGGGCCCGACCCTGCCCAACATCCACACCCTGCGCGGTTGTCGCTACCGCGACCCGATGCAGTGGGTGCGCAGCATCGACGCGCTGCGCGCGCATCGGGCCGCGCACCTGATCCCCAGTCACGGGCAGCCGGTGTCGGGCGCCGCCAAGGTGGCCGAGGTGCTGGCCGTGGAGCGGGACTGCATCCAGTACATCCACGACCAGACGGTGCGCCGGATGAACGAGGGGCTGACCCCGGACGAACTGGCCGAGACCGTCGAACTGCCCGAACACCTGGCCTCGTACGCGCCGTACGCACGGGAGTACTACGGCACGGTCAAGCACACCGTGCGGCAGATCTTCTTCGGCTACCTGGGCTGGTTCGGCGGCGACCCGGTCGACCTGGACCCGCTGCCCCGGGCCGAATACGCGCGCCGGACGGTGGAGTTGATGGGTGGCCGGGAACGGGTGCTGGACGCGGCGAGGCGGGCGTACGCGAGCGGCGAATACCAATGGGCGGCCGAGTTGGCCACGCACCTGACCCGGATCGACCGCGCGGACGCGGACGCGCGCTCGCTCAAGGCCGCCGCGTTTCGCCGGTTGGGCTACGCCCAACTCAACATCAACTGGCGGAACTGGTACCTGACCAGCGCGGACGAGCTGGAGGACCGGATCCAGCCGATCCTGCCGCTGATCAACTTCGCCGCGATCTTCGCGCCGCCGGACCTGGTCGCCCGGATCCCGGCGGCCTGGCTGATCGAGCTGTACACGACCCGGCTGCGCGCCGAGGAGGCGCTGGAGGTGGACGCCGTGCTGGGCTGGCGGGTGTCGGGGGGTGTGCACGGCGAGGAGGAGGTCGCGCTGCACATCCACCGCGGCGTCGCCCGGTTCCTGCGCGAGATCCCCTCGGACGCCGAGGTGATCCTCGAACTCCCGCGTGAAACGGTGGAATCGCTGCACCTGGGCCGCACCGACCTGCGCGGCGCCCTGGCCGGCGAGGACGCCCGGACCTCTCGGGGCACCGCCGAACGGGCGGTGACCCTGCTGGACCTCTTCGACCCGGCCCAACCGAAGAAGCCCACCGAACTCACGCTGCGCTGAGATCTCCGACCACCGGTACGCGGCACCCGGGTTCCGGGTGCCGCCGTGTGGCTGCGGCGCGGGGTCGGATTCGGCGACGATTGGGCCCGGCAGTGCACGCGGTCCGGGCATGCGGCCCGACCCGGCCCTCGCCCGGGTGGGATCGGCGGCCGGAGTCGACGACGGGGGAACCAGTGGACGCATTGCGGGCCGACGATCCGCGTCGCGTGGGGCCGTTCCGATTGCTCGGCCGGCTCGGTGCCGGTGGCATGGGACAGGTCTACCTCGGCCGCGGGCCCGAGGGGCGCACCGTGGCGGTCAAGCGGGTCCGGGTCGAACTCCTGGACGACGAGGACACGTTCCGGCCGCGGTTCGCCCGCGAGGTGGAGGCCGCGCGTCGGGTGCGAGGCCCGTTCACCGCACCGGTCGTGGCTGCCGACGCGTATGCCGAGGTGCCCTGGCTGGCCACCGCGTACATCCCCGGGATGGCGCTCGGCGAAGCGGTCGGCGCGTTCGGTCCGCTGCCCCCGCACACGCTGGGCGCGGTGGCCTCGGGCCTGGCCGACGCGCTGGTGGCCATGCACGCGGTGGGCCTGGTGCACCGGGACCTGAAGCCGGCCAACGTGCTGCTCGCGGTCGACGGCCCGATCGTGATCGACTTCGGCATCGCGCTGTTGGACGGGGCGACCGCGCTGACCCGCCCCGGGCACACCCTGGGCACGCTCGGGTTCATGTCGCCCGAGCAGTTCGAGCGGGCCGACGTCGGGCCGGCCAGCGACGTGTTCTCCTACGGGGCGGTGCTCGCCTACGCGGCCACGGGACGACTGCCGTTCGGCAGTGGGCCCTGGCCGGTCCTGTTGGCCAACCTGACCGGCCGCGATCCGGATCTGGCCGGTGCCCCGGAGGCTTTCCTGCCGTTGTTGCGGGCATGCCTGGACAAGGATCCGGACCGCCGGCCGACGCCGACCCTGGCCCGTGCGCTGGTACCGAGCGGAACGGGCGAGGACCTGCCGGGCGGCTGGTTGCCGGCGCCGCTCGCGCACGAGCTGTTACGGATCGCGGGGCGTGCGCTGGACGCCGAGGGCGTGCCGGATCCGCCGGGCGAGGCGGGGCCGGCCGACCAGGGCGGCGACGGCCCGCCGATCGCCTGCGCGGTGGTCGAGGACACCGCCGACTCGGTCGGGTTCGGGCCGACCCGGGTCGGCGCCGAGCCCGCCGGGGACGCGCTGCCGGGCGACCCGCCGGCCGACCTCCCGGCCGGCGCGTCGAGCCCGATGCCGCGCGCCGCCCCCGCCGTGCGTGGCCCGACCCCGGGGCGCGGCGGGAGCCATCGGCTGCCGTCGACCCGCTCCCGTTTCACGGTGGTGATCACGGTGGCCGTCGCGGCGGCGCTGACGGCCGGCCTGCTGGTGTGGCGCGGGTTCGGGGACGGCGCGTCGAACACCGCCCACTCGCGCGGCGCCTTCCGGGTCGGCCTGCTGCTGCCCGACGATCGGGCCGAGCGCACGGTGCGACCCGCGTTCGAGGCCCGGATCCGCCGGCTGTGTCCCGGCTGCTCGGTGCGTTTCGCGCAGGCCGGCCGGCAGCCGGACGTACAGCACCGGCAGATCGACACGATGATCTCGGCCGGCGTCCGGGTGCTGGTGCTGGGCCCGGTGGACCCCAGGGACTCGGCGGCGGCCGTGACCAGGGCCCGGGAGCGCGACATCCCGGTGGTGTCCTTCGACAAGCTGGCCGCCGGTCCGGTGGCCGGGCACGTCTCGTTCGATTTCCGGGCGGTGGGCCGGCTGCAGGCCCAGGCGCTGCTCGACGCGGTGCGCGCGGCGGGCGGACCACAGCGCGGCTCGATCGTGATGCTCAACGGCCGCGCGGGGGACCGGGCCGGAAACGAGATCAAGCGCGGCGCCCACGGCGTGCTCGACGGCGAGGTGACGATCGCTCGCGAGTACGACGTCGACGACGCCGGTGGACCCAAGGCCCAGCAGGTGATCGCGGACGCGCTCACCGCGCTCGGCGGGCCGCGGCAGTTGATCGGGGTCTACGCGGCGGACGACACCCTGGCCGCGGGCGCGTTGCGCGGCCTGACCGCCGCCGGGGTCGGCCCACCCGTGCCGCTGACCGGACAGGATCCGGACCCGGCCGCGCTGCGCCGAATCATCGCCGGCACCCAGACCGTGTCGGTGCTCAAGCCCGGCGGGCCGGAGGCCGAGGCCGCCGCCGAGATGGCGATCACGCTGGGCCGGGGCGAGGAGCTGTCGCGGGTCGACGTCACCCGCGACAACGGCACGACCCAGGTGCCGACTGTGGCGCTCGCACCGGTCGCGCTGACCAGGGGCAACGTCAAGGAACTGCTGCCCACGCTCACCGGCCTGGACGTGCGCGAGGTGTGCACGGCCGAACTCGCCTCCGAATGCGCCCGGCTCGGGCTCGGCTGACCGGCCGCCAACGCGCCTTCGGTGGGGCGTGGGCCCGGGGACGACAACGGCGGCGAGGGTCGATCGGGGCATCACCCACGATGCCCGGCGAATCGTCGGCCGGCCCGGACCGGCACGCGAGCGCCCCCGTCGATCGATGCGACGGGGGCGCTCGTGGAGTGGTCGTCGGGAGCAGGGGTCAGCTCGCGTCGAGGACCAGCTTGCGCACGTACTCGACCGCCTCGGCGACCGGGACCAGGGCCTTGTCGCCGCTCGCCCGGGAGACGATCTCCACGTTGCCCTCGGCCAGGCTGCGGGCGCCGACGGTGACCCGGAACGGGATGCCGACCAGCTCGATGTCCTTGAACTTCACACCGGGACGCTCGGCCCGGTCGTCCAGGATCGTGTCCACCCGCTGCCGCAGCAGTTCGGTGTAGATCTCCTCGGCCGTGCCACGCGACTTCTCGTCGTCCACGTCCAACAGCGCGACCGCGACCTCGAACGGCGCGACCGCGATCGGCCAGACGATGCCGTTCTTGTCGTGGTGCGTCTCCACGACCGCGGCCATCGCGCGCTCGACGCCGATGCCGTAGCTGCCCATGATCGGGGTGACCCGCTCGCCGTCCGCGCCCAGCACGTTCACGCCCAGGGCCTCGGTGTACTTGTAGCCGAGCTTGAAGATGTGGCCGATCTCCACCGTCTGCTCGACCTCCAGGCCGGTCCCGCAGGCGGGGCACGGCTCGCCGGCCACCACCTCGCGCAGGTCGGCCCAGGTGCCCACGGCGATGTCCCGCTCGATGTCCACGCCGCGCACGTGCACCTTGTCGATGTTGGCGCCGGTCACCATGTCCCGACGACCACGCAGCGCCTGGTCGGCCAGGATCGGTAGGTCGCTCACGCCGACCCCGCCCAGGCTGCCCGGGTAGGCGCCGAGCGCGGCCTTGATCTCGTCCGGGGTGGCCGGGCGCACGTCGGTGGAGCCGGTGGTGTCGATCAGCTTCTGCTCGACCAGCGCGTGGTCACCGCGCAGCAGGGCCAGGGTGAGCTGCCCGCCGACCATGTAGACCAGCGTCTTGATCTGCCGGTCGGCCGGCACGCCGTGCGCCTTGGTCAGGTTCTCGATGGTCTTGATGCCGGGGGTGTCGAACCGCTCCGGCGCGTCGAGCCCGGCGCCGTCCTCGATCTCCGCGAGCCGGGAGACGGCCTTCTCGACGTTGGCCGCGTAGTCGCAGTTCGGACAGTGCACGACGAGGTCCTCGCCGGCCGCGGAGGGGCACATGAACTCGGTCGAGCCGCTGCCGCCCATGGTGCCGCTGGACGCCTGCACGGCGATCGCCGGGATGCCCAGCCGCTGGAAGATCCGCACGTACGCCTGCCGGTGCGCCTCGAACGAACGATCCAGCCCCTCGGCGTCCAGGTCGAAGCTGTACGAGTCCTTCATGGTGAACTCGCGCACCCGGATCAGACCGCTCTTGGGCCGCGGCTCGTCGCGGAACTTGGTCTGGAACTGGTACCAGGTCTGCGGCAGGTCGCGGTAGGAGCTGAGTTCGTGCGCGAGGGTGGTGAAGATCTCCTCGTGCGTCATGCCCAGCGCCAGGTCCGAACCCTTGCGGTCCTTGAGCCGGAACATCTCGTCGCCCATGACCTCCCAGCGACCGCTCCTCTGCCAGATCTCGGCCGGGTGCATGGTTGGCAGGATCATCTCCTGCGAGCCGATCCGGTTCATCTCCTCGCGGATGATGGCGACCACCTTGGCCCGCACCCGCACCGCGAGCGGCAGCAGCGAGTAGTGACCGGCCATGAGCTGGCGGATGTATCCCGCGCGCACGAGCAGACGGTGGCTGACCGCGTCGGCGTCGGCGGGGTCCTGGCGGAGGGTGGGTACGTACAGATCGGACCAACGCATGAGACCGTGGCGTCCTGACGGCTAGAGGGGAAGGGCGAGCGACCTGCATTCTAAAAGCCGCGCGAGGCTCGGTCGGCCGAGTTTGCGCCCGGCTTTGGTCGGGGCCGGGATGTCTGGCAGAATGGCGAGCTGAGTACCCGGGGCATTGCCGGACCCTCTCTCCGCATGCTTACCGTGTCCACGATCAGCCGAGCCTCATGTCCCCACGTGAATGCCGGCTGTTCACCCACGTCAAGATGCAGGAGACACCACTCTCGTGGCAGTCAAGATCAAGCTGAAGCGCCTGGGCAAGATCCGTTCGCCCCACTACCGCATCGTCGTCGCCGACGCCCGCACCAAGCGTGACGGTCGGGCGATCGAGGAGATCGGTATCTACCACCCGATGGAGAACCCCTCGCGCATCGAGGTCGACTCCGAGCGGGCGCTCTACTGGCTGGGTGTCGGCGCGCAGCCGACCGAGCCGGTCGCGCACATCCTCAAGCTCACCGGCGACTGGCAGAAGCACAAGGGTCTGCCGGCCCCGGCCCCGCTGCTCGTCGCCGCGGAGAAGGCCGACAAGAAGTCGCTCTTCGAGGCCGCCGCCCGTGAGGCGATGGACGAGCCCAAGGACGGCGCCACCACGCCGAAGGCCAAGAAGGAGAAGAAGGTCGAGGCTGCCGCCGAGACCGAGACTCCGGCCGCCGAGGGCGAAGCCGCCGCCGAGACCGCCGCTGACGAGGGCTGACCATGCTCGAGGAAGCCCTCGAACATTTGGTCAAGGGCATCGTCGAGCATCCGGACGAGGTCAAGGTACGGGCGCGTAATCTCCGCCGCGGCCGCATTCTCGAGGTTCGGGTCCATCCCGAAGACCTCGGGAAGGTCATCGGTCGAGGTGGGCGCACCGCGCGTGCGCTGCGCACCGTCGTGACCGCGCTCGGCGGCCGAGGAGTCCGCGTCGACCTCGTCGACGTCGACCAGGTTCGCTGACGTACCCGGACATCACGTCCAACCGGGAGCTGCCCGGCGGAGTCATCCGCCGGGCAGCTTCTTGGCATTTTCGCCTCCTGCCTCGGGCACGAGGTTTCATCGGGCAGAGAACGAGGAGTCGCAGGTGCAGCTTGTGGTCGGCCGTATCGGCAAGGCACACGGCATCAAGGGCCAGGTGACCGTCGAGGTCCGTACCGACGAGCCCGAACTGCGGCTCGCGCCCGGCGCGGTGCTGATGACGGATCCCCCGTCGGTCGGTCCGCTGACCATCGCCGACGGCCGGGTGCACAGCGGCCGGCTGCTGCTCACCATCGAGGGTGTGAGCACCCGCAGCGGCGCCGAGGCGCTGCGCAACACGCTGCTGATCGCCGAGGTGGACCCCGAGGAACTCCCCGAGGACCCCGAGGAGTACTACGACCACCAGTTGATCGGGCTCGACGTGGTCACCGCGGACGGCGAGGCGATCGGTGAGCTGACCGAGGTGGTGCACCTGCCCTCGCAGGACCTGCTCCTGGTCCGTCGGGCGGACGGCCGCGAGGTGATGATCCCGTTCGTGCACCAGATCGTCCCGGAGATCGACCTGGAGAACCAGCGCGCGGTGATCACCCCGCCGCCGGGTCTGCTGGACGCGGAGAACGCGGTGCTCGCGGTCTCCGACCCGGAGGCGGGCGAGGACCGTCCGCGCGAGCGCAAGCCGAAGAAGGCCAAGCCGAAGAAGCTCACCGCCGCCGAGCGGGCCGCGGCGAAGGCCGCCCGAGCCGCGGCGCGGCCGGCGCCCGACGCGAAGCCCACGCCGGGCACGACGCCGCAGGCCGAGCCGAAGCCGCAGGCCGAGCCGAAGCCGGAACCCGGGCAGGACCCCTCGTGAGGATCGACGTCGTCACGATCTTCCCCGAATACCTCGCACCGCTGGACGTCTCCCTGGTCGGCAAGGCGTGCGCCAAGGGGCTCATCGACGTGCACCTGCACCAGTTGCGGGACTGGACGTACGACGTGCACAAGACCGTCGACGACACCCCCTACGGCGGCGGCCCCGGCATGGTGATGAAGCCCGAGCCGTGGGGCCTCGCGCTGGACGCGGTGCTCGAACAGGGCGTGAGCGAGGCGGCGCCGGTGCCGCGGATGATCGTGCCGACCCCGTCCGGGCGCCCGTTCACCCAGGACCTCGCGGTCGAACTGGCCGACGAGCCGTGGTTGTTGTTCGCGCCGGCCCGGTACGAGGGCATCGACCGGCGGGTGCTCGACGAGGCGGCGACCCGGATGCGGGTGGACGAGGTGTCCATCGGCGACTACGTGCTGGCCGGCGGCGAGGTGGCCGTGCTGGTCATGGTCGAGGCGGTGGCCCGGTTGTTGCCCGGTGTGCTCGGCAACGCCGAATCGCACCGGGACGACTCGTTCGCACCCGGTGCGATGGCCAACCTGCTGGAGGGGCCGGTCTACACCAAGCCCGCCGAGTGGCGCGGGCGCGAGGTGCCGCCGATCACGGTGTCCGGGAACCACGGCGCGATCGCCCGCTGGCGGCGCGACGAGGCGCTGCGTCGGACCGCCGCGCACCGGCCCGATCTGATCGGGCGCATCGCTCCGGCGGCCGTGGACAAGAAGGACCGGGCCACCCTCGCCGAGCTCGGCTGGGTCGAGCGGGACGGCCGGTTTCGGCCGGCCGATACACCTGTGGCAGACTGAGACGCTGTTGCCATGTCCCGATCCGGACCGGGTTCCCCGGGAGCCGGACGGCACCCCTGCCACAGGGGGAGCGCCACTCGGGAGCGGCGACCCCACACTTGTGACCACGAAACCCGTGGGTGACCTGTGGCACCCACGAGAAAGCGACGCGAGATGAACAAGCTCGACCACATCGATGCCGCATCCCTGCGGGACGACGTCCCGGACTTCCGTCCCGGTGACACCCTCAAGGTGCACGTGCGAGTCATCGAAGGCAACAAGTCCCGCGTCCAGGTCTTCCAGGGCTTCGTCCTGCGTCGCCAGGGTGACGGCGTGCGCGAGACCTTCACGGTCCGCAAGGTCAGCTACGGCGTCGGCGTGGAGCGCACCTTCCCGGTGCACACCCCGGTGATCGAGAAGATCGAGCTGGTCTCCCGCGGTGCGGTCCGTCGCGCGAAGCTGTACTACATGCGTGACCTGCGCGGCAAGGCTGCGAAGATCAAGGAGAAGCGTACGGACCGTCCGAGCCGCTGACCCGGGCGTTCCACCCGGGGTGCCTGGACCATGTCGAGGCGACCCGGACGCTAGGCTCGTTCGTGATGGACGACGCAGAGCAGAGCAAAGGCCGTGCCTCCACGGCGGAGGAATCCGCCGGTACCTCGTCCACCGAGGTCGTGGAGGCGCGGCCTTCGCGTGTCTCGGGGCAGGTGCGGAGCGCGGACGGCGACGAGACCGGCTCCGAAGGGGCCGTCGCGACGGTCGCGCAGCCGGCGAAGTCTCCAAACCTGGCAAAGGATTCGGCCGCGGAGCCGCCCCGGGAGCCGGCTGCGGATCCGGTACCCGTCGCCGATGCCGAAGCCGTCGTCGAACCCCCTGCCGAAGCGCACGCGAACGTCGTCGCGGCGCCTGCGGCCGACCCCGACCCGGCGACGGAGGGGGACGGGCCCGGCGAGCCGGCGGACGCCGCCGACACCGACGACGAGGCCGACGACGCACCTGCCGCGCCGCGCCGGCGGCGGATGCCCGCGTGGGTCGAACTGCCGCTCCTGGTCGCGGTGGCGATGGTGGTGGTGCTCGCGGTGAACTCGTGGGTGGCCCAGCCGTTCGTGATTCCGAGCGGTTCGATGGAGAACACGTTGCAGGTCGGCGACCGGGTCCTGGTCAACAAACTCGCCTACCGATTCGGGGACATCCACCGCGGCGACATGATCGTCTTCGACGGACGCGGCTCGTTCACCCCCGAGGACACCGACAAGGCGAACCCGGTGACCGGCGCGTTGCGCAAGTTCGGCGGGGTGTTCGGCTTCACGAACCCGGACGACAGCGACTTCGTCAAGCGGGTGATCGGGGTCGGCGGCGACGTGGTCAAGTGTTGCGACGCGCAGGGTCGGGTCACCGTCAACGGCGTGCCGCTGGACGAGGGCGACTACCTGCATCCGGGCGACAAGCCCTCGGACTTTCCCTTCGAAGCTGCGGTGCCCAAGGGCAAGCTGTGGGTCATGGGCGACCACCGCAGCAACTCGGCCGACTCGCGTGACCACCTCGGCGACCCGGGCGGCGGCATGGTGCCCGAGAGCCGGGTGATCGGACGGGCGCAGTGGATCATCTGGCCGTTCGGTCGCATCCAGGGCGCGGACCGGCCGAAGACGTTCGAGCGGCCGGACTTCGACCGTCGTGGGTAAGCGGGGCAAGCCCAAGGGTGCCCGCGCCGCCGAGGCCGGCACGTCGGGGCCGGCCACGCGCCCGCGGTCACCGGACACGGGGGCCGCACCCGCCGCGTCGGCCGGCGCGGTGGTGCTCGGCGAGGCCGAACCGCCGCCCTCGCCGCCCTCGGCGCCCTCGGTCCAGGCGGCCCCGCCGACCCGACGGCGGCGCGGCCGGCGTTCGCGGCGCAAGGACAAGGTGGTGCCGCTGTGGCGCGAGTTGCCGATGTTGGCGGTGATCGCGCTCGCGCTCGCGCTGCTGATCAAGACCTTCCTCGTGCAGGCGTTCTACATTCCGTCCGGTTCGATGGAGCACACCATCAACGTCGGCGACCGGGTGCTGGTGGACAAGTTCTCGCCGTGGTTCGGCTGGACTCCCGAACGCGGCGAGGTGGTGGTCTTCCGGGACCCGGGCGGCTGGTTGGGCAAGAAGCAGTCGGACGATCCGCCGCCCGGGCTCAAGCAGGTCAAGCAGGGCCTGGTGTTCGTCGGCATGTTGCCCTCGGACGACGAACAGGACCTGATCAAGCGGGTGATCGGGGTCGGCGGCGACACGGTGGCCTGTTGCGACCCCTCCGGTCGGATCACGGTCAACGGTGTCCCGTTGGACGAGCCGTACCTGTATCGGGGCAACGCGCCCTCGGAGAAGAGATTCAGCGTGACCGTGCCCAAGGGCCGATTGTGGGTGATGGGCGACCATCGCGGTGACTCGGCCGACTCGCGGGCACATATGGATCGGCCCTTTCAGGGCACCATCCCGGAGGGCGATGTGGTCGGTCGGGCCTTCGTGGTGGCCTGGCCGTTCGGCCGGGTGCATCGATTGCCCGTTCCGGAAACGTTCGGGAACAAAGCCCTGTCGGTTGCGATTCCCCCGCCCACCCCGGTCGTTATGGGAATGGTGGGTGCGGTTCCGCTGGTCCTGCTACGTCGACGTGTACGCTCGCGCCGGCGCATGCCGGACCTTTGGGACCGACATCGACCCGGCAACGTGCGCGGCACGGGTCGGAAATCATCAAGACAGAGCTGTGGGCGGCCGGTGGACAGCCCCGACCGGATGCCGTCCGGCCTGCACGGGTACGAGGAGGCGCCGTGGGGGAAGTCGTGATCGGAGCGCGATCCGCTGGTGGAGACGACGATCGTGGGCGGGAGCCGCAGGAGCGGCATCCGACCGACGCGCCGCACGATCCCGGAGCGCCACCGACCCAACCAACGAACGGGGACGGGCCCGCGCAGTCGCCCGATCTGGTGAAACGGCCGGCGTCCGATCCCGGGAACCGACCGGGCGTCGACCCGAACTCGGCGCCGATCTTCCCGGCGGTGGGCCCGACCCCCGCGCCCGGCGGCCCGGGCGGCGGTTCGCCGCCCGACGCGGACGATCCCGGCGGTCCGGGCGGCTCCGGCGGATCGCCCGGCCCGGAGGACTCCGGGGACGACGAGGGCGCCTCCGACTCGGGCGAACGGCGCAAGAAGAAGGGGTCGTTCTGGAAGGAACTGCCGCTGCTCCTGCTGATCGCCATCGTGCTGGCACTGCTCATCAAGACCTTCCTGGTCCAGGCGTTCTCGATTCCGTCGGAGTCGATGGAGAACACCATCAAGGTCGGCGACCGGGTGCTGGTGAACAAGTTCTCGCCATGGTTCGGCGCGGAGCCCGAGCGCGGTCAGGTCGTGGTCTTCCACGACCCGGGCAACTGGCTTCAGGAGGCCCCGAAGCAGTCCGACAACGCGGTGGTGCGCGGGTTGCAGAAGGGCATGTCCTGGGTCGGTCTGATGCCGTCCGCGGACGAGAAGGACCTGATCAAGCGGGTGATCGGAGTCGGTGGCGACCGCGTGCAGTGTTGTGACGCGCAGGGTCGCCTGATGGTCAACGGGAAGCCGTTGAACGAGAGTTCGTACCTCAAGAAGGGCGTGGCCCCGTCGACGAAGGTGTTCGACGTGACCGTGCCCAAGGGCCGGATCTGGCTGATGGGCGACAACCGGGACAACTCGTCCGACTCGCGCTATCACATGGACCAGCCGTTCAACGGGACCGTCGACAAGGACCAGGTGATCGGACGCGCGTTCACCGTGGTGTGGCCGCTGAACCGGATCCACGGGCTCGGGGTGCCGGGCACGTTCGATCAGCCGGGTCTGGGGCTCGACGTGATCGGCGGCACGCCGATGGCGGCCGGGCTGATCGGGGCCGTGCCGCTGGTGATCTGGCGACGCAGGCGCCGGGCGGCGGCGGACGGCGCGCCCGAGGCGCGGGTGGCCACCCGCGACCCCTCGGGAGCGCCGCCGGCCTGACCGCGGGTGCCTCGGCCCGGCCGGGTCGCTCGGGAGCGCTTCTCCCGGGCGACCCGGCCGGGCGCGTTCGGGGCACAATCCGTGGATGACGACTCAACCCGTGTCATGGCCCGGAGACGTGCCGGAGCCCGTTCCGGACTACCCCACCGACCTTGTTCCCGACCTGGAACGCCGCGCCGTGCGTGTGGTGCTGCTCGATCCGGACGATCGGGTGTTGCTGTTTCGCACCCGGGTCGACGAATCCGACCCGTCGCAGTGGTACGACCTGCCGGGCGGCGGCATCGATCCCGGGGAGACCTACGTGGACGCGGCGGTCCGGGAGATTCGGGAGGAGACCGGCCTGCGGATCGCCCCCGCCGACGTGGGCCCGCCCACCTGGCGGCGGAGTGTGACCTGGGCGCGCCCGGGGCATCGGCGGGTGCAACACGAGTTCGTGGTGCTGGTCCGGATCGCCGAGCGGGCGCCCGCGGTCGGCGAGGACCGGTCGCAGTGGACGGCCGAGGAGCTGGCCGAGTACCAGGAGGCGGTGTGGTGGTCGCCGGCCGAGATCAAGGCCGCCCCCGTGCGGTTCTACCCCGGGCGGCTGCCCGAGCTGCTTGCGGCGTTCCTGGCGGGCGAGCTGATCGACGAGCCGTTCGAGTGGTGGAACGACTGAGCGGCGGCAGGCCGCCCGGGATCCGGCCGGCCGATCCGGGCCGCAGGCGGGCTCCCGGACCGTTGTGCCATGGTGCGCCGGTGGTCGCGAGGGTCGCCGGTACACAATGGGAGACGTCAGCGAAGCGCAGGAGCGAGGGGCGCGCATGAGTGCGGAAGATCTCGAAAAGTACGAGACCGAGATGGAGCTGCAGCTCTACCGCGAGTACCGCGACGTCGTCGGTCTCTTCAAGTACGTCATCGAGACGGAAAGGCGCTTCTACCTCACCAACCAGTACGAGCTGCACGTGAGGTCGGCCGACGGGGAGGTCTTCTTCGAGTTGTCCATGGCGGACGCGTGGGTGTGGGACATGTATCGGCCCGCGCGATTCGTGAAGAATGTCCGAGTCCTCACCTTCAAGGACGTCAACGTCGAGGAACTGACCAAGAGCGAATTCGAGATGCCCTCGGGCAACGAGGGATTCGGCGGCTGAGCGGACCCGGCGCGGGTCCCCACCCGCAAGGGCGGCGTCCACAACGACCGAGTCGTCCACAGCCGGTCGGGCCCGCGCCCACGACCACCTCCGGCCCCGGCACTGTCGGTGCCGGAGGTGGTCGTCGTGCGAATCGGTGCGGGTGGCGGCGAAGACCGGGGCAGCGGCCCCGCGGGTGCACGGGAGGGGGCCGGCCCGGCCCGGCAGTCCCGGAACACCGCTGTGGGGCGGTACGGCGAACGGGTCGCGGCCCGGTATCTGATCGAGATCGGGATGGCCGTCCTGGATCGCAACTGGCGATGTCGCGACGGTGAGATCGACATCGTCGCCCGGGACGGGCCCACGCTCGTGGTGTGCGAGGTCAAGACCCGGCGGGCGGGCGGCTTCGAGCATCCGCTGGAGGCGGTCGGCGCGGTCAAGGCACAGCGGCTGCGGGTGCTCGCGCAGCGCTGGTCGCTGGCCCACCCGGCGGTCGGCCCGCCGGGGGGCGAGGTGCGGATCGATCTGGTCGCCGTGGTCCCGGCCGCGCGCGGGGCGGCCCGGGTCGAGCATGTGCGGGGGGTGTGCTGACCATGGGCTTCGCACGGACCCGCTCGGTGACCCTGCTGGGCGTCGACGGCGTGGTGGTCGAGGTGCAGGCCGACCTGGAGCCCGGGGTGACCACGTTCACTCTGGTGGGATTGCCGGACAAGACCCTCGTGGAGTCCAAGGAGCGAGTGCGCGCCGCGCTGGTCAACAGCGGCGAGGAGTGGCCGCAGCGACGGCTCACGGTGGGCCTGTCGCCCGCGACCGTGCCCAAGACCGGGTCGGGGTTCGATCTGCCGATCGCGGCCGCCGTGCTGGCCGCGGCGGGCGTGCTCGACCCCCGGGTGATCGAGGACCTGGTGATGATCGGCGAACTGGGCCTGGACGGGCGGCTGCGACCGGTGCGCGGGGTGCTGCCGGCGGTGATGGCCGCCGCCGCGGCGGGCTGCGCGCGGGTCGTGGTGCCCGCCGTGGTGGCCGGCGAGGCCGAGCTGGTGCCCGGGATCACCGTGTGCGGGGTGACCTCGCTGCGTCACCTGCTCGCGCTGCTGCGCGGCGAACCGGTGCCGGTGCCGGAACGCGCGGTGGCCGACATCGGCCTGGGCCCGGACCCACTGGCCGTGGTCGGCACCCTGGCCGCGGGCCCGACGCCGGCCGGCGCGGAGCCGGCCGACCTGGCGGATGTCGCCGGACAGGACCGGGCCCGGCGGGCGCTGGAGGTGTGCGCGGCGGGCGGCCACCACCTGTTCCTGCTCGGCAGCCCCGGAGCGGGCAAGACGATGCTGGCCGAACGGCTGCCCGGGATCCTGCCCGCGCTCGACGGGCCGTCCTCGCTGGAGGTCAGCGCGGTGCACTCGATCGCCGGCACGCTGCGCCCGGACCTGCCGCTGGTGACCACGCCGCCGTTCTGCGCGCCGCACCACAGCGCCACGATGCCCGCGATCGTGGGCGGCGGCAACGGCCTGCCCCGCCCGGGCGCGGTCTCCCTGGCGCATCGGGGCGTGTTGTTTCTGGACGAGAGTCCGGAGTTCTCCGGGCGGGTGCTCGACGCGCTGCGGCAGCCGTTGGAGTCGGGCACGGTCACCGTCGCCCGCAGTGGGGGGATGTTGTGTTTCCCGGCCCGGTTCCTGCTGGTGATGGCGGCCAACCCGTGTCCGTGCGGGCGGTTCTCCGGGCGCGGCCTGGACTGCACCTGCTCGGTGCTGATGCGGCACAAGTACCTCTCCCGGCTGTCCGGGCCGCTGATGGACCGGATCGATGTGCGGGTCACCGTGGACGCCGTCTCCCGGGCCGAGTTGTTCGCGCCCGAGGGGTCGGGGGAGCGGTCCGCGGTGGTGGCCGCACGGGTGCTGGCGGCCCGGGAGCGGGCGGCGCGGCGACTGGCCGGGACCGGGTGGGCGGTCAACGCCGAGGTGCCCGGGCGCGAGCTGCGGACCCGCTGGAGCGTCGAGCCGGACGCGCTGGATCGGGCGGCCCGGGACATGGAGCGTGGGCTGCTCACCGCCCGGGGCCTGGATCGGGTGTTGCGGGTCGCCTGGACCGTCGCCGACCTGCGCGGGCGCGAGCGGCCCGGGCGGGCCGATCTGGACACCGCGCTGGAGCTGCGGACCGGGATCGTCCGGGGCGACTCGGCGGGCGACGGCGAGCCCGCGTCGTGAGGGCGCCGGATCCGCTGCCCTGGGCCGAGCCGGACCCGCCGGCTCGGGACGCCGCGGCGGAACGGTCGGCCCGGGCCGCGCTGACCCGGCTGGTGGAGCCGGGCGACGAGGCGTTCGGCCGCGCGGTGCGGGTCCACGGCGCCGCCCGGTTGTTGGCCGACCTGCGGGCGGGCCGCGCGTTGCCGGTCGAGTTGGCCCGGCGGGATCCGGCCGGCTACCGGGTCCGACTGGGCGGGCACGACGACCCGGAGCACGACCTGGCGCGGATCGCCGGGCTCGGTGGCGACTTCGTGGTCCCCGGCGACCCGGGCTGGCCCACCCAGCTCGACGACCTGGGGGACACCCGGCCACTGGGCCTGTGGGTGCGCGGCGCGGCCACGCTGCGGCTCGCCGCGTTGCGCTCGGTGGCGGTCGTGGGCGCGCGGGCCTGCACCGACTACGGCGCGCACGTGGCCGCGACGCTGGCCGCCGACCTGGCCGAGGCGGGCTGGACGGTGGTCTCGGGCGGCGCCTACGGGGTGGACGCCGCCGCACATCGCGGCGCGCTCGTGGTGGCCGGCCCCACCGTCGCGGTGCTCGCGTGCGGGATCGACGTGCACTATCCACGCGGACACGAGCGGCTGCTCACCCGGATCGCCGAGGAGGGCACCGTGGTCACCGAGCTGCCGCCGGGGGCGCACCCCACCCGATACCGCTTCGTCGAGCGCAATCGGGTGATCGCGGCGCTGACCCGGGGCACGGTGGTGGTCGAGGCGGCGCTGCGCAGCGGGGCGCTGATCAGCGCGCGTCGGGCGGCGCGGCTGGGCCGCCAGGTGATGGGGGTGCCGGGGCCGGTCGGCTCGCCGAGTTCGGCCGGGGTGCACGCGTTGTTGCGCGAGCCGGGTTCGGTGCTGGTCACCCGGGCGGCCGAGGTGATCGAGCAGGTGGGGCTGATCGGTGACGACCTCGCGCCGGTGTTGTCCGGTCCCCTCCGGCCGGGCGACGATCCGGCGCCGATCACGCGCCGGATCCTGGAGGCGGTGCCGACCCGCGGTGCCGCGTCCACGGCGCGGATCGCCCGCGAGGCCGGTCTGGCGCCCGCCGCCACCCGCCGCCATCTGGATGTGCTGGTCGCCCGCGAACTGGTCGATCGCACCTCGAAGGGGTGGCGTCGCCGTGGCGGTGCTTGACCTGGGGCGGCAGTGATCATCACCGTGAGGGGAGGCCCAATCGAGGAGGTGCCATACCCCGTGACCGACGAGAGCGTGGCCGAGGCCGCGGCCGAGGAAGAAGAGGCCGCGGCAGAGGCAAGGGACACCGGCCGCCCCGATCGGATCGCCCCGCCGCCGACCGCGCCCGCCCGACCGACGGGCGGGGCCCGGCTCCACCGCCGCGGCGGGCGCCCGCGCGCTCGGGACGGCGTCGACCCCGCTCCCCTCGAACGCGCGTGCCCGGGTGGCGTCGCCGCGACGTTCGACGACACGCCCGTACCGGCCGGTGACCTTGTGGCCGCGTCGACCCCCGTGCCCGCATCCGACGCGGCGGGTACACCCGTCCGGGTCGGTGCGACCGCCGTACCCGGGCGCGCCACGGCGCGGACGCCGAGCCCGGTCGCGCACGCGCGCACCCCGCCCCGCCCCGGCCCGCCCGCGGGCACCCCCGATCGGTGGATCGGCGCCGGTGGGCGGCCCCGCGCGGGCCGGACCCGGGGCGCCGCCCGCCATCGGGCCCAACCCTCGTCCCGACCACCGCGACCGGCACCCCCGACCCGCGCGGAAACCACCTTCGCGCCGCCGCCCGGATCCGTCGGGCGCGATCCGGGCGATCCGGGTCACCGCGCCGCGATCCGGCCGAATTGTGCCCGACGGGATATTCGTAGCGCTCGGGAGTCGTCAGGTCACGCTACGCTCGCGAGAACTCAGATCTGCACGCACGTCTCCGTGGAACGACACAAGGCCACGCATGCCCAAGCAAATCCCAGGGCGTAAGAGCGCCACCGCGTCCGCGTCCCAGGACGGACCGGCCGTCACCGTCGAGGACGGTGGCGCTTCCAACCGTGCGCTGGAGAACCTCTGGAGCGACTTCAAGCGCTCGGGGGATCCCACCCTGCGGGAACGCCTCATCCTGAATTACTCGCCGCTCGTGAAGTACGTCGCCGGGCGCGTCGGCGTCGGCCTTCCGGCCAACGTGGACCAGGCCGACTTCGTCTCGTACGGGATGTTCGGCCTGATCGACGCGATCGAGAAGTTCGACCTCGACCGCGCGATCAAGTTCGAGACGTACGCGATCAGCCGCATCCGGGGCGCCATCATCGACGAACTGCGCGCGCTGGACTGGATCCCGCGATCCGTGCGGCAGAAGGCCCGCGCGGTCGAACTGGCCTACGCGGGCCTGGAGGCCAAGCTCAACCGCACGCCCTCGGAGGTCGAGGTCGCGCACGAGATGGGCATCGCGCTGGAGGACCTGCACGCGATCTTCAGCCAGCTCTCGCTGATCAACGTGATGGCCCTGGACGAACTCCTGCACACCGGCCAGGACGGCGGCGACCGGCTCAGCCTGGTGGACACGCTGGAGGACACCACCGCCGACGACCCGGTCGAGGTGGCCGAGAGCCGAGAGATGCGACACCTGCTCGCCCGCGCGGTCAACGCGCTGCCCGAACGGGAGAAGACCGTCGTGACGCTCTACTACTTCGAGGGCCTGACCCTGTCCCAGATCGGCCAGGTGCTCGGGGTGACCGAGAGCCGCACCTGCCAGATCCACACCAAGGCGGTGCTCCAACTGCGCGGCAAATTGTCCGACGCGCGGTGAAGGGTTCCCGCGTTGTTCGCGGCCCGGCCTTCGTCGAATGTCGGTACGACTCCTTAATGTGGACAAGTGGACAGCAAATCGGCAGGCACGACGGCAGCCCCCGCCACCCGGTCCGGGGCAACGGATCGATCCGGGCCGGGCCCCTACCAAGCCGCGGACCTCGCCCGGTGGGTCACCGAACCCAACAAGCGACCCGGTCGCACCGCGTTCGAGCGCGACCGGGCCCGGGTACTGCACTCGGCCGCGCTGCGTCGCCTCGCGGGCAAGACCCAGGTGGTGGTCCCCGGCGAGACCGCCGCCGCGGGTCAGGACAGCCCGCGGACCCGGTTGACCCACTCGCTCGAATGCGCCCAGATCGGTCGTGAGCTGGGCCAGGCGCTGGGCTGTGATCCGGACCTGGTGGAGACCGCGTGCCTGGCGCACGACCTCGGCCACCCGCCGTTCGGCCACAACGGCGAGCGCGCCCTGGACGAGGCGGCCAAGAGTTGCGGCGGCTTCGAGGGCAACGCGCAGAGCCTGCGCCTGCTCACCCGGCTCGAACCCAAGACGTTCGCCCCGGACGGCCGCAGCGTGGGCCTGAACCTGACCCGCGCCGGGCTGGACGCGGTGCTCAAATACCCGTGGTCGCGCCGCCCCGACACGCACTCCTACGGGGCCTACGAGGACGACCTGGCCGTGTTCGAGTGGGTGCGCGCCGGCGCCGACCCCAGCCGCCGCTGCCTGGAGGCCCAGGTGATGGACTGGTCCGACGACGTCGCCTATTCGGTGCACGACCTGGAGGACGCGGTGCAGTCGCACCGGCTCGACCTGGTCCGACTGCGCGACGCCGGCGAACGGCGCGAACTGCTCGACCTGACCGTGCGCCGCTACCGCCCCGACTGCGCGGCCGACGAACTCGGCGAGGCCCTGGACCGACTGCTCGCGCTCGACTTCTGGCCGGTGGGCTACGACGGCTCGCGTCGCGCCCAGGCCCGGCTCAAGAACGCCACCAGCGGCCTGATCGGCCGCTTCTGCCTGGCCGCCGAACACGCCACCCGCGAGCTGTACGGCACCGACCCGGTCACCCGCTACGCCGCCGACCTGATCGTCCCGCGCGACATCCGGCTCGAATGCGCCGTGCTCAAGGCGGTCACCGCGCGCTACGTGATGGCCCGCGAGGGCGCCGAGCGGCTGCGCGAGCGCCAACGCGCGGTGATCACCGAACTGGTCGAACTGCTCGTGGCCGGCGGTCCCGAGGTGCTGGACGCGTCGTTGCGCGCGGACTGGGCCGACGCCGCCGACGACGCGGCCCGGCTGCGGGTGGTCGTCGACCAGGTGGCCTCGCTCACCGACCGCGCCGCGATCACCCTGCACGCCGCGCTGAGCTCGCGGTGAGTCGCCCGGTCGCCGCCGACGTCCACCGCGCGGACCCGTAGACTCGACGATCGTGGCCGGCCGTATCCGTGAGGAAGACGTCAGGCGGGTCCGCGAGACGGCACGCATCGCGGAGATCGCCGAACAACACCTGCAACTGCGCAACGCGGGCGGAGGAAACTTCAAGGGGCTGTGCCCCTTCCACGACGAGAAGTCCCCGTCCTTCCAGGTCAGCCCGGCGAAGAACCTCTGGTACTGCTTCGGCTGCGGCGAGGGCGGCGACGTTCTCGACTTCGTCATGCGCCTGGACCACACCACGTTCTCCGAGACCGTGGAGCGGCTGGCCCAGCAGTACGGCATCGAACTGCGCTACGAGGAGGGCGGCTACACGCCGGGCCGCCAACAGGGCCGGCGCACCCGCCTGGTCGAGGCGCACAAGATCGCCGCCCGCTGGTTCGCCGATCAACTCGGCACTCCGGAGGCGCAGACCGCCCGGCAATTCCTCGCCGACCGAGGCTTCGAGCAGGACGCCGCCGAACGCTTCGCGCTCGGCTACGCGCCCAAGGGCTGGGAAAACCTGGTGCGCTTCCTGCGCGGCAAGGGCTTCACCCCGCAGGAGATGCTGGAGGGCGGCCTGGCCAGCGAGGGCCGCAACGGGCCGATGGACCGCTTCCGGGGCCGGTTGATCTGGCCCATCCGCGACATCACCGGCGACGTGATCGGCTTCGGCGCGCGCAAGCTCTACGACGACGACAACGGTCCCAAGTACCTGAACACCCCCGAGACGCCGATCTACAAGAAGTCCCAGGTGCTCTACGGCCTGGACCTGGCCAAGAAGGAGATCGCCAAGTCCGGCCGGGCGGTCATCGTCGAGGGCTACACCGACGTGATGGCCTGCCACCTCGCCGGCGCGGGTACCGCGATCGCCACGTGCGGCACCTCCTTCGGCGACGAACACATCAAGGTGCTGCGCCGACTGCTGATGGACTCCGGCGAGTTCCGCGGCGAGGTGATCTTCACCTTCGACGGCGACGCGGCGGGCCAAAAGGCCGCGCTGCGGGCGTTCGAGGAGGACCAGAAGTTCGTCACCCGCACCTTCGTCGCGGTCGAGCCGCGCGGCCTGGACCCGTGCGACCTGCGCCTGGCGCACGGCGACGAGGCCGTGCTCGGCCTGATCGACGCGCGCGTCCCGCTCTTCGAGTTCGCCATCAAGTCCCGGATCGAGGGCCACGACCTGTCCACCGCCGAGGGCCGGGTGGCCGCCCTGGACGCCGCCGCACCGGTCATCGCGGGCATCAAGGACCAGGCCCTGCGGCACACCTACGCGGTCCGGCTCGACTCGATGCTCGGCTTCCTGGACGAACGGTTCGTGGTCGCCCGGGTCGCCCAGGTCAACCGCTGGCAGCGCGAGCGCGCCGCACGCGGCGAGCGGGGCGCCCAGCCCGGTCAGGCCCCCACGCAGCCCGGCCGGCAACCGCAGGCCGCAGCGCGACCGGGCGGCTTCCGGCCGGACCCGCGCGACATGTGCCAGGCCGTGCAACGCGAGGTGCTCAAGCTGGCGTTGCAGGCCCCGGTGTTGGTCGCACCGGCGTTCGACCACTACGAGGCCGACGAGTTCACCGCGCCGGCGTACGCGGCCGTGCGCGCGGCGATCGCCGTCGCCGGCGGCGTGTGCTGCGAACTCGCACAGACCCCGAACTGGGTCGCCGAGGTGCGCACCGCCGCCCCCGACGACACCGTGCGGCACATGGTCACCGAACTCGCCGTGGAGAGCCCGCACATCACCGCCGACCCGGACCGGGCCTACGCCGACGGCAACCTGGTCCGGCTGCGGGTGTTCTCCGCCGAACGCCGGATCGCCGACGCCAAGTCCCGCCTGCTGCGCATCGACCCGGTCCGCGACGCGGACGAATACGCGCTGGTCTGGCAGGAGTTGACCACCCTGGAGACGTACAAACGCGCCCTGGTCGACCGAGGCGCCGAGGCGCTGTACGCCCCCGGCGGCTGACCCCCGGGGCGTCTGCCCGGGCAAAACCGCCCCCACCCGGCCGGTGGGCCGCGTCGATCGGCCGGATCGCCCCCGTGCCGGCGAGATTTCCGCGCCCAACCCTCGGCGGCAGGCCCCCTCGTACAGCAGACTGGGGAAGGTGCATCGGCACACCAGAGGGGGGAAAACGCCCGGCGGCGACCCCACCCACACGGATCGGACGGATGAGCCTGAACCGGGCCCGGCCACCGTCCTCACGGAGCACGCCACCCCAGGAACCGCGCCACCCGAACCACCCGCGCCGGCCGCGGCCGAAGACGTCGAGCGACCGGCCGCCGACGGCGAACCCGAGAGCGCCCCGCAGCCCGCGGAATCCGGCGCCTCGTCCGCCGACCTGCTGCGCCAATACCTGCGCGAGATCGGCCGGGTGCCCCTGCTGAGCGCCGCGGACGAGGTCGACCTGGCCCGTCGGGTCGAGGCCGGCCTGTTCGCCGGCGAACGCCTGCTCGCCGACCCGCCCACCGACCCCGCCGCCCGCGACGCGCTGAGCACCCTGGTGCACGACGGCGAGCGGGCCAAGCGCCGGCTGATCGAGGCCAACCTGCGCCTGGTGGTCTCGATCGCCAAGCGCTACGTCGGGCGCGGCCTGGGCCTGCTCGACCTGGTCCAGGAGGGCAACCTGGGCCTGATCCGGGCGGTGGAGAAGTTCGACTACACCCGCGGCTACAAGTTCTCCACCTACGCGACCTGGTGGATCCGCCAGGCGATGAGCCGGGCGCTGGCCGACCAGGCGCGCACCATCCGGGTCCCGGTGCACGTGGTCGAACTGATCAACCGGGTGATCCGGGTGCAGCGCCGACTGCTCCAGGAACGCGGCGAGGAACCCACCGCCGAGGACGTCGGCAGGGTGCTCGACCTGACCGCCGCGCGGGTCACCGAGATCCTGCGGCTGGCCCAGGAACCGGTGTCCCTGCACACCCCCGTCGGCGAGGACGAGGTGCTGTTGGGCGACATCGTCGAGGACACCGACGCGACCTCCCCGGCCGAGGCCGCCGCCGCCCTGATGTTGCGCGAACACCTGGAGGCGTTGTTGTCCACGCTGGGGGACCGCGAGCGTCAGGTGGTGCAACTGCGTTACGGCCTCGCCGATGGCGAACCGCACACCCTGGAGGAGATCGGCCGGGTCTTCGGGGTGACCCGCGAGCGCATACGCCAGATCGAGTCGCGCACCCTGTCCCGCCTGCGCGAGCGGTCCTATTCCGAGCAACTCCGGGGCTATCTCGACTGATCCCCGACCGTTGTGCCCGGGAGTCGGGTCGCGCTCGGTCGGCTGCTGTCAGAATCTGCCCATGCCGACAAGCCCGACACCCACCCTCGTCGCCGGAGTGCACTGCTCGGCGCGCCAGTTGCGCATCCTCGTCTGCGACGCCGAGACCGGTACGCCACTGCGCCAGGGGCGCGCCGCGTACGCCGAGGGCGCCGCGACCACGCCCGGGGCATGGCTGCGGGCCTTCGGCGAGGCCGCGGCGGGCGGTCTCCTCGACGACGTGGCCGCGATCGCGGTGGCCGCGCAGAACCACGGCGCGGTCCCGCTGGACGCACAGGGGGTGATCCTGGGCCATCCCCTGCCCGCGGACGACCCCGGCGCCTCCGGAGCCGCCGCGGACCTCGTGGACGGGCTCGGCGGGCCGGCCGCGTGGACCGCCGCGACCGGGTCGGTGCCGCGCTCGTCGTCGGCGATCGCCCAACTGCGCCGCTTCGCCCGCTTCGAACCGGAGGCGGTGGGCCGGATAGCCTCCGTGCTGCTGCCGCACGACTGGGTCACCTGGCAGTTGCTCGGCTGCCCGCCCGACCCGGTCACCGACCGCGCGGACGCCTCCACCACCGGCTACTACGCCACCACGGGAGAGTGGCGGGAGGATCTGCTGCACCTGGCCATCGGTCGGGTGCCGCGCACACCGATCGTGCTGCCGCCGGGCGGCGCCGCCGGGCGCACCCCGGAGGGGGTGCTGGTCTCGGCCGGGACGGGCGCCGAGGCGGCACTGGCGCTCGGGGCGGGGCCGGCCGACGGCGACGTGGTGGTCGCGATCGGCACCATCGGCACCGCGTTCGCGTCGCACCCGGTGTCGTTGGCCGACCCCACCGGCGTGGTCGCCTCCTACGCCGACGCCACCGGACGCCACCTGTCGCTGACCCGCACCCTCAACGCGGCCCGGGTGTTGCGCGGAACCGCGTCGATGCTGGGGCTGGACGCCGAGGCGTTCGACCGGGCGGCGCTGGAGTGCACACCCGGCGCCTGCGGACTGGTCCTGCTGCCCTACCTCGACGGCGAGCAGATCCCCGACCTGCCGCACGCGGCGGGCACGCTCACCGGACTGCGCCCGGAGAGCATGACCCCGCAGGCGCTCGCCCGGGCCTCGGTGGAGGGCATGTTGTGCGGCATCTCGGATTCGCTGGACGTGCTGCGCGACCGGGACGTGGCGGTGGAGCGGGTGATCCTGGTCGGCCCCGGGGCCCGCTCGGCGGCGGTGTCCACGATCGCGCCTGCCCTGCTCGGCATGCCCACCGCGGTGCCCGCGGCGGCGCTCGCCGGACGCTACGTGGCCCAGGGCGCGGCCCGACAGGCCGCGTGGGCGCTGTTCGGGGCGCTGCCGGCGTGGGCCTCGGGAGTGGGCACCTTCGTGGAGCCCGACGAGGAGGAACTCGCGTTCGGCGACGCGGTCCGGGCGCAGTATCGCGAGGTGCGCGACCGGCTGCATCCGGGCGCGGTACCGCCGCCGCGCGAGGGGGCGGAACTGGGCGGGCGCCACCGCCGGGGGTGATCGGGCAGGCGAAGGCCGCCAGGCGATTCCGCTGCCCGGCCCCACCGGCTCACCCGGGCTCACCCGGCCGATGCCGTCGATCGGCGCACCGCTCGATTTCCGCAGGCCGCCGGGACAGCGGCGACCCCACCACCGTCCCGGCGAGCCTCTACAGGCCCTGTCCGTAGCGCGCGGACGTCACCGAGGTGCCGTTCGTGCCCTGCCGGACGAAGCGGTCCGGCAGGTGCCGTCCCACCCGCTCGGGCAGGTGCTCGCCGATCGCCCGACCGGCCTTGGCGCCCGCCTCGCGGCCGAGTCCGGCCGCCGCGTGTCCGGCCTTGCGGGCGGGCGGGCTGGCCGCCACCGTGCCGGACAACTTCCGGATCTGCTCGTAGCGCTCGCGCCCCGCCTTGGTCCCCAGTACGTAGCCGACGGCGAGGCCGGTGACGAAGGTGAGCTTGTTGATCATGATGTCCTCCGCGGTCGTGTGTCCCGCCCGTGCACGTCAGCGCCTACCCGGGCGCGGTGCGTAGGCAACCTGTGAGGTCCTACCGGAAAAACCCTGGTGCGGGCCACCCCCGGGAATGCGCTAATGTATTCCACGCAGCGACCGCCCAACGGTCCGACGCAATCCCGCATAGCTCAATTGGCAGAGCAGCCGGCTGTTAACCGGCAGGTTATTGGTTCGAGTCCAATTGCGGGAGCCACCGAAGCGCCCGCCGGATCCATCCGGCGGGCGCTCGTGCGTTGCAGCCGGCCCCGACTCACTCGCTCCCGGTGCGCGCCCAGAACTCCCGCCACGACGCCCACGCCTGCGGCAGTTGGGCGTCGGTGATCATCGGGTTGTTCGGGAAGTGGAACCGGTCGGGCACCGACAGCGGGTGCTCCAGGACGTCCGCCGCGTAGAACACCCGGGGCTTGCGGCTGCGGAAGTACCAGCGCCCGTCCCGCCGTTCGTAGCGGTCCTGGTACTGCATCGGCATCACCACCCACAACTCGCCCACCTCGTGTTCGGGGCGGCAGTAGACCACGCCGGTGGCGTGATCCTCGTCCACCAGGTCGATCACGTGGTTGCCGATCAGGTGGAAGGTGATCCCGTACGGACGCAGCACCGGGTCGAACCACCGGGCCAGCGCGTCCCGCCCGACTCCGCCGTCACCGGTGCGCACGTCGTCCACGAACAGCGCGGCCAGCGCCGGCACATCCCGACTGTCCAGCGCGAGTGCGTAGCGGGCCGCGAGTTGGCGGATCTGCTCGTGCGCCTCCAGGCGATCGAGCCGGGCGGTGATCGGGTCGGACACGCTGCCTCCGTAAGCTGACGGTCAGTCAGATATCACCGTGTCAGATGGCCGGCCGAGGCGCTGCCCCGGGTCAGCCGATCCCGGCACCCACCCATGGGGAGCGTCGCATGGTCAACGTCGGCATCTACCTGGACCTGCGCAATCCGGTCGAGTGGCGGCAGGACTGGTCCCGGCTGTACGCCTTCACCCTGGAGCTGTGCGAGGAGGCGGACCGCCTCGGGGTGCACTCGATCTGGACCACCGAGCACCACGGCTTCGAGGACGGCTACCTCAGCCAGCCGCTCACCCTGGCCGCCGCGATCGCCGCCCGCACCCGGCGGGCCCGGATCGGCACCGGCGTCACCATCGCGCCGCTGCGCCACCCGGCGCACCTGGCCGAGGAGGCCGCGATCGTGGACCTGATCGGCGGCGGCCGGTTGGAACTGGGCATCGGCACCGGATACCGGCAGCCCGAATACGACCTCTTCGACCGGACCGAACTGCTCCGGACCCGGTTCGCGGCAACCGACGCGAGCGCCCGCGAGATCCGCCGACTGTGGGAGAGCGGGACCATCACACCCGCGCCGGTCCAGCGCCGACCGCGGATCTGGCTGGGCTACCAGGGCCCGCAGGGCGCGCGTCGGGCCGGGCTGCTCGGCGAATCGCTGCTCACCGCGAACCCGGCGATGGCCGCGCCCTACCTGGACGGCCTGCGCGAGGCGGGCCACGACGTGGCGGACGCGCGGATGGCCGGACTGCTGAACGGCTGGATCACCGAGGACCCCGAACGGGACTGGCCGGTGGTCTCCCGGCATCTCGCGCACCAGTGGGACGGCTATCACCGGTACGCGGTCGAGGGCACCGACGCCGCGCCGCCGCGCCCGATCGATCCGAACCGGTGGCGGGCCCGCGGCCTGTCCGCCGCACCCGGCCACTTCCTGCACGCGACGCCCGAGGACGCGGCGCGCGAGATCCGGGCCTACGTGGCCGATACGCCGATCGAGACGGTGTGGTTCTTCGCGTCGCTGAGCGGCATGGGCGAGGAACTGGTCCGCACCCATGTGACCACGCTGTGCTCGCGGTTGGCGCCGCTGTTGGCCTGACCGGCGGCCCGGCCGACACCGCCGGACGGGCCCGGTGACTACGGCAGGATCACCGTCTTGCCCCGGGCGCCGCCCAGGCGGCTGCGGGCGATCGCGCTCGGGGCGTCGGACAGCGGCAGGCGCGCCTCGATCGGCACGGTGATCCGGCGCGCGCGCAACTCGTCGGCCAGCCGGTCGTACAACCGGGCCGTGGACTTCTGGTTGTGGTTGATCGCCTCGATCCCCCGGCGGCCCAGTTCGTCCGGGTCGGCCACGAACTGGGTGCTCAGGGCCACCCCGCCGTCCCGGATCAGCCGGGCGTACGCGGCGAAGTCGGCCGCACCGGAGACCAGGTCGACCAGCGCGTCCACGCCGTCGGGGTGGTCCGAGCGCACCTTGTCCACCACGATCCCATCGGCCGCGTCGTAGGTCTCGGCGGCGCCGAGCGCACCCATCCCGGCCGCGCCGACGCCCCGGGTGACCGCGAGCACCCGCACGTCGCGGGCCGCCGCGAGCTGGGTCACGAAGGTGCCCACGCCGCCGGCCGCGCCGACCAGGAGGACGGTCTGCCCGGCCAGGACGCCCCCCGCCTCCAGCAGGCCCAGCGCGGTGCCGGCGGCGGTGGGCAACGCCGCGGCCCGGGCCGGATCCAGGTCGGCGGCCGAGGCCACCAGCCCCTCCGAGGGCACGGTCAGGAATTCGGCGTACGCGCCCACCGCGCCGACCGGCGCGCGCAGCACCGAGCCGAACACCCGGTCGCCGACCGAGAATCGGGTCGTGTCCGCACCGAGGTCGACCACCGTGCCGGCGAAGTCCGACCCGAGCACGAGCGGGAACGTGTGTTCCATCGACCCGCCGAGCATGCCGTCCGCGACCTTCCAGTCGAACGGGTTGACCGCCGCGGCGGCGATCTCGACGAGCAACTCACCCCTGCCGGGTGTCGGCTTCGCCAGATCGACGACCTTCGGGTCGCCTCCGAACTCGTTCACGGCGACGGCGCGCATGGTGGTTCTCCTCGCACAGGTGACGGATCACGGGATCACCCGAGTGACCGCAGCCGGCGGGTCGTAAACGAGTGGCGCCGAGCGGGTGTGCGAACCCCTGGATCGGCCCATCCACGGGGGTGTGGCGCGCGCCGGCCCCGACGGCGGGATGCGAACACTTTCGGGCAGGATGAGACCACGCTCGCGAGGATCCCCCCGGGCGATGGTCGTGCCTGACCGGTTATGCTGCCTCAGGTTGTCCGGCAGCGGACGGCGAGGGGCGGTAGCTCAGCTGGTTAGAGCAGGGGACTCATAATCCTCTGGCCGTGGGTTCGAGTCCCACCCGCCCCACCCATTCAGGTCGGCGTCTCGTGTGTGCTCCCGCGTGGTATGTCTCGGTAGGCTGCTTTCGTCACCAGACTTCGTCGCTCTGTGTCGCCGAGCGACTCTTTTCCGTAGTCGAGTCAGAGCTTAGCGGGCCGGTGAGTGATTCCGGGAGGGAAATCACTCGGATGGGTTATCCCCAGGTATATCCCTGGCGGGACGTCACCTCCGCGAGCGTGCGCTGACCGGCCACGCTGGGGTGGAACCAGTCCCAGTGGCTGACGTCGTTCTTGCCGAACCGCTGGGTGTTCACCACGCCGCCGTCGTAGCGGCAGTTGGACCAGGTCGAACACACCTCGCGCAACTTCGCGTTGTAGGCGGTCACCCGATCGCGCACCCGCTGTCGGCGATCCAGCGCGTCGGGCTTGGCCGAGCGCGGGTCCTCCAGCATCGACTGGCACACGTTCGCCAGCGACCACACCGTGCGGGCCACCAGTTCGTCGTGGCCCGTCTCCCACATCCGCCCCAGATCGGGCACGCTGACCACGAGCACGCGCGCATGCGGCAGCCCCTCGCGCAACACCGACAGCGCGTCACGGAACTGGCTCTCGAACGTGCCCGGCGAGGTCATCTCGGCCTCGGTGCGGCGGCACGCGTCGTTGGCGCCCATCAGGATCGTCACGTATTCGGCCCGCTCCCGGACCGCCTCGCGGGCCTGACCCGCCAGATCCGACATCCGGGCGCCGGTCGCGGCGTTGTTGAACACCGCGTCCGCGGGCAACTGCAACCGCTTGGCGTGACTGTTCACATCGGCCGAGGTGCCGGTGGCCCACGACTTGTCCGGGCAGTCCTGCAGCGGGTCGCACGAGTCGAAACCGCGCGTGATCGAGTCGCCCAGGGCGGCCATCGAGCGCGGCCGGGGCGGCACGGTCGCGGTCGCCGGCGGGTCCGGTGTCGGGACCAGCGCCTTCCCGTTGGGCTGTTCGGTCGCACTCGGGTTGCCGGGCTTCCCGGTTTGCTCGCCGGTTCGGCTCCCGCTCGGCTTGCCCGCGTGGTCGGCGTCGACCGCCGCCGGCGCGGCACTCCTGCCCCCGTCCGAGTCGTTGCACGAGGACAGTGTCAATACCGCCGCGACCATCGCCGCGGTTGCCGTCCCTACTCGCCGTTTCCCACCCACGTCGCCCCCTCTGACCCCTAGCATCGACACGACGATGTCCATCGACGGCACGTCACTCCTTCGTGTGAAGGCCGACACTGCCGGGAGTGGCATTGTCGACGGCCGGGCACGTTGAGTGCAGTGGCTCACCATTCCGAGACGGTGAGTAACGAATTGTTCCTCCGCATCGGACAATTGCCCACATGTGATTACGGACAGCAACTGGTGCCTGTGGTACATCCGTGGTCTGTGGGGCACAATGGAAGACCGGGATTCGAACAGGCAGTCCGAGACAAGGGTTGAGGCCGCTGGGGAAGGCGAACCTCGTCCTTGAAGCCTGGAGGTCCCGGTGACGACACGTGGAGTTCTTTACGTGCACTCCGCGCCGCGTGCGCTGTGCCCGCACGTCGAGTGGGCGGCAGCGGGCGTTCTTGGCGTGCGCGTGAGTCTTGACTGGGTCCGCCAGCCGGTGGCGCCCGGAATGTTGCGGGCCGAACTGTCCTGGCAGGGCGCGCCCGGTACTGCGTCGCGCCTTGCCTCGGCGCTGCGCGGGTGGCACCTGCTGCGCTTCGAGGCCACCGAGGAGCCCTCGGCCAACGCGGAGGGGGAGCGCTACAGCAACACCCCCGACCTCGGTATCTTCCACGCGGTCACGGGGGCGCACGGCGACATCCTGATCCCCGAGGATCGGCTGCGCGCGGTGCTCGGTCGCGCGGCGCGCGGCGAGGTCGACCTGCGTTCCGAAGTGGAGAAGCTGCTCGGCAAGCCGTGGGACGACGAGTTGGAGCCCTTCCGCTACGCGGGGGAGGGCACGCCGGTGCGTTGGTTGCATCAGGTGGTCTGAGCCCGGCCGGCGGGTCGGCGGTGATGGCCGGAGCGGCCGTGGAAAAGACATACGTATAGACATACCGACGAGGCGGGCCCTTCCGAATCATTCGGAAGGGCCCCTCGTGTCTCCGCCTTGGGGCCTATTCGGGGCCGCCGAGGTACTGGTGCCGAGCCCGGTTCTACAGTGGGATGTTGCCGTGTGCGCCGCGGGCCGGCGGGGCGGCGGCGATCGCCTTCGCGATCGCGATCCGGCTCTCGTCCGGGTCGATCACCTCGTCCACGACGCCGATTTCGATCGCTCGGTCCAGACCGCCCGCGACCTTCTCGTGCTCGGCCGCCAGCTCCAGCTCGACCTGCGGCCTCAGCTCGTCCGGGACCTCGGCGAGCCGGCGCCGGTGCAGGATGCGCACGGCGGCGACCGCGCCCATCACCGCGACCTCGGCGGTCGGCCAAGCCAACACCCGAGTCGCGCCCAGCGAGCGTGAGTTCATCGCGATGTACGCGCCGCCGTACGCCTTGCGGGTGACCATCGTCACTCGCGGCACCACACACTCGCCGAACGCGTGCAGCAACTTCGCGCCGCGGCGCACCACGCCGTCCCACTCCTGGCCCACGCCGGGCAGGTAGCCGGGCACGTCCACGACCACCACGAGCGGCACCCCGAACGCGTCGCACATGCGGACGAAGCGGGAAGCCTTCTCGGCCGACGCCGAGTCCAGGCAACCGCCCAGCCGCAACGGGTTGTTCGCGACCAGGCCGACGGTGCGTCCGCCGAGCCGGCCGAGCGTGGTGACGATGTTCGGCGCCCACTTGGGGTGCAGTTCCCGACCGGGCTCGTCCAGCAGGCCGTCGACGACCGGGTGCACGTCGTAGGCGCGTTTGGCCGACTCGGGCAGCAGGGCGCCCAGTTCGCGGCGGTCCAGCGCGCCCGGGTCGATCTCGCCCTGGTTGGCCAGCAGGTCGGCCAGGCCGCGGGCCCGGTCGATCGCGTCCTGCTCGGACTCGGCGACCACGTGCACGACCCCGCTGCGCCGGCCGTGCGGCTCGGGGCCGCCCAGGCGCAGCGCGTCGACGTCCTCGCCGGTGACCGAGCGGACCACGTCCGGGCCGGTGACGAAGATCCGACCCTCCGGGGCCAGGATCACGATGTCGGTCAGCGCGGGCCCGTAGGCCGCGCCGCCGGCGGCAGCGCCGAGTACGACCGAGATCTGCGGGATCCGGCCCGAGGCCATGGTCATCGCGTGGAAGATCCGGCCCACCGCGTGCAGACTGGCCACCCCCTCCTGGAGGCGGGCGCCCCCGGAGTGGAACAGCGCGATGATCGGTGCCTGTTCGGCCATGGCGCGCTCGTACGCCTCGACCACGATGGCGCAGCCCGCCTCGCCCATCGCGCCGCCCTGGACGGTGGGGTCCGACGCGTAGGCGACCACTCGGGCGCCGTTGATGGTGCCGACGCAGGCGAGCGTGCCGGAGGTGGTCTCGTAGGCCGAGATCTCCTCGTACGATCCCGGGTCGACCAGCTTGCGCAGCCGCAGTCTCGGGTTGCGCGGGTCCTCGTCGCGGTGCGGACGGGTGGGCCCGGCGGCGGGCGCGGACGCGGTCTCGGTGCCGGGTCGGTTGTCCATCACGGTCACGGCTGTCTGGTCCGTCCTGCCGAGTGCGGCACGTGCGCCGGGCATGGTGCGGCCCGGCGGCACGCTTCGCGAACCGGCGCAAGGAGCTCGGGGATCACCCGAGCCGGCGGAAGGCGACGACGACGTTGTGGCCGCCGAAGCCGAACGAGTTGTTGAGGGCGACGACGTTGCCGTCGGGCAGCGTGCGCGGCTCGTCCCGGATGATGTCCAGGTCGACCTCGTCGTCGAGGTCGTCCACGTTGATCGTGGGCGGTGCCGTGCGGTGGTACAGGGCGAGCACCGTGGCGACCGACTCGACCGCGCCGGTGCCGCCGAGCAGGTGCCCGGTCATCGACTTGGTGCTGGTGACGGTGACCTTGTCGGCCGCCGCGTCGCCCAGCGTGGCGCGGATCGCCTTGAGCTCGGTGACGTCGCCCGCCGGGGTGGAGGTGCCGTGCGCGTTCACGTGCACGACCTCCGCCGGGTCGATCGCGCCGTCCTCCAGGGCCAGGGCCATCGCGCGGGCGATGTCGCGGCCGGTCGGCTCGGGCTGGGCGATGTGGTGGCCGTCGGAGCTGAGTCCGGCGCCGGCGACCTCGGCGTACACCCGGGCGCCGCGGGCCGCCGCGTACTCGGCACTCTCCAGGACCAGGGCGCCCGCGCCCTCGCCCATCACGAAGCCGTCGCGGCCCTTGTCGTACGGACGCGACGCGCGCTGCGGCTCGTCGTTGCGCTTGGACATCGCCATCATGTTCGCGAAGGCGGCCATCGGCAGCGGGTGGATCGCCGCCTCGGTGCCGCCGCAGACCACCACGTCGGCGCGGCCGGAACGGATCATCTCCAGGCCGTAGGCGACCGCCTCGGCGCCGGAGGCGCACGCGCTGACGGGGGTGTGCACACCGGCCCGCGCGCCCAGCTCGATGCCGACGTTGGCGGCGGGGCTGTTGGGCATGAGCATCGGGACGGTGAGCGGGCCGACCCGACGGGGGCCCTTCTCGTGGAAGGTGTCCCAGGCGTCGAGCAGGGTGGTGACGCCGCCGATGCCGGACGCGATGACCACGCCGAGACGGACCGGGTCCACCACGGGTGCGTCCGGGGCGTCCTCGGGTGCGGTGTTCTTGGCCGCGTAGCCGGCGTCCAGCCAGGCCTCGCGCGCGGCGATCATCGCGAACTGGCCGGACCGGTCCAGGCGACGTGCCTCGACCTTGGGCATGACCTCGAGCGGCTCGACGGCGATCCGCGCGGCGAAGGTCACCGGCAGTTGCTCGGCCCATTCCTCGGTCAGCGCCCGCGCGCCGGACGTGCCCGCGAGCAGCGCGGACCACGTGGTCGCGACATCGCCGCCGACCGGCGTGGTCGCGCCCAGACCGGTGACGACCACGGTTCGCGCGGCATCGTTGCGCTCGGTCGACTTCACTGTCTTCTCACTCTCACGCTGTGGTTTCGGGCGGTCCGGCGGTGGGCGGGCCGGGGCCCGGTGTGGCTGCGACGGACCGGGCCGGACTCGCGGGTGCGGGTCCGGCCCGGAGAACGGCCGGCGCTACTTGCGAACTAGGCGGCGGCCTTGACGATGTAGTCGACCGCGTCGCGGACGGTCTTGAGGCCCTTGACGTCGTCGTCCGGGATCTTGACCTCGAACTTCTCCTCGGCCGCCACGACGACCTCGACCATCGACAGCGAGTCCACGTCCAGGTCGTCGATGAACGACTTGTCCAGCTCGACCTCGTCCTGCGGGACGCCGGCGATCTCGTTGACGATGTCGGCGAGGCCCGTGAGGACCTCTTCCTGGCTGGCAGCCATGTTGCTCCTTGAATCGAATCTTCTGCGGTGACGGGTAATGCTTTTGTTGCTCGTCCGGCCGGCGACGACCGACAGGGGACTACGGAAGCGTAATGACCTGGCCCGCGTAGACGAGGCCGGCCCCGAATCCCATGATCAGTGCCGTTCCGCCGCTGACCGCTTCGCCGCTTTCGAGCATGCGCTCCATGGCGAGCGGGATGGACGCGGCGGAGGTGTTGCCGTTCTCGGCGATGTCCCGGGCGACCGGCACCTCGGCGGGCAGCTTCAGCGCCTTGATCATCGCGTCGGTGATGCGCATGTTGGCCTGGTGCGGGATGAACGCGTCCAGGTCCTCGGCCTTGACGCCGGCGGCGTCCAGCGCCTGTTCGCACACCTTGGCCATCTCCCACACGGCCCACCGGAAGACCTTCTGGCCCTCCATCTTGAGCGTGGGGAAGTCCTGCTCGGGCCGGTCGCGCAGGTCGTTCCAGTCGACGGTCTGGGTGATCGCCTCGGACTGCGAGCCGTCCGAACCCCACACGACGGGACCGATGCCCGGTGTGGCGGAGGGGCCGATCACCACGGCGCCCGCGCCGTCGCCGAAGATGAACGCGGTGCCGCGGTCGGCCAGGTTGGTCAGGTCGCTCAGTCGCTCGACCCCGATCACCAGGACGTACTCGGCACTGCCGCCGCGGACCATGTCACTGGCCAGCGTGACGCCGTAGCAGAAGCCGGCGCAGGCCGCGGAGACGTCGAACGCCGCCGCCCGCCCGCCGCCCGCGCCCAGTCGGTGCGCGATTTCGGTCGCGATCGCCGGGGTCTGCTTGAGGTGGGTGACCGTCGAGACGATCACGCAGCCCACCTGGGAGGCGTCCAGACCGGCGTGCGCGAGGGCCTTGCCGGCCGCGGCGATGGACATCTCCGCGACGGTCTCCTCCGCGGACGCCCAGCGCCGGGTCTTGATCCCGGAACGGCTCTGGATCCACTCGTCGGACGAGTCGATCCGGTCCACCAGCTCGGAGTTGGGCACGATCCGAGCCGGGCGATACCCGCCGACACCGAGGATGCGCGCGTGCGCGGCTCCGGCGCGAGGGGTGATGGAAGCGGTCACGCGTGGTCCTCCCGTACGGGTTCGAGGCCGGGTGGGTTCGCGGCCGGATGCGAAGCGGATGTCGCGACGAGGATCACGGCGAGCTCTGCGGGTGGATGCGCAACAGCGGCATGCCGGGGGCGACCGGGTCGCCGTCCTCGACGAGCCACTCGACCACGGTGCCGCCGTGCGGAACGGTGATGCTCTGCTCGTCGCGGTGCGAGCGCACCGTGGCGACCCGGGCACCGGGCGCGAGAGCGTCGCCCGACTTGATGTCGGTGAGCTCGATGACGCCCTTGAACGGCGCGACCACCAGGCGCCACGTGGGCGAGGCGTCGATCGTGCTGGGGCTGCCGTGCCGCTCGACCAGCTTGCGGGCGGCCTCCAGGTCGTCCGGGGTCTTGAGGGCGACCGTCTCCACGCCGGGCAGGGCGCGCTTGGCCAGACCGGTCAGGGTGCCGGCCGGGGCCACCTCGATCAGCCCGGTGACACCCAGGTCCTTCATGGTCTCCATGCACAGGTCCCAGCGCACCGGGTTGGAGACCTGGGTGACCAGCCGCTTGACCACGTCGCGGCCGTCGTGCAGCACGGCGCCGTCGGAGTTGGAGATGAACGGGGTGCGCGGGTCGCGCACGGTGACGCCCGGAACCAGCTCGGCCAGCCGGTCCACCGCGGAGGCCATGTGCTCGGTGTGGAAGGCGCCGGCCACCGCGAGCGGACGCACGCGGGCCTTCTCCGGCGGGTCGGCGGCGAACGCGGCGAGCTGCTCCAGGGTGCCGGCGGCGACGATCTGGCCCGCGCCGTTCATGTTCGCCGGGGTCAGCCCGTGTTCGGTGATCTTGGCGAGTACGGTCTCCGGGTCGCCGCCGAGCACCGCGCTCATGCCGGTCTGCGTGACGGCCGCTGCGGCGGCCATCGCCTTGCCGCGCTCACGCACGATGGTCATCGCCGACTCGGCGGTGATCACGCCGGTGCCCGCGGCGGCGGTCAGCTCGCCGACGCTGTGGCCGGCGGCGGCGCCGACCACGCGGTAGGCGTCGGAGGGGTGCGGGAACAGGGCGAGGGCGGCCACCAGACCCGAGGCCACGAGCAGCGGTTGGGCCACCGCCGTGTCCCGGATCTCGTCCGCGTCGGCCTTGGTGCCGTAGTGGATCAGATCGAGGCCCGTGACGGCAGACCACCAGCGCAGCCGATCGGCCACGCCGTCGAGGTCGAGCCAAGGGGCGAGGAATCCGGGCGTCTGGGCGCCCTGTCCGGGAGCGACGAGTACGAGCACGAGGTCAAGCCTCTCTCCTGCGAGGGGTGTGAGCCCCTTATCGGCAGGGACGAAGATCCGATGGTGGCTTTGTGGGTTTCCTACAAGAGTGTCTCGACTAGATCTCGATTGCGGCGAGCCGGCCGAGGATCAGTGAGACCTGGAGGGTGAATGCGGAACGGGTCTCCGTCGGTACGAGTCCGGTCACGTCGACCACACGTCGCAGCCGGTAGCGCACGGTATTCGGATGTACGAAGAGCATTCTGGCGGCCCCCTCCAGGCTCGCCGCCTGCTCCAGGTACACGGAGAGTGTCTCCAACAGTGCGGAGCCCGCCGCGTGCAGAGGTATGTAGATCTCCTCCACCAACTGCTCCCGAGCCTCCGCGTCACCCGCGAGCGCGCGTTCGGGCAGGAGATCGTCGGCGGACACCGGGCGCGGAGCGTCCGGCCACGCCACGCACGCCCGGTGTCCCGACATCGCGGCCTGGGCCGAGCGCACCGCGGCCAGCAGGTCCGGTACCTCGGGGCCGACCACCACCGGGCCCGGGCCGAACTGGCCGATCAGCGAGCGGGTGGCCCGGATCGGATCGTCGGTGCCACCCAGGATCACCACGAGGCGTTCGCCCTGGACGCCGGTGAGCACGTTGAGTCGGGCGTGTCGCCCCGCGCGGTGGATGCCGTCCACCACCGCCTGCGAGTCCGCGTCCGGCGCGTTGCCCACCACCACCATGACCGAGTCCGGCGAACCCCAGCCCAGTGCCGAGGCGCGGGAGAGGATGCCCTCGTCCGCCTCGCCCCGCAACAACGAGTGCACGACCAGCGCCTCCAGCCGCGCGTCCCACGCGCCGCGCGTCTCGGCGGCGTGGGCGTAGACCTGCGCGGTGGCGAAGGCGATCTCGCGGGAGTACAGCAGCAGCGCCTCGCGCAGCGCCTGTTCGTAGCCGGGCGCGGCCAGCGTGGCGATCTCGGCCTCGACCACCTCGATCGTGGTGCGGATCAATTCCACCGTGTGCGGCAGCGTGATGGTGCGGGTCAACTCGCGCGGTGCGGTGCCGAAGACGTCGGCGCTGACCTTCTGCGGCGTCTCGGGGTGCCGGAACCATTCGGTGAACGCGGAGATGCCGGCCTGGGCGACCAGACCGATCCAGGAGCGGTTGTCCGCGGGCATGTCCCGGTACCAGGGCAGTGCCTCGTCCATCTTGGCCAGGGCCGCTCCGGCGAGCGCGCCGGCGGACTTCTCCAGCCTGCGGACGGTGGCGGCACGCAAATCGGGCTTGGAGGTCACGGGGTCATTCTGCTCTGTCACGTGGCCGGGAGTGGTGGGGGCTCGCTCGGGGCGAGTCGTGAGCGGCGCGAACGCGGTCGTGGCCGCGGCGGCGGATGTGGTCGGCACGGGCGCCTTGGAGGACGGCGGTGTGGACCGCGCGGGCCAGGCGGGCGCCCCACAGGGAGCGGGGGCCGGCGAAGGGTTCCGGGGGGTCGGTGGGGTGGGGAGTGTGGGCGGCGATGCAGATGGCGTCCGAGGGGGTGCCGGTGCAGGCGTAGCCGGCGGTGAGGAGGGCTTGGACCTTGGCTTCGGTGGCGGTGGCGATCGCGTTGATCAGGGCCGCGTCGGAGAGGGGCGCGGGGATGGCGGCGAGGATGTTGATGGTGCCGGGAGCGGGGATGCCCGGGGTGCCGGGGACCGGGGCGGCGGCCCAGGTGGGGATGCCGATGCCGGTGGTGACCGCGGCTTCGACGCCCTCGTCGGCGCCGTGTGTCCAGGCGGTGACCTCGGCGGCGGTCATCAGACCCACGCCGAGGGTGCTCGGCAGGCCCAGGGGCGCGGCGACCTCGTGCAGGTGGGTGACCGGGTCCATCCGGTCGTAGCCGGGGCGTACCTGCATGTTCAGCACCCAGGAGCGTTCGCCGATGCCGCCGCCGAGCAGTGCGGAGGAGGCCATTCGCCAGCCGGGACCGGCCCGCCAGAGCAGGGCCGGGCGGCGCACGCCGTCCTCGTCGCGCCAGATTGCCGTCGGCCACAACAACGGGTTCGCCGGCGCCTCGCGCGGGCCGGGCAGGGTGCTCATGCGTCTTCCTCGCTGTCTCGGCCCGCGTGCCCCGGGCGGATCAGGTGCACTCGTGGGCGACCGTCCGGACCCGGCTCGACCGATACCCGCGCCTGGTAGTGCTCGGCGATCGACGCGGGGGTGAGCACCTCGGCGGCCGATCCGAAGGCCACCGGCCGCCCGTCGACCAGCATCAGCAGCCGGTCCGCGTACTGCGCGGCGACGCCCAGGTCGTGCAGCGTGGTGAGCACCGTGAGGCCGTCGTCGCGGCGCAGGCCGTCGACGATCTCCAGCACCTGTTGTTGGTGACCCAGGTCCAGCGCGGTGGTCGGCTCGTCCAGGAGCAGTACCGGTGCCTGCTGGGTGAGGGCGCGGGCCAACACCACGCGTTGGCGTTCGCCGCCGGAGAGGCGGCCCACGTCGCGGCTCGCGAAGGGGCCCAGGTCCAGGCGCTCGATCACCTCGTCGGCGATCGCCCGGTCGCGCCGCCCGGGGCGGGCCAGGTAGCCCAGGTGGGGGGTGCGACCGAGCAGGATGTACTCGTGTACCGGCATCTGCGCGGGCACCACCGGGGTCTGCGCGGTGTAGGCGATGCCGCGGCCCGATTCGCGTCGGGTGAGTTCGCGGACCGGGCGGCCGGCCACGCTGATCGAGCCCAGGTAGGGCAGCAGCCCGGCGACCGCCTTGAGCAGCGTGGACTTGCCCGCGCCGTTGGGGCCGATCACCGCCAACCACTCGCCGGGCTCGACCTCCGCGTCCACCCCGCGCAGCACCGGAACCCCGTCGCGGTCCACGCCGGTGTCGCGCAACAACAACCGGGCGCTCACACGTCCACCTTGCGGGTGCCACGCAGCACGAACACGAAGAACGGCGCGCCGACGAACGCGGTGACCACACCGATCGGCAGCTCGCCGGGCGCGGTGATGGTCCGGGCGAGCAGGTCGGTGAGCACCAGGAAGGCCGCGCCGCACAGCAGCGACATGGGCAACACCCGGCGGTAGCTGCCGCCCACGAAGCGCCGCACGATGTGCGGCACGACGATGCCGACGAAGCCGATCAGGCCGCTGATCGCGACCGCCGACGCGGTGGCGAGGGAGGCGGCCAGGAGCACCACCAGGCGCACCCGGCCGGCCCGGACACCCAGGCCCGCGGCTTCCTCGTCGCCGACCGACATGACGTCGAGCAGGCGTCCGTGCAGGAGCAGCACCGCGGTGCTCAGCAGCGCGTACGGCAGGATCATCCGCAGATCGGCCCAGCCGATGCCGGACAACCGGCCGAAGATCCACGAGTAGATCCGCCGCAGTTCGTCGGTGTTCGCGGACTGCACGTAGGTCTGCGCGGCGGCCAGGAACTGGGCGACCGCGACGCCGGCCAGGACCAGGTTCGCGGTGCCGTCCGAGCGGCCGGTGCTCGCCCCGAGCCCGTAGGCGAGCAGCACCCCGCCCATCGCGCCGACGAACGAGGCGAGCGGCACCACCGGGATCCCGCCCACGCTGTTGCCGTCGGCGTAGACGATCACCAGCGTCGCACCCAGGCCCGCGCCGGAGGCGGCGCCGAGCAGGTACGGGTCCGCCAGCGGGTTGCGAAAGACGCCCTGATAGCCGGCGCCCGCCATGGCCAACAGCCCGCCCACGGTCACCGCGGCCAGCACCCGGGGCAGCCGCAGGTCCATCAGGACCGCGTACTGGACCGGGGACAGGCCATGGTCCAGGTGTACCCACGGCAGCTTGTCCAGCAGGGCCAGCAGCACCCCGCTCGCGGGCAGATCGGCCGCCCCGACGGTCAGTGCGAGCACGACGACGCCGACCAGCAGCACGCCCGCGCCGAGCAGGGGCAGTACCGCCGGTCGGGATCGCCCGGGCAGGAGGTCGCGCACGGGAGGGCCGTCAGCCCTGCGCCGCGCCGGCCTTGGTGACCGCCTCCGACACGGCCCGGACCAGCTCGACCACCCGCGGGCCCCAGCGCGAGGCTATGTCGTCGTCGAGCCCGACCACGCCACCCTTGCGCACCGCGGTCACCCGGTCCCAACCCGGCCGCTTGCCCACCACGTCGGCGTTTTGGCCGCAACACTTGGTGTCGGCGAGGAAGACCAGATCGGGGTTGGCCTGCAGGAGGTATTCGGCGGACAACTGCGGGTAGCCGGTGCCGGCCTTGTCCGCGTCGTCGGCGATGTTCTTCAGGCCGAACTGCGCGTACACCTGACCGAGGAAGGTCTTGGAGGTCGAGGTGTAGAGCGTGTTGTCCAACTCGTGGAAGTAGCTCAGCTGCTTCGCGGGCTTGGGCGTCGCGGCGACGATGGCCGCGATGTCGCCCTTCATTTTGGTCGCCACCTCGCCGGCCTGCCTGCTGTGCCCGGTGGCCGTGCCCAGGGTGGCCAATTGGGCGTACGAGTCGTCGAAGGACTTCGCCGCCGGCGTCAGCACGACCGGGATCTTCAGCTTGGTCAAGGACGCGACCAGGCCGTCGGTGTCGTCCGAGGCGACCACGAGGTCGGGGGTGTAGTTGGTGATCGCCTCGATGTTCGGCTTGAAGCCGGACAGCTTGGTCTTGGGCGCGTCCGCCGGGAAGTTCGACTGGTCGTCCACCGCGGTGACCTGGCCGCCCGCGCCGATCGCGAACAACATCTCGGTGGCGCTGGGCGCGAGCGAGACGATCTTCTTGGGGGCACTCGCGATGGTGACCTTGCCGCCGCCGGAGTCCACGGTGGCCGGGAACGCCTTGGCGTCGGGACCCGATCCGGCCGAGCCGCCGGTCGCGGTCGGCGTGCCCTGGGCCTTGTCGTCCTTCGAGTCGTCCGAGTCACCGCAACCGGTGAGGACGAGCGCGCCCAACAGCAGCGCGGTGGCGGAACGAAGCAGGGGTACGGATCTCAACGAAGACTCCAGGTCCTTCGACGCGGCAGGCGTCGGGACCCGTGGAGACGGATCGCCCCTCCTGCGAGGCCGATGTCGTCGGCGCGAACGAGGCGACCCGGCTCGTCCCCGATCTCCCGGGCGTCCGGGCGGGGCATCACGGTTGCGGGACAGCGCCGGGATCCCACCGGACTTCGCTGCGTTCGACGCCGTCGGCGACAAACCGGTCGCCGACGCGCGAACGATATCAACGGGGTCGTTCACCCTGGGTGATCGGGGCCGGATTACGGGCGATCCATCGACAATCGGGCGCTCGTCGGCGGGGCGCGGGGCATGGGGAACAGTGCGCCGCCGGTCCGTGGTTGAACCGGGCATGACCACCTTCGACGTGCGCCGGGCCGGCGAACGTTTCCACACCCGCGCAGGCTGGCTCGATTCGCACCACAGCTTCTCCTTCGGCCGGCACTACACGCCGGACAACACCCATTTCGGACTGCTCCTGGTCAGCAACGACGACACGGTGGCGCCCGGCACCGGCTTCGACACCCACCCGCATCGGGACATGGAGATCCTCACCTGGGTCCTGTCCGGGGCCCTGGTGCATCAGGACTCCGAGGGCCACAACGGGATCATCCATCCGGGCCTGGCCCAGCGGATGAGCGCCGGTCGCGGCATCCTGCACTCGGAGCGCAACGACGTGGACTCCTCGGACCCGGTGCACTTCGTGCAGATGTGGGTCGTCCCCGACGAGGACGGGATCGCGCCGGGCTACCAACAGCAGGACGTGCGGGCCGAGCTGGCCCGCGGTGACCTGGTGCCGGTCGCGTCCGGTCGCCCCGGCCACGACGCGGCGATCCGGATCCACCAGAAGGACGCCGCGCTGCACGCGGCGCACCTGCCCGCGTCCGGCACCGTGACGCTGCCGGACGCACCGTTCGTGCACGTGTTCGTCGCCCGCGGGATCGTCGACCTGGAAGGGGCCGGCGTGCTCGCGGCGGGTGACGCGGTGCGGGTGTCCGACGCCGACGGGCTGCGGCTCACCGCCTTCCCGGACGGCCCGGCCGAGGTGCTGGTGTGGGAGATGCACGCGGGATTGACCCGGGCGTGAGGATTCGTGCTTGCTTGGAGTGCGCTCCAACTCCGTAGCGTTCGTGTCGTGCCCGTCCCACCGGGGCGGGCTTCCCACCGGAGGCTCACCCATGTCGGCCACGCAACAGGTCACCACACCCGAGGACTACGAGGTCGGCAAGTACTCGATCGGTGAAGTGGTCGAACGCACCGGTCTGACCGCGCACACGCTGCGCTGGTACGAGCGGATCGGCCTGATGCGGCACGTGAGCCGGCAGGGCCCCCGGGCGGGAGGAGACGGGAACGGGCGGGGCAGTCGTCGTCGCTACAGCGACCACGATCTGGACTGGCTGGAGTTCGTCGGCAAGATGCGGCTGACCGGGATGCCGGTGGCGGACATGCTTCGCTACGCGGAGATGATCCGCCTGGGCGACGAGACCCGGGCCGCACGCCGAGAGTTGCTGGAGGACCACCGCGAGGAGGTCCGCAACCGGATCAGCGATCTCCAGAGTTGCCTGCTCGTGATCGACTACAAGATCGAGACGTACGCGGACGCGGAGCGGAGTAACGACGATGAGCACTCTCAAGTTGGGTAGCGACGGTCCCGAGGTCTTCGCACAGGGCCTGGGTTGCATGGGCATGAGCGCCTTCTACGCGGGGGCCGAGCACGACGAGTCGGTGGCCACGCTCGAACGTGCCCTCGACCTGGGTGTCACCCTGTTCGACACCGCGGACGTCTACGGCCCGCACACCAACGAGGAACTGCTCGGAGCCTTCCTCGCCGAGGGCGGCCGGCGCGAACGGGTCACCCTGGCCAGCAAGTTCTCGATCACCGTCACGCCCGAGGGGGAGCGGGAGGTGCGCGGCGACGCGGCCTACGTCAAGCAGGCGGCCGAGGCCAGTCTGCGTCGGCTGCGCACCGACGTGATCGACCTGTACTACATGCACCGCCGCGACGTCCGGGTGCCGATCGAGGAGACCGTCGGCGCGATGGCGGAGCTGGTGCGCGAGGGCAAGGTGCGACACCTGGGCCTGTCCGAGGTGACCGCCAAGGAGTTGCACGCGGCGGCGGCCGTACACCCGATCGCCGCCGTGCAGTCGGAGTGGAGCCTGTTCACCCGCGACATCGAGGACGGCGTGGTGCCGGCCACCCGCGCGGCGGGCGCGGCACTGGTCGCCTACTCGCCGCTGGGTCGAGGCTTTCTGACCGGCGCCTGGGCCAGTGCGGAGACCCTGCCGGAAGGCGACTTCCGCCGCTCCCAGCCGCGCTTCACCGGCGACAACGCCGCCGCGAACGCGGCCATCCTGGCGCCGCTGCAGACGATCGCCCGGGCCCACGACGCCACCCCCGCGCAGGTCGCGCTCGCCTGGGTGCACTCGCGCACCGCGGCGTGGGGCCTGTCGGTGGTGCCGATCCCGGGCACCACCAAGCGACACCGCCTGACGGAGAACGTGGGCGCGGTCGACCTGGTGCTCACCGAGGCCGAACTGGCCGCCCTCGAACCGATCGCCGAGCAGGTCACCGGGGCGCGCTACCCGGACATGACGGCGACCTTCAACGACCGCGACTGAACCCGGCCACAGACCGCCCCGCCGCCGATCCGGCGCGGGGCGGCTCAGCCGCGGCGGCGTCCCTCGCGCTCCAGGCGGTCCACCTCGTGTTGCCGGAGCATGCCCTCGAAGCCCGATTCGCGGATGCGCCGGGCCAACGCGGACGGCGTACTGTGCAACGCGGTCGCCGTGGCGTCCAGGGCCCAGTCGTGCGCGTGCAGCGTGGTGAGCAGGTGCCCCCGGCGGGTCTGGGCCGGGGAGAGCCGAAACGTCTTGCAGTACGCCAGCCGGCCGTCCTGGTGGGTGATCCGCTCGCCGATGTGGTTCTCCTCGTCGAGGCGGAACGAGGGCAGGAACCGGGACAGCTCGAACGGCCCCAGGCGGTACACCGATTCGTGCGTGTACGCGCCCTCGCCGGTGAGCCCGGACAACATCAGGTGGTGGAACCGCTCCCAGGCCCCGACCTGTCCGTCCGCCGCGCGGCGCAGGTCCGCCGGCGAGGACACCCGCTCGGCATCGATCTCCACGACGAAGTCCGGGACCGCCTCGACGTAGGTGGCGTAGTGGAACAGCGCCTCGCCGTACAGGTCTTCGAGCAGGGTCGCGTGCAGGGCCCGGTAGTCGGAGGGATGCGGCACCACGAACACGCTCGCGAGCGTGTCCGCGACGTAGAGCGCGACCCCGCACTGACGCGGGTGGATCTCGAACACCTTGAGCGCGTCGGCCAGACCGCGCACGGCGTACCCGCAGTACGCCTCCTCCATCCGCGGCGTCAACCCCTCGCGCACGGCCCGGTCGGTCCACTCCTCCCACACCATCGAGGGGCCGCCGAAGTGCAACGCGAGATACCCCTCCAGGGCCAGGTGCATCGGCAGGAAACGCAGTCGGTTGCCGCCCACGCCGCGGGCCATCCGGCGCACCGCGCGCCTGGGCGGCATCTTCATCCGCGCGCTGCGCGGCGTGACCGGGCGTTCCTGGAGCTGGGTGCCGAAGGCCGCCGTCGGGTCGCCCTCGGGATCCCACGACGCGACGAAGGCGTGCGGGATGAAGGACCGGTACCAGGAGCCGTCGCCGACGTCGACGATCGAGGGGTCGCCGACCCCGTACACGCGCCGATCCAGCCGCAGGCCCTCCAGCGGTTCCTCGCGCACCAGCGGCACCAGCCGGACCGCGCCCCACACCTGGGCCGGCCGGGCGACCAGCCCGGTCGCCGCGAAAGTCCCGTTCACGCCGCCGCCTTCCGGATACGGAACCGGTCCTGGCGATCAGCCAGGTAGTGGCGCAGTTCCGCGAATCCGGCCCGCCCCTCGGCGAACCGGGCCAACTCGATCAGGGCCGGGACGTCCTCGGCGTCGCGCACCCCCACTGTCGGCACGCTCGCCGACAATCGCTTCACGTCGAAGCCCTGCGCGTCGTACACCGGGTTCAGATGCACCACGGTGGTCGCCTCCTTCGGGTCCAACCGCTCGCGCCACACTCGCAACACCTCGGCGGCCAGGCCGGGCGGGCTGTTGTCCCACCCGTCCGAGACCACGATCAGGCGGTCGGGCGCCAATTCGAGCGCGTCGATCAGTCGGTGGCCCAGCGGCGTCGGCCCGCTCGGCCGGACCAGCAGCGGATCGTGCGTCCCCGAGGTCCACAGTCCGGTGAACTCCCCGGCGAGCGCCTTCAACAGGAACCGACACGCGAGCGCCACGGCCAACGGACGTTGCCGCTTGGCCGTCGAACCGAACGAGGAGAAGCTGTCGTCGAGCACCGCGACGACCCGCCCCCACGTCCCCGCGGCGGCACCGGCCACCCGACGGGCCGAGACGGTCATCGCGTGGCGCAACTCGTCGTGTCGGGCTGCCCGTTCGGCCTGCGACAGGGACAGTACGTACGACGCGAGCCTGGTCAGCCCCATCTCGCCGAGATCCGCCTTGAGCGCCCCGACGCCGGCCCGCTCGCCCGCCGTCTGCAGGCGCAACCGCTCCAGGCGGGTCAGTTGCGGGGCGATCTTCTCCAGGAACGTCGCGCGCTTGATGCCGTGCGCGGAGGCCAGCCCCTCGGCGACGCTGTAGGGCAAGTCGTAGAGCGCGCGCTGCGCGTAGTGCGCCTGCCGCCACGTCTCGAACAACGGCGTGGTGAACACCGGGACCCGGCGCGGCGGCGTGAACAGGAAGGTCCCCGTCTCCGCGGGCACTTCCAGATGCGCGTGCCGCATCGTCGCCTTCACCCCGGCGCGATACTTCACCGCGTCGAAGACCGGATCACGGCGGCCCGTCGTCCAATCCCGCATGATCGCCCGGGTGCGTCGGTTGTTCACGCCTCGTCGGGCCAACTCGCGAAAGAGCTTCCAGACCCGCTGCGGGGCCATCGACTCCAGCCTGCGCGCGATCAGCTCGCCCTCGCGCCGACGCACCTCGGGAGTCAGCTCGCGGCTGCTCACCAGCAGGTTCCGGACGATCAGGGCCGCGTTGAAGTCGTTGATGTCCAGCGCGAGGGTGGCGGCATAGAGCTCGCGGTAGTTGCCCACGATGTATTCGTGCAGGAACTCCACCGACAGCCGTTGGGTGTCCGCGTCGTCGCGGAACTCGCGCTGGCCGGTCGCGGTCACCGCCGCGTTGACGAACATCACCACGTCTTCGCACGCGACCAGATCCCGGCGATCCACCAGATATCCCCTCGACCGGACAAAATTGATGCCGGCCGGGGAATGGAGGCGCGAACAGCGAAGTGACGCTTAAGAGGCGATTCCGAAAGTCGCAGCCGAAGTCCCGCGGCCGGCCCCGAGAGTCTAGTCCCCGGGCAATCCCGAAGGCTCGGCAATAACGGCCGTGGCCCCGATCCGCGAACGGATCGGGGCCACGGCCGGGTCATTCGCCGGTCAGGCGTCGCCGCCGACCGTGCCCACTCCGGCCGCCTTGACGTCCAGGAGTTCGTACTTCTCGATCGCCTTCGTGACGATCCCGGTCTCGATCTCGCCGCGCCGGGCGAGCTCGGACAGCACGCCCACCACGACGGACTCGGTGTCCACGTGGAAGAAGCGCCGCGCCGCACCGCGGGTGTCCGCGAAGCCGAAGCCGTCGGTGCCCAGCGACGCGAAGTCGGCCGGGACCCAACGCGAGATCTGGTCCGGGACGGCCCGCATCCAGTCGCTGACCGCCACCACCGGGCCGGGCCGGCCGTCGAGTACTCGGGTCACGTACGGGATGTGCGGCTCGGCCTCGGGGTGGAGCAGGTTGTGCTCCTCCGCCGCGACCGCGTCGCGCCGCAGCTCGTTCCAGGACGTGGCCGACCACACGTCGGCGACCACGTTCCAGTCCTCGGCGAGCAACTTCTGCGCTTCCAGCGCCCACGGCATACCGACACCGGAGGCGAGGATCTGGGCACGCAGCGCGCCCTCCTTGGCGGGACCGTCCTGGTAGAGGTACAGACCCTTGAGGATGCCGTCCACGTCGACGTTCGCGGGCTCCGCCGGCTGCGCGATGGGCTCGTTGTAGACCGTCATGTAGTAGAAGATGTCCTCGGCGTTCTCGCCGTACATCCGCCGCAGACCGTCCTTGACGATGTGCGCGATCTCGTACGAGAAGGCCGGGTCGTACGCCACACAGGCCGGGTTGGTCGAGGCCAGGAGCTGCGAGTGCCCGTCCGCGTGCTGGGTGCCCTCGCCGGTCAGCGTGGTGCGACCGGCCGTGGCGCCGAGCACGAAGCCGCGGCTGAGCTGGTCGGCCATCTGCCAGAACTGGTCGCCGGTGCGCTGGAACCCGAACATCGAGTAGAAGACGTACACGGGGATCATCTGCTCGCCGTGCGTCGAGTACGTCGAGCCCGCCGCGATCAGCGACGCCACACAACCGGCCTCGGAGATGCCGTCGTGCAACATCTGACCCTGCGCCGACTCCTTGTAGGACAGGAGCAGCTCACGGTCGACCGAGTCGTAGGTCTGCCCGTGCGGGTTGTAGACCTTCGCGGTCGGGAACATCGCGTCCATGCCGAACGTGCGGTACTCGTCCGGAGCGATCGGCACGAACCGCTTGCCGATCTCGGAGTCGCGCATCAGGTCCTTGAGCAGCCGCACGAACGCCTGCGTCGTGGCGACCGGCTGCTTCGAACCCTTCTTCAGCACGCTGTAGACCGGGTCGCCGGGCAGCTTGAGCGCCTTGGACCGGTCCAACCGCTGCGGCAGCGAACCACCGAGCGCGGCGCGCCGCTCGCGCATGTACTCCATCTCCTCGGACTTCTCACCGGGGTGGAAGTACGGGGGGACGTCGCCTTCGAGCTGCTCGTCCGAGATCGGCAGGTAGAGCCGGTCGCGGAACGCCTTCAGGTCCGACTTGGTGAGCTTCTTCATCTGGTGCGTGGCGTTGCGCGACTCGAAGTTCGGGCCGAGCGTCCACCCCTTCACCGTCTGCGCCAGGATCACCGTCGGCTGGCCGACGTGCTCACGTGCCGACTTGAAGGCCGCGTAGACCTTGCGGTAGTCGTGCCCGCCGCGACCGAGCTTTTGGATGTCCTCGTCGGACAGGTCCTGCACCATCCGGCGCAGCCGCGCGTCGTCGCCGAAGAAGTGCTCGCGCACGTACGCGCCGGACTCCACCGCGTAGGTCTGGAACTGGCCGTCGGGCGTCGTGTTCATCTTGTTCACGAGCGCGCCGTCGGTGTCCTGGGCCAGCAGCGGGTCCCAGTCGCGACCCCAGACGACCTTGATCACGTTCCAGCCGGCGCCGCGGAAGTACGACTCCAGCTCCTGAATGATCTTGCCGTTGCCGCGCACCGGACCGTCGAGCCGCTGCAGGTTGCAGTTGATCACGAAGGTGAGGTTGTCCAGCTCCTCACGGGCGGCCAGGCCGATGTTGCCGAGCGACTCGGGCTCGTCCATCTCGCCGTCGCCGAGGAAGGCCCACACGTGGCTGCGCGAGGTGTCCTTGATGTTGCGGTTGTGCAGGTACCGGTTGAACCGGGCCTGGTAGATCGCCCCGAGCGGGCCCAGGCCCATCGAGACGGTCGGGAACTCCCAGAAGTCCGGCATCATCCGCGGGTGCGGGTAGCTGGGCAGCCCGTTCGGGGCGGCCGACTTCTCCTGGCGGAACCCGTCGAGCTGTGCCTCGCTGAGGCGTCCCTCCAGGAAGGCACGTGCGTAGATGCCCGGGGACGCGTGTCCCTGGAAGTAGATCTGGTCGCCCGATTCCCCGTGGTCCTTGCCGCGGAAGAAGTGGTTGAAGCCGACCTCGTACAGGCTCGCCGACGACGCGTAGGTGGCGATGTGACCGCCGACCCCCAGCCCCGGGCGGTTCGCCCGCGACACCATGATCGCGGCGTTCCACCGCACGAACGCACGGATGCGCCGCTCGATGTTCTCGTCGCCGGGGAACCAGGGCTCGCTCTCCGGGGCAATCGTGTTGATGTAGTCCGTGCTGCGCAGAGCCGGCACGCCGACCTGTCGTTCACGGGCCCGTTCGAGCAGCTTGAGCATGATGTAGCGGGCTCGCTGGCGGCCCTGCTCGTTGATGACTGCGTCCAGCGACTCCAGCCATTCCCCGGTCTCGTTCGGATCGATGTCGGGGAGCTGGCTCGGGAGGCCGTCGCTGATGATCGAGAAGCGCTCTCGTCCGGAAGCCACGCTGTTCCTTCGCCTTATCGGTAGATGGGGACCCTCCCCGCGCGAGAGCGGGGTCGACCACCCTGAGCGGTGTCGCGCCGTCCCCATCGTGGTACCCGGACGTTGGATCCGTCATCTCTACCGACCGGTAATGGACCGGCGGGGTGCCCGCCTGCATCTCATGTACCGAGCCCGATCCGTGTTCGGCTACCGCGAAAGGAGCGGAGCTGCCCTGATCGTCCGGCTGTCACCGGACGCTCCTCGCGGCGGTTCGCGATTGCGGGGTGATGCAACCGTGAACCTCCAAGACCTTACGCCGACTGTCATACGGACAGCGCACTGGCGTAGTTCCCCTGGGAGGGTGTGAGGGCTTTCGCACCCCTTCGGCCGCGAGGTCGGAGCCGATGCGGGCACCAATCGCGGCGACCGGCTCCACGTGGGCGGGGTGGATCCGACCGCCGGACGGCCCCGGCGGACCCGGTGGGTTTTCTTCTGTCAGGCTGGACCCTCGAATACGTTGCGTGATCCACACCCGGTCGGGGTAGCTTCCGCACAGGGCGTGGTGTGGCGTTTGCGCAAGTACGTGACCTGGGTACTTGCGCGAACAGCCTGGCGCGTGTGGACTTACGCGCGTGAGCCCCGAAGCGTTGTGGGGCCGGACAAGGGAGGTTGATTCGTGAGCGCGACCGCGGACCACGCGGAAGAGCGGGCCAACTCGGCTGCTCGACTTGGGTTCCAGCCCGGACAGGTGGTCCAGGAGCTCGGTTACGACGACGACGTGGACGAGGAGTTGCGCGAGGAGATCGCGGAACTCACCGGCAACGAACTCGTCGATGAGGACTACGAGGAAGACGTTGCCGACGTCGTTCTGTTGTGGTTCCGCGACGATGACGGCGATCTCGTCGACACCCTCGTGGATGCCCTCGCCACGCTCACGGATGGCGGCCATATCTGGCTGCTGACCCCGAAGACCGGCCGGGACGGATATGTAGAACCCTCGGACATCGGTGAGGCCGCGCCGACGGCGGGCTTGGCCCGCACGACGAGCTTCGGCGCCGTCAAGGACTGGTCGGCGACCCGTCTGGTGTCGCCCAAGGCGGTGCGCAGCGGCAAGAAGTAAACCGATGCCACTGCGGTAAGCAGACGAGCTGTACGGCTGCGGTTGGTGAGCAGCGAGTGTGAGGCCCCGGGCGGTGACTTTGGTCACTGGTCGGGGTTTTGCTGTTTCGGTGCGGTGGTTGTCGGGGCGGTGCCGGCGGGGCGGGGGCGTTCCGGACGCTCCGGGTGTTCGGCGGCGTTCAGGGGCGGAAGCGGGGGAGGGTGGGCAGGAGGGCGGTCATTCGGCCGACGCTGCCCAGGGCGGTTGCGGTCAGGCGCAGCGCGGGGCCGCCCGGGAGGCCGGGGACGTGGTCCAGGAGCGGGGCCAGGGCGAGCAGGCCGGGCAGGTTGTGCGGCTTGAGGTCGCGTCGGGCGAGCAGGCCCGGGACGGCGCGGCGGCCTGCGGAGGCGTCCAGGAGCAGGGCGGCGGAGCGGGCCTCGACGGCGGGGAGGGTGGGGCGGCCGGGGGGCAGGGGGAAGACCTCCCAGCCGGTGCCGTCGGCGCCGGGGGCGGCGAAGCCCCAGCCGCCGCCGGGTACGGCCAGGCCGGTGCGGGCTCGGACGCCGTGGCGGGCGGCGAGGGCGCCGGTGATGTCGGCCAGGGCCAGGACGCCGGCGTCGAGGAGCGCGGGGGGCGGTTCGTCGGCGCCGCAGGGGGCCAGGTCGAGTGCGTGTACGGCCAGTTCGTAGGCGATCGCGCCGAGCTGGGTGAGGAGCGGGACGGGGCCTACCTGGGAACCGGTACGGGCCAGGGCCAGGGTCGGGTCCTGGGCGGTCGCGTCGAAGGCCGCCGCGAGTCGGGTGCGGCCGTCGTCGAGGGCGGCGAGCAGTTCCTCGGTCGTGGCGTCGCGATGGGTGTCGACCAGGCGGGCGTTGACGTCGTCCTGGTGCATCGGGGCGGTGTCGGGGGAGCGTCGACCGCTTGCCTCTGCGAGCAGGCGGGCCAGCAGGGGGGCCTCCGGCCAGGAGGCGAGGTGGGTGATCACGGCGCGGGCGTTCCAGCCGGGGAGGCGGGAGGGGGCGTCCGGGTCGACTTGGGCGGCCAGGTCGCGGAAGGCGTCCCAGGCGGTGAGGGCGCGTGCGCGTTGCTTGGGGGTGGGCATGGAGGCGGTGCCCCATGGGCCGCACACGGACTCGATCGACATGCTCGCATACTGCCCGTTGGGTCGGGGGGCGAACGCTGGGGGCCCGGGGGCGGGGTTGCCCTCAGGCGCCGGGCGGGGCTGCCTTGGCCTCATGCGCCGGCCGGGCTGGGTTCGCCTCAAGCGCCGGCGGGGCTGCCTTGGCCTCATGCGCCGGCCGGGCTGGTTCGCCTCAAGCGCCGGCGAGGCTGAGTGGCCTCAAGTGCCGGCGGGGCTGGGTGGCCTCATGCGCTGGCCGGGCTGGGTTCGCCTCAAGCGCCGGCGGGGCTGGGTGGCCTCATGCGCCGGCCGGGCTGGGTTCGCCTCAAGCGCCGGCGGGGCTGGGTGGCCTCAAGCGCCGGCCGGGCTGATTCGCCTCAAGCGCCGGCGAGGCTGAGTGGCCTCAAGTGCCGGCGGGGCTGGGTGGCGTCAAGTGCCGGCCGGGTTGGGTTCGCCTCATGCGCCGGTTGCCGGGCTGGGTGGCCTCAAGGCTTTGGTTGGGCTGATTCGGCTTGAGGGGCCGGAGGCTGCTTGGTCTCGAAGGTTGGTCGGGTTGGTTGTTCTGGTGGGCTGGGTGGGGCCGGGTGGTGGGGCGGGGGTGGTTAGGCTCGGGGGGAGAGGCGGATGGCGCCTGGGAGAAGGGGATTGCATCGTGGCTGTCGAGGTTGGTAGCAAGGCACCCGAGTTCGAGCTCAAGAACCAGCACGGCGAGGTTGTTCGGCTGGCGGACTTCCGTGGTGAGAAGAACGTTTTGTTGGTCTTCTATCCGTTCGCGTTCACCGGTGTGTGCACCGGGGAGCTTTGCGCGCTGCGGGACGACCTGCCGAACTACCAGAACGACGACGTGCAGGTGCTGGCCGTGTCGTGCGACGCGCCGTTCTCGCTGCGTGTGTTCGCCGAGCAGGAGGGCTACGAGTATCCGCTGCTCTCGGACTTCTGGCCGCACGGTGGCGTCGCGCAGGCGTACGGCGTCTTCGCCGAGGACAAGGGTTGCGCCGTCCGTGCGACCTTCGTCATCGACAAGGAGGGCGTGATCAAGTGGAGCGTGGTCAACGCGATCCCGGACGCCCGTGACCAGGCGGAGTACCTGAAGGCGCTCGCGAGCGTCTGATCCGGTGTAGGCCGGGTCGGGTCGGGGTACCCATGCCGCGGCGAGACTCCCGTCGGTCAGGAACTCCTGACTAGGATCGGCGCGTTGTCACGTCTGTAGGCGAAAATTCCGGGGCACCAGTTGCTCCATGAACCTTTGGAGGACTCGTGGGCGTCAGCCTGAGCAAGGGCGGCAACGTCTCGCTCTCGAAGGAGGCTCCGGGCCTCACCGCTGTTCTGGTCGGCCTGGGCTGGGATGTGCGTACGACCACCGGCACGGACTTCGACCTCGACGCGAGCGCGATCCTGCTCAACGGAGGCGGTCAGGCGCCGTCGGACGGGCACTTCGTCTTCTTCAACAACCTCAAGAGCCCCGACGGCTCCGTCGAGCACACCGGTGACAACACCACCGGTGAGGGCGAGGGCGACGACGAGGCGCTGAAGGTCAACCTGGCGGGTGTTCCGGCCGACGTGGAGCGGATCGTCTTCCCGGTCTCGATCTACGACGCCGAGACGCGGCAGCAGAGCTTCGGTCAGGTCCGCAACGCGTTCATTCGCATCGTGAACCAGGCCGACAACAAGGAACTCGCCCGGTACGACCTCACCGAGGACGCGTCCACGGAGACCGCGATGGTCTTCGGCGAGCTGTACCGCAACGGCGCGGAGTGGAAGTTCCGCGCGGTGGGCCAGGGCTACGCGTCCGGCCTGCGCGGTATCGCCAAGGACTTCGGGGTCAACGTCTGACCGGCGAGACACCAACGAACGCCCGCCGACCGCAGCCGCGGTCGGCGGGCGTTCGCCGTCCCGGACCCTGGTGGGTCGTGTGCAGATCGCTGTCGAAGATCCCCTCGGGCATGCCTTGAGCTGTGCAAAAAGGGGGTCCCGCCGGGTCGGGGGCATGGCAAGGTTGAAGCGAATGTACGACGATCAGGAGGAATCGATGGGGGTCACCCTCGCCAAGGGCGGAAACGTCTCGCTGAGCAAGGCCGCACCCAACCTCACCAATGTGCTGGTGGGTCTGGGCTGGGACGCGCGTGCCACCACGGGCGCCTCGTTCGACCTGGACGCGAGTGCGCTGCTGTGCGGTGGTGCGGGCAAGGTGCTCGGCGACGACTATTTCGTTTTCTACAACAATCTCAAGAGCCCCGAGGGTTCGATCGAGCACACCGGCGACAACCTCACGGGCGACGGTGACGGCGACGACGAGGTGATCCTCGTCGATCTGATGGCCGTTCCGGAGCAGGTCGAGAAGGTGGTGTTCCCCGTCTCGATCTACGACGCCGAGATGCGCGGGCAGACCTTCGGACAGGTCCGCAACGCCTACATCCGGATCGTGAATCAGGCGGACAACAACGAGCTGGCGCGTTACGACCTCACGGAGGATGCGTCAAGCGAGACAGCCATGATCTTTGGAGAACTTTACCGTTACCAGGGGGAGTGGAAGTTCCGCGCAGTAGGGCAGGGGTACGCTTCGGGCCTGCGGGGGATCGCACTCGACTTCGGCGTCAGCGTGCAATGAGTACGTGCTGACGGTGTGTGTCAGGGTCGGTCACCCGGTGGGGCCGGCCCTGACGCCTTTCCCGGGGTTTCTCGGGTGGGGGAGTGAGGGCCGGTCTTCCTGATGACCCACCCGGAGATGCAATCCCCAGGTAGATAAGGACCTCATCCGTGGTAATCCGTACGTTCGGCTGGTCGTTCGGCGTGACGGTGGCCGGTCTCGCCGTCGCCGCTTATTTTTGGGGGGCGACCGGATTCGGCATCGTGCTGATCCTGTCGATCCTCGAGATCTCGTTGTCTTTCGACAACGCTGTAGTAAATGCCACCGTCCTCAAGAAGATGAATGCCTTCTGGCAGAAGATGTTCCTGACGGTCGGCATCTTGATCGCCGTCTTCGGCATGCGGCTCGTCTTCCCGTTGCTCATCGTCAGCCTGACCGCCGGAATCGGTCCGGTGGACGTCGTCGACCTCGCGTTCCACGACGACAAGATGATCGACGGGATGACCTACGCGCAGCACCTGGACGAGGCGCATCCGGCGATCGCCGCCTTCGGTGGCCTGTTCCTGTTGATGATCTTCCTGGACTTCATGTTCGACGACGAGCGTGAGCACCGGTGGATCGGCCCGCTGGAGCGCTTCACCGGCAAGCTCGCCAACTTCGATGTGCTCTCCACGCTGATCGCGCTGATCACCCTCGTGGTCGTGGCCCAGACGCTCTCGCCCGCGCACAAGGAGGGCACGGTGATGGTGGCCGGCGTGCTCGGCCTGATCGCCTACCTGGGTGTCGGCGGACTCTCGGACTACTTCGAGACGCACGGCACGCTGGCGCACATCAACGACGAAGAGGACGAGGACGAGGCCGAGGCGGGTGCGGAGCCGGCCAAGGCCGAGGGACGCGGCGGGCCCAAGCCCGTGCAGCTCGCCGCCGGCAAGGCGGCGTTCTTCATGTTCCTCTACCTCGAGGTGCTCGACGCCTCGTTCTCCTTCGACGGTGTGGTCGGTGCGTTCGCGATCACCCAGGACCTGCTGATGATCACGCTGGGTCTGGGCATCGGCGCGATGTACATCCGGTCGCTCACGGTCTACCTGGTGCGCCAGGGCACGCTGGACGACTACGTCTACCTGGAGCACGGCGCGATGTACGCGATCGGCGCCCTGGCGAGCATCCTGCTGCTGTCGATCAAGTGGGAGATCCACGAGGTGATCACCGGTGTGATCGGGGTCGGCTTCATCGGCGTCGCGCTGATCTCCTCGATCATGCGCAACAAGCGGATCGGTCACGTTCCGGGGCAGAACGGCGAGACCAAGGCCGAGGCCTAGCCCGCCGGCCGCAGGTGACGCGCAGGACCACGACCGGTACCGCGCCCGAGCAATTCGGGCGCGGTACCGGTTTTTTCGAGCCCGGTTATGTTGTGTACTGAAGCCGCCACTACGCGTACGCGTGCCGGCCGGGGGACCAGGGAGGGCTTGATGCCGCTTTTCGACTGGCGTCGGGGATTGATCGAACGCGAGCCCGAGCACGGCGGGCACAAGGTCGCGCTGACCCGTTCGACGCCCGAGGTCTCACTGACCCAGGCCGGTTCCGCGACCGGGACGCTGCGGGTCAATCTGCACTGGAATCCGCAGGTCGAGGAGGCGCCGCCGAGACAGCGCAGCGGGGGTCTGTTCCGGCCCCTCGCGGTGCAGGCGCCGCCGTTGCCGCAGAAGATCGACCTCGACCTCGGCTGCATGTGGGAGATGAGCGACGGTTCCAAGGGCGTGGTCCAGGCGCTGGGCAACCTGTACGGGTCGTTCAGTCAGCCGCCGTATGTCCGGCTGGACACCGACGACCGATCCGGATCGGCGTCGGGCGAGACGTTGTTCATCAACATCGATCAGGCACGCAACGTGCGCCGGTTGTTGATCTTCGTCTACATCTACGAGGGCATCCCGGCGTTCGATCAGGTCAACGGGGTGGTCACGCTGTTCCCGAACGCGGGTCTGCCGATCGAGGTGCGACTGGACGAGCATGCCCGCGAGGCGCACACGTGCGCGGTCGCGGTGGTGGAGAACCACGGCGACGAGATCGTGGTCCGGCGCGAGGTGCGCTACGTGCACGGCTACCAGGCCGAGCTGGACCGGCAGTACAACTGGGGGCTGCTGTGGGCGCGCGGCTACAAGTGAGCGGGCGCCGGTGGACCGCACCGGGCCCGGCTGCCGCCATCCGCGGCGGCAGCCGGGCCCGTGGGTGGGCTCAGCCCTGGAACTGCGGGCCCTGCGGCGGCGAGTCCAGCCGGCGCAACTGCGGCGGGCCGCCCTGACCCTGCGGCGGGGTGCCCTGGTACTGCTGCTGCGGCGGCATGCCCATGCCCTGTGCCGGGGTTCCGGGCGGCATCGGAGCGCCGTGCGAGGGCGTGTACGGCCCGGGGGGCTGCGGCACGCCGTGGGCCGGCGAGTACTGGCCCGGCGCGGGTAGCTGCGGGCCGCCCGGCGGCATGTGCATCACGCCCGGCGGGGTCTGGAAGGTCATCCCGTGGGCGGGCGTGCCGGGTCCCGGGAAGCCCTGCGGTGGGGTGCCGCCCATGGCGGGCGGCGGCGGGAGCGGCGCGCCGCCGGCGGGGGTGTGCGGGTAGCCGGGCGGCGGGCCGCCGATCGTGTGCGGTGCCGGCGGCGGCGGGATCATCGGGCCGTCGTGGCGCGGCGGAGGCGGCGGCACGGGCGCGCCGCCGTACGGGGTGTTGCCGGAGATCGGCAGCACGCCCTGCGGCTGCGCCGGTGGTGTCGGGGCGGGCGGCGCGGGCAGCGTGCCCTGGCCGTACTGCGGCAGGACGGCGGTGGGCGCCGGTTCCTGGTACGCGGGCGGTGCCGGCGGGCCGTCGCGGAGCATCGGGGGCGGCGGCGGGGCCGGCGCGGTCGGCGGGGACTGGTGCACCGGCGGCAACGGCATCGGGGCCGGCGCGGGTGCGGGTGCCGGGGCGCTCGGCTCGTCGTCGACGCTGATGCCGTAGTCGGTCGCCAGGCCCGCGAGACCGCTCGCGTAGCCCTGCCCGACCGCGCGGAACTTCCACTGGTCGGCCCGCCGGTAGATCTCGCCGAAGACGAACGCGGTCTCGGCGTCGGCTCCCGTGATCGGGAAGTTGAGCAGCTCGGCGCCGCCGTCGGCGTCGTACAGTCGAAGGACGAGGCCGGGCACCGAGCCGATCGTGCCGCCGTCCGCGGACGCGGCCACGATCACGTGTTGCACATCGTGGCCGAGCGCGGCGACGTCCACCCGGACGCCGTCGGTGCAGCGGTTCGGAGTGGTGTTCTTGCCCTCGTGGACGACCGTGCCGGACGGGTGCCGGGGCTGGTTGTAGAAGACGAAATCGGCGTCGTCGCGCACCTTGTTGTTCGCGCCGAGCAGCAGCGCCGAGGCGTCCATGTCCGGCACACCGGCTCCGGGCCGCCATTCGAGCACCACGCGCACGGACCGGGCCGGGAGGGCCGTATTCGCTCCCTTGGACATCACCTGGGTCATGCGCCCATCCTGCCGTCCCGAAGGAGCTGCGCTCAACGTGGGGCGGGCTCGTGACGATTGTGTGAACACATGGTCCTATAACCGGATCGTACGCCTTCGATTTTGCTTTTCGGTTACCGTAGGCAGCGCCTGCCGGCGGCTCACCGGCCGGGCGCGAATGCGCCTTTTTCGTACCACCGGGCGCGTACGGGTTTCCCGCCCCGACGCGCCTTTGCCACCACCACCGTCAGTCGAGGGGGATCAGATCACGATGCGGCATTTCGGCTACCTGGACGATGCGGTCCGCGATCATCTGTTCCACCGCCCGCCGGAGACCTTCGACCGGGACAGCGACGCCGCCGTCCTGGCCGCCGCCCTCGGCGCGACGCTGTACAGCCCCGCGACCCGCCGCACGCTCGCGGCGGACATCGTCAAGCAGGCCGCCCGCGGGGTGACCTCGATGGTGTTGTGCCTGGAGGACTCGATCGACGACCGCGAGGTGGTCGGCGCCGAGCAGAACCTGGTCGAGCAACTGGCCGAGTTCGCCCGCTCCGGGGTCGAGGGCCCGCTGCTGTTCATCCGGGTCCGCCACCCGGAGCAGATCACCGACCTGACCGAGCGGCTGGGCGACGCCCTGGACGTGCTGTCCGGATTCGTGCTGCCCAAGTTCGAGCCGGACAGCGGTACGCGCTACCTCAAGGCGCTGGACGAGGCGATCGCGCTCAGCGGACGCCGGCTGTACGCGATGCCGGTGCTGGAATCGCCCTCGATCGCCTACCTCGAACACCGGCGCGCGGTGCTCGCCGAACTCGCCGAGCTGGTCGCCGCGCACCGGGATCGCATCCTCGCGGTCCGGATAGGCGCCACCGACTTCCAGTCCGCGTACGCGCTGCGCCGCTCGCGCGACCTGACCGCGTACGACGTGCATCTGGTGGCCGGCCTGATCGGCGACATCGTCAACGTGTTCGGCCGCGCGGACGGCACCGGACACGTGATCAGCGGGCCGGTGTGGGAGTACTTCCCGCAGGGCGAGCGCCTGTTCAAGCCGCAGCTCCGGCGCACCCCGTTCGCCGAGGCCGAGGATCCGGACGAGGCGGTCGAGCTGCGTACCCGGCTGATCTCGGCCGACCTGGACGGGCTGATTCGCGAGCTGGAACTGGACAAGGCCAACGGTCTGCTCGGCAAGACCGCGATCCACCCCAGCCACGTGGCGGTGATCCACGCGATGTCGGTGGTCACGCACGAGGAGTACTGCGACGCGACCGACATCCTGGCCGAGAGCGCGGCCGGCGGCGGGGTGCTGCGCTCGGCGTACACCAACAAGATGAACGAGGTGAAGCCGCACCGGGCCTGGGCCCAGGCGATTCTGCGCCGGGCGCAGGCGTTCGGCGTCGCGGGCGAGGAGGTCACCTTCGTCGACCTGCTCGCGGCCGGCATGGAGTGCATCGGCACGGGGTGAGAGGGTCGTCGGGGCCGGATGCCCCGCGCGGTGGGATTCGATCGGGTAGCGAGGAAAGCGGGTTCGGGCGTTGAGTGAACATCGGATGGAAACCTGGTCGGGGAGTTGGGTCGCCGAGCGACTCGACGTGGCGCTCGCGGGGGAAGGGCTCGACACGCTGGTCGGGCTCGCGCTGCGCCGTAATCCGCGTCGGGCCCACCTGCTGGTGTCCACCGTGCTCGGCAAGCACATTCCGCAACTGCCCGCGGTGGTCCACGACGCGGGCCGCGCGCTGGGCGCACGGGTGGCGAGCGTGTTGACGGGCGAGCCGACGCCGGTGGTGCTCGGCTACGCGGAGACCGCGACCGGCCTCGGGCACTGTGTGGCCGAGGCGCTGCCGGGGGCGACCTACCTGCACTCCACCCGACGTCCGGTGGCCGGGGTCGCGCCGTTCGGCGCGTTCGAGGAGGAGCACTCGCACGCCACCTCGCATTTGATCCTGCCGCGTGATCCGCAACTGCTGGCCGGGACTGGGCCGTTGGTGCTGGTGGACGACGAACTCTCCACCGGGCGCACGGTCGCCAACACGATCCGGGCGCTGCACGCGGTGGCGCCGCGCGCGCACTACGTGATCGCGGCGCTGATCGACGTGCGCGGTCCCGCCGACCGGGCCGAGGCGGAGGTGTTCGCGGCCGAACTCGGCGCCCGGGTGGACGTGGTGACGCTGGCCGCCGGCACCGTCGAACTTCCCGAGGACGTGTTGGCGCGCGGCACCGCACTGGTGGCCGAGCACGACGGCGGCCGGGTGAGCGGCGGCGGGTCCGGCACGGTGCGCACGCTCGACCTGGACTGGCCCGCCGGGTTGCCCGACGGCGGCCGGCACGGATTCACCGGGGCCGATCAGGACGCGCTGGAGCGGGCGTTGCCCGCGCTGGGCGCCGCGTTGGCCGAGCAGGTGGTCGGCCGGCGGATCCTGGTGCTCGGCTTCGAGGAACTGATGTACACGCCGCTGCGGTTGGCCCGGGCGCTGGCCGAGCACGTGGCGGCGGACGTCGAGGTGCGCTACTCGACCACGACCCGCTCGCCGGTGCTCGCGGTCGACGATCCCGGCTACGCGATCCGTACCCGGTTGGAATTCCCGGCCCACGACGATCCGTCGGACGGTCCCGGCGCCCGCTACGCGTACAACGTGGCGGCCGGCATCGATCCCGCACGACGGTTCGACGAGGTGCTCATCGTCGTCGACTCGGTCGCCGACACCCCCGAACTGCACGCGCCCGGCGGGTTGCTCGCCGCGCTGTCCCGGGTCACCGACCACGTCGGTCTGCTCGTCGTCCCCTCCTTCACCCCCGAGGTGCGCAGCTCATGAACCACCAGCCGAGCCCACCCGGGCACGACACCGGCAAGCTGCCGGACCCGCTGTACGGGCCGGCGTTCTCCTCCTACGCCGCCGACGAGGTCGCCTGGCTGCTCAAGGACCTGTCCGCGGTGGAGCTGGAGGCACCGCTGGAGGAGCGCGAGGAGGCGATCCAGCACGCGGGCGCGCACTACGCCGAGTCGTTGCCGATCGAGTACCAGCCCTCGCCCGAGTATCAGGCGCTGTTCCACGCGGCATCGGACGCCTCGGCGGACCGGATCGCACACGCGGTCGGCGTGGTCACCGAGACCATCCTGGCCGAACGCGGCCGGGACGCGGTGTTGGTCTCGCTGGCCCGCGCGGGCACCCCGGTGGGCGTGCTGATGCGCCGCTGGGCCCAGCGGGCGCACGGCCTCACCCTGCCGCACTTCGCCGTGTCGATCGTGCGCGGACGCGGCATCGACAGCACCGCGTTGCGTTGGCTGGGACGCGAATTCGATCCGTCGCGGATCGTCTTCGTGGACGGCTGGACCGGCAAGGGCGCGATCACCCGGGAGTTGTCCGACGCGCTGGAGCTGACCGCCGAGACCACCGGCATGCGCTTCGACCCGGAACTGGCCGTGCTCGCCGACCCGGGCTCGTGCGTGCGCACCTACGGCACCCGCGACGACTTCCTGATCCCGTCCGCGTGTTTGAACTCGACGGTGTCCGGGCTGGTTTCGCGCACCGTGCTGCGGGACGACCTGATCGGTCCGGACGAGTTCCACGGCGCGAAGTTCTACGCCGAGTTGGCCGACGCGGACGTCTCCGGTCTGTTCCTGGACACCGTCGCCGAGCGCTTCGCCGCGGTGGCCGAGGACGTCGCGCGCGATCAACCGGTACTGGCCGCGAGCGACCGGGCGCCGACCTGGGAGGGCTGGCGGGCCGTCGAGCGGATCGGCGTCGAGTACGAGATCGAGAACATCAACCTGATCAAGCCCGGCGTCGGCGAGACCACCCGGGTGCTGCTGCGCCGGGTCCCGTGGCAGATCCTGGCCCGCAAGGGCGTCGGCGCGGAGCTGGACCACGTGCGAATGCTCGCCGCACAGCGCGGGGTTCCGGTGGTCGAGGTGGACGACCTGCCGTATTCGTGCGTCGGACTGGTCAAGCCCGGCTTCCGCCGGGAAGGGAGCCCAGCGTGAGTGTCGTGGTGGCCAGCGACCTGGACCGCACCCTCGTCTACTCCCGGGCCGCCGCCCGGCTGGGGTTGGCGGCGACCGACCCCACGCCCGAGTTGGTGTGCGTGGAGGAGTACGAAGGCGCGCCGATGTCGTTCGTCACGCGGGAGGCCGTCGCGCTGCTCGTCGAACTGGCCGAGCGGACCACCTTCGTGCCCACCACCACCCGCACCCGCGAGCAGTACGGCCGGATCGTACTGCCGGGTCGGGCACCGGAGTTCGCGATCTGTGCGAACGGCGGTCACCTGCTCGTGCACGGCGAGAGCGACCCGGACTGGCACGCGGGGGTGCGCAAGACCTTGGCCGCGAACGCCGCTCCGCTGCCGGAGGTGGTCGCCCACCTGGAACGGGTGGCGCTGCCCGAGTGGACCCACAAACTCCGGGTGGCCGAGGACCTGTTCACCTACCTGGTGGTGGAACGGGCGGAGCTGCCGCCGGAGTTCGTGCCGGAGACGACCGAGTGGGCGGCCGAGCGCGGCTACGGCGTCTCGCTCCAGGGCCGCAAGCTCTACCTGGTCCCGGAGGCGTTGACCAAGGGCGACGCGGTGCGCGAGGTGGCTCGGCGGGCGGACGCGGACGTGGTGTTCGCGGCGGGCGACTCGCTGCTGGACATCGAGCTGCTGCGCGCGGCGGACGCCGGGGTGCGGCCGGGACACGGCGAACTGGCCGAGACGAACTGGTCGGCGCCGCACGTCGAGGCGTTGACCGCACAGGGTGTGACGGCGGGCGAGCGGATCGCGGCCTGGTTGCTCGAGCGGAGCCGCCTGCCGGTCGAATGATCGGGCGCGGCCCGGGCGGCGCCTCGGGTGTTGCGGGCCCCTCGGGTGTTCCGGGGCCCGCCGGGGCGACTCAGACGCAGGCGCCGCGGACGGTCAGCAGTTCGGCCCGGGCGTGCAACTGCCGGCCACACTCCATGTCGAAGGTGAGCTCGAAGCCGTCGCGCGCGGCCCGCACCCGGGTCAGCGCCACCTCGGTGAAGCGGTCGAGCGCGCCGCACAGCTCGTGCATGACCAGCCCGGTCGAGGACAGCCCGAGCACCGTGCCGTCGCCCAGGGTCACCAGGTCGCAGCCGCGATTGCCGGTCGCCGCCTGCGCGTCGGTCACCCGCAGCGGGCCTCGGCCGAGCGAGTGCAGCCAGGTGACCGCCTGGCGATGCAGCACCGCACGCTCCTCCTCGTACGCGAGGACCATCATGCGATGCATGTCGGTCATGTCGTTCGTGTGCAACGGCAGCACGGCGGCGGTGCGCGGGGCCCGGCGCAGCGCGCGCAGGCTCGGCAACGCGAGCACGAGGAGGAACACGAACAGCAGCATCAAGAGCACGGGCATGTGCGACTTCCCGGTGTCGGCAAGTGGTCGACGGCGCGGCACACGGGGTTTCGGACCCGTGAATAGGGACCTGAGTCCCGAAGTCGACCGGTCCGACGACTTTAAACCTTAAATTTCGGGAAGGTGGCTGAAGGTGCCGATTCTTTACCCGACTGGTCGAACATGGCGACGATTTCACTACGCTGAGTCGCGCGAAGTGCGTGCAAAGCGCAGAATGTCGCCTTTCTGCTTCCGTGTGCTGACGCGCCGTGATGTCGGTGCGGTCCGGAGTCTCGGTTCGGTCCGGGGCCTCAGTGGGGGCCGGGGCCGGCCCGGTCCTCGCGGATGACCTGCACCGTGGCCGCCACCTCGGCCCGGATGGCCCGGGTCTCGCTGAGGAAGTGCCACCAGTTCGGGCGCGGATTCTCCGGTTCGGCGGCGATCGCCTCCAGGCGGAAGACCAACGCGTCCAGCCGGCGGGCGTAGCGCTCCTCGGCGTTGGCCCGGCCGCCGAGCGCGAGCCGCTGGGCGTCGCGCAGCGCGAATCGGGTGCGCTCCAGCTCGGCCTCGGGATCGCGGGCGACCTCCTCCAGCGCGGCCAGGCGGTCGTTGACCGAGGCCATCGCCTCGTCGGCGTCCTTGAGGGTGGCCCGCGCGGTGGCCAGTTTGCTGACCGCGTCGGCGTATTCGCCGCGTCCGGCCGCGGCGCCGGCCTCCTCCAGGCGGGCGTGCGCCACGCCCAGCGACTGGCGGGCCTTGGCCGGGACCTGTTCCAGGTCGGTCCAGCAGGACTGGACGTAGTCGCGACGCAGGCGGTGCAGGGCGGGCTCGACGCCGGTCAGGCGGGACTCCAGGGCCTGGGCTCGGGTGCGCAGCGAGGACAGCCGATTGGTGACCTCCTCGCGCTGTCGGGGCAGCCGCTCGGCCTCGGCGCGCAATTCGCCGGCCGAGTTCTCGATCCGGCGTGCCACCTCCAGCGTGCCCGGAATGCCCAGCGCGGCCGGGCCGCGGTCCAACTCGGTCAGGTCGCCGCGGATCGCGGCCAGCCGGGCGGTGAGTCCGCTCGTGCCCAGACCGGCCCGCTCGGTCTCGGCGAGCGCCTCGGCGGCCTGCGCGGCGGCCCGGCGGGCCCGATCCACGGCCGGCGGCAACTGCCCGAGGGCGTGCTCGGCGTCGGCGAGCAGCGGGCCGAGCGAGGTGCCGAACCGGTCCAGATCCCGGCGGACCGCGTCGAGCTTGCCCGCGGTCTCGGTCAACTCCCGACGGGCCGCCTCGTATTCGTCGGTCTCCAGGTCCGCGTCCAGCGGATGCCGGTCCATCAGCGCGATGTAGGCCGCGCTCGCCTCGTCGATGCGCAGGCTGACCGCGGCGAAGCTGCGCAGCGCGTCCTCGGTGCCGCGCGCGCCGCGCACCGCGCGCACCGTCTCCAGCGAAAGCATCATGTCCCGCTGCGCGGTGTCGAGCTGAAGGAACGCCTCGCCCGCCGCTTCGCGCGCGGCCAGCGCCGCCGAGCGGGCGGCGTCCTTGCGCCGACGCCACGGTCGCGTCTCGCCGCCGGCGAACGCGGCCGGGAGCAGGGCCAGGATCAGCGGCGCGAGCGTGATCGACAGCGGAAGGCCGACCCCGAGGGACCGTCGTGCGGATCCGACCACCACGCCTGCTCCCATCACCGTGCGGACCGTGCCCACTCCATCCTGCCCATCCTTCCAGGTGCAGTCCGATGGAGGTCCACCAACTGTGCGCACGGGGCGTGTCCGACCGGGCGGATGGGCTGCGCTAGGTTCGCCTATTGCAATCTCTTTGCAAGTGCGAATCATGTGTAATCACATGGCACTGCGCACAACCATCACGAACGACCGAGGACGAATCGTGCATTACCCACCCTTTTCCGGCCGTCGACGCGGTGTACTCGCCGCCACCCTGGTCGGCGCGACGCTCGCCGCGGCGGGTTGCGCGGGCTCGGCGCCCTCGGCCGGTGGGGCGAAGGGTGCGCACACGATCGTGATCGGGGTCGGCCAGGAACCCGATTCGCTCAGTCCGATCCTGGGCTACAGCAAGGACGGCGCCGCCAAACTCTTCGACGGGCTGCTCGCGCACGACGCGGATCTGGGTCTGGTGCCGGCGCTCGCCCGCGCCTTGCCGGAGGTCTCCGCCGACGGCCTGACCTACACCTACCGGCTGCGCGATCGGCTGAGCTTCTCCGACGGACGCCCGCTGACCTCGGCGGATGTGGCCTTCACGTACCGCACCATCCTGGACCCGACGGTGCCCACCACCGTGCGCAGCGACCTGGCGGCGCTTGATCGGGTGGCGGCGCCGGATCCGGGCACCGTGGTGTTCACCCTGAAATACCCGTACGCGCCCTTTCCGCAGCGCACCACGCTCGGCATCGTGCCGGAGCACGTGCTGGGCACCCTGACGGGTCCGGCGCTGACCACCGCCGAGTTCAACCGGAAGCCGATCGGCTCCGGGCCGTACACGGTGGACACCTGGCGGGCGGGCGAGAAGCTCGTGCTCAAGGCCAATCCGAATTACTGGGGCGGCGAGCCCGCGATCAAGCAGGTCACCTTCGCGTTCATCCTCGACGACAACACCCGGGCCACCCGGCTGGCGGCGGGCGACCTGGACGCGGCGGCACTGCCGCCCAAGCTCGCCGAGCGCTTCGCCAAGGACCGCACGCGCAGCACGCTCAAGGTGGACACCGCCGACTACCGGGGCGTGATGTTGCCCAGCGGCAACCCGGTGACCGGCGATCTCGCGGTGCGCAAGGCGCTCGACCTCGCGGTGGACCGCGGCGCGATGGTGCGCGGCATCCTGAACGGGGACGGTGCGCCGGCGTTCGGTCCGGTGGCGCCGTCGAGTCCGCTGTACGCCCGCGAACTCGAACACGCGGTGGACGCGCCGGCCGCCGAACGGCTGCTCGACGAGGCCGGGTGGCGCAAGGGCGACGGCGGCATCCGGGTCAAGGACGGCCGGGCCGCCCGATTCACGCTGCTGTATCCGGCCGGTGACGCGCTGCGCAAGGACCTCGCGCTGGCCTACGTGTCGGACGCCAAGAGGATCGGCATCGACATCTCGGTGGAGGGCCTGACCTGGGACGCGATCGAGCCGCGGATGCGGGCCGACGCGCTGCTGATGGGTCAGGGCGCGCCGTACGACCCGGACTTCGTCTCCTACGAGACGTTCCACTCCTCGCTCGCGGGCCAGGCGTTCAACAACCCGGGGCACTATCGCAACGCGAGCGTGGACGCGCTGTTGACCGAGGGACGCACCACCCGGGATCCGGCCCGGCGGGCGCAGGTCTACGGCGATCTCCAGCGCGCGTTGGCGGCGGATCCGGCCTGGACCTTCCTGACCTACCTCAAGCACGTCTACGTGGTCGACAACGACTGGACCGGCGTCGGCGCTCAGGTCGAGCCGCACCCGCACGACCTGGTCGGGCCGTGGTGGAACATCGAGAAGTGGGTGCCCCGGGCGGCGTCCGCGACCACGTCGTGAACCTGCGACTGCGCGGTCTGTCCGTCCTGGTGGCGCGCCGGCTGGCGGCGGCGCCGGTGGTGTTGCTCGCGGTCACCTTCCTGGTCTTCGCGTTGGGCGCGGCGTCGCCGTTCGATCCGGTGCGGCAGTACGCGGGGGACGCGGCCTTCACCGCCTCCGCCCGGAACCTGGAGCAGATCCGGGCCGGGCTGGGCGCGGACCGGCCGTTCGTGGCGCAGTGGTGGTCCTGGCTGGGTGACGCGCTCACCGGCGACCTGGGAGCGTCCCGGTCGTTGCGGATGCCGGTGGGTCAAGTGATCGGCGAACGGCTGGGCTGGACCGTGCTGTTGGTATCGGTGGCGTTCGTGCTCACGCTGGTGGGCGGGATGGCGCTGGGGATCCTGGCGGCTCGCCGCCGGGGAGGGGTGCTCGATCGGTGCGTGACCGGCGCGATGTACACGCTGGAGGCCGCGCCGGTGTTCTGGCTCGCCTTGGGCGCGGTGTGGTTGTTCGCGCTGCGGCTGGACCTGTTGCCGGCCGGCGGTCTGACCGACACCTCCGCCTCGGTGGTGACGGCGGATCAGGTCGGTGCACATCTGGTGTTGCCGGCCGCGGTGCTGGCGGTGTCCCAACTGCCTTGGTTCGTGCTGTACATCCGCCAGTCGCTGATCGCGGCGCTCGCCGAGGAGCACGTACTCGGCGCGCGGGCACGTGGGTTGCGGGAGCGAACCGTGCTGCTGCGACACGCGCTGCGCTCGGCGCTGTTGCCGTTCCTGACCCTGCTCGGGTCGCGGGTGCCGGAGTTGATCACCGGCGCCCTGCTGGTGGAGACCGTGTTCTCCTGGCCGGGCGTGGCGTCGGCGACCGTGCAGGCGGCGCTCGCGCTGGACTTCCCGCTGCTGACCGCCCTGACGGTGTTGGCCACGGCGGCGGTGCTGATCGGGAATCTGGCCGCGGACGTGTTGTACGGGCTGGCCGATCCGAGGGTGGCCCTCGATGGCTGACCCGATCCTCGCGCCGGTCGGGCCGGCGCGGCGCAGGCTGGTCTCGGCGGCGGGCGCGGCGCGGTTGCGGTGGTGGGCGTCGGTGTCGGTGGCGGCCGTGATCGTGCTCGCGGTGGTGTTCGTGCCGCTCTTCGCCGAGTTGGATCAGCGCATCGTGCACCTCGACGATCGGCTGCTCGGGCCGTCCCCGGCCCATCCGTTGGGTACGGACGAGCTGGGCCGGGACACGCTGTTGCGCTGCGTGTACGGGATGCGGGTGTCGCTCCTGGTCGGGGTGGTGGCCGCGGTCGTGTCGACGGTGATCGGGACGGTGGTCGGGGCGACCGCCGGCGCCCTGGGCGGGTGGACCGACCGGGTGTTGGCGCGGCTGGTGGACGTACTGGCTTCGGTGCCCCACCTGTTGCTCGGGATCATCCTGGTCGCGCTGTTCCGACCCGGGCCGGGTGCGGTGATCGTGTCGGTGGGGCTGACCCACTGGTTGTCCACGGCGCGCATCGTGCGGGCCGAGGTGATGTCGTTGCGGACCCGGCCGTTCGTGGACGCGGCGATCGCCGGCGGGGCCTCCCGGCGGCGGGTGACGATGCGTCACTTCGTGCCGAACGTGGCCCCGCAGGCGGCGCTCGCCGCGGTGCTCGCGGTGCCGCACGCGATCTGGCACGAGTCGGCGCTGTCCTTCCTGGGGCTGGGCATGCCGCCGCATCTGGCCAGTCTGGGCACGATGATCGAGGACGGCCGGCAGGCGCTGCTCACCGGTCACTGGTGGCCGGCGTTCGCGCCCGGCCTGTTCATCGTGGTGCCGACGCTGGCGATCGCCGGGCTGGCCGGGGCGTGGCGGGAGCGGATCGATCCGCGTGGGCCGGGGGAGCTGCGGCTGTGACGGCGATGGCGTCGATGGACGTCGGATCCCTGCTGGTGGATCGGCTGACGGTGCGGTTTCGGCTGCCGACGGCCGAGGTGTGCGCGGTCGAGCAGGTCTCCTTCGGGCTGGTGGCCGGCGAATGTCTGGCCCTGGTGGGCGAGAGCGGCTGCGGCAAGTCGGTGCTGGCGGCGGCGCTGCTCGGCCTGCTGCCGGCGAACGCGCTGGTCGGCGGGCGGGCGGTGCTGGGCGGGGGCGGTGACGAGGCGGTGCAGTTGATCGGTGCGCCGGAGCGGACGCTCGCCCGCACGGTGCGCGGCCGGCGGATCGGGCTGGTGCCGCAGAGTCCGGCCGCCCGGTTGACCCCGGTGCGCACGGTGCGTTCCCAACTGGAGGAGACGGTCCGGGAGTTGTTGTGCCCGGAACGGGCCCTCGTCGGCCGGATCGCGGAACGGGTGGCCGCGCGGGCCGCGTACCCGGTCGACCACCTGGATCGGTACCCGCACCAGTTGTCCGGCGGATTGGCCCAGCGGGCGGCCGTCGCGCTGGCCCTGGTCGGGGATCCGTGGCTGATCATCGCGGACGAGCCGACCACCGGCCTGGATCGGGCGCTGGTCGAGCGCACCGCGGACGAGCTGCGCCGACTCGCGGACGCGGGGCACGCGGTGCTGCTGGTCACCCATGACCTGGTCGCGGCGGAGCGGATCGCGGATCGGGTGGCGGTGATGTACGCGGGCCGGATCGTGGAGGAGACCTCGGCCGAGGTGTTCTTCGGCGCGGCCGGGCCCCGGCATCCGTACGCGCGCGGCCTGCTCGCGGCGCTGCCCGAGCGGGAGTTCGTGCCGATCCCCGGGATGCCGCCGGAGCTGAGCGCGTTGCCCGCCGGGTGTGCGTTCGCGGCGCGCTGCGAGTTCGCCACGAAGGCGTGTGTGCGGGTGCCGGACTTCGTGGCCGGTCTCGCCTGCCACCATCCCCGGGGAGACGATCGTGGTTGAACTCGGCCTGCGGGCTCATGGTGTGGTCGCCGGCTACGATCGGCGCGCGCCGATCGTGCGGGACGCGTCGTTGCTGATCGCGCCCGGTGAGGCGGTGGGCATGTCGGGGCCCAGCGGTTGCGGCAAGTCCACCCTGGCGCGGGTGCTCGCGCTGTTGCAGGTGCCGTACGGCGGACGGGTGTCGTTGGACGGCGAGTTCGTCACGCGGTGGCGGTTCGCCGCGCCGCGCGCGATGCGGACCCGGGTGGGGGTGTTGTTTCAGCAGCCCAGGGTGTCGGTGGATCCCCGAATGCGGCTGCACGAGGTGATCGCCGAGCCGCTGCGGGCCGGTGGGCGATCGGTCGAGGTGGCCGATCGGGTGCCCGAACTGGCCGCGGAAGTCGGGTTGACCGACGAACTGTTGGCCCGCCGGCCGCATCAGGTCAGCGACGGGCAACTACAACGCGCGTGTCTGGCTCGGGCGTTGGTGTTGCGGCCGCGGTACCTGGTGTGCGACGAGATGACTTCGATGCTGGACGCCTCGACGACGGCCGCGCTGGTGGGGGTGGTGGAGCGCTACCGCGCGTCGACGGGGGCGGGGTTGTTGGCGGTGAGCCATGATCCGCCGTTGTTGCGGCGCTGGTGTGATCGGGTGGTCGAGTACCCCGGATGAGCCCGCCGCGGGCGGCCCGGGCCCGACGGTGCGGGGCGCGCCGTGGCCGGGCCCGGCGGCGCGGGGTGTCGCGTCCGGCCGCCGGGCGGGCGGTGTTCGGTCAGAACTTCACGTCGGAGCACGAGTAGAACGCGTTGTCGGTGTCCGCGACGTCCCAGACGGCGAAGATCAGCGCCTGGCCGGTGCGGCCGGCCGGGAGAGTGCCGGTGTGCACCGTGTGCGCGGCGGGCAGGGCACCGCCGTACGGGACGGTCAGGAACGGCGTGCTCTCGATCTGCGCGCGGCTGATCGGCTGGGTGGGATTCCAGCTCGGCTTGGTGATGTAGTAGCGGAACGTGCTGGTGGAGTGCCGGGCCTCGATCTCCCAGGTGAAGCTGAACGAGGCGCCCGAGGTGAGTGCGGTGGTCGGCCAGGCGCCGCCCCGCGGGTCGTCGAGCGGGGCCCACCGGCCGTCCGCGCCGGCACACAGCTTCCCGTCGGCGGGGCCGCCGGCCGGGTAGCCCTTGGGGCCTTCGACGCTCTGCGGCTCCCACTGGATCTGGCCGCACCTCTTGACCTTGCCCTCACCGCACAGCGCGGAGCGGCTCTTCGGGCTGGAGATGAACCCGTGGGCCGAGGCGGAGGACGGCACGATCATGAAGGGCAGGGCGACCGCCGCCGCGCTCAGTGCGGACAGGATGATCCTCTTGCGCATGGAACTTCTCCTCGTGAACGAAGTCGTGCCGGGACTGGCCGACCCGTTCGGGCACGGACTCGAACCGGCTCGTCCGGATGCCGCGGGCGGCACGGTCGAGCCGATGGGACATCGAATCCGCATCCGAACGTGGAGCCACACGGTCCGGGTGCGGACCGTGTCGATGCGACCTGCGCGCGTCGCGTGCCTTCGTTTACCGGGGGGCGCTCTGCCACGTTAGGAGGGCTGTTCGGGGGCGAGCAATGGTCTGGACCAGTGCTGTCACAAATTGGCGAACGCGGTTCGGGGCCGCAGGGCGGACCCGAACCGGGCGGTCCCCGAACGCGGCTCGGGGGCCGCCCGACGCGGGTCCGCCCGGCTCGCTCTTGCTCAGCCGAGCGGATCCGGGATCGGTACGGCCACGCCGGAGACCCGCACCCTCGGGTCGTCGGCCCGCAGGTCGACGGTCAGCAGGCCGGGGCGGCCCAGGTCGTCGCCCTGATGCAGGGTGAGCGTGGCGGGCGGGCGGACCAGGTCCAGGGCCCGCAGGTAGTGGCCGAGGGCGGCGGCCGCCGCGCCGGTGGCCGGGTCCTCGACGACGCCGCCGATCGGGAACGGGTCGCGGACGTGGAAGGTGGTCGCGGACTCGCGCCACACCAGTTGCAGGGTGGTCAGGTCGCGGGCGCGCATGAACTCGGCCAGACCGTCGAAGTCGTAGCGCAACTCGGCCAGCCGGGCCCGGGTGCCGGCGGCCAGGATCAGATGGTGGGCACCGGCGTAGGCGTAGCCCGGCGGGATGGCCGGGTCGAGGTCGGCGGCGGCCCAGCCGAGCAGGGCCAGCGCCCGGGTGACGTCGGCGGCCGGGGCGGCCCGGTGATGCGGCTCGACGCTGGTCAGCGTGGCGCGCAGCACGCCGTCGGCGGCGGCGATCACGTCGACCGGGACCAGGCCGGCCCGGGTGGCGAAGACGAGTTCGCCGGGGCCGATCCGCTCGGCGACCGCGACCGCCGCCGCGACGGTGGCGTGGCCGCAGAAGGAGACCTCGGCCAGGGGGCTGAAGTAGCGCACGTCGAAGGTGCGGGCCGCTGCGGGGTCGTCGCCGACGGTGGGTCGGGTGAGGAACGCGGTTTCGGAGTAGCCCAGTTCGGCGGCGATCGCGAGCATCGCCGGATCGCCGAGGCCGTCGGCGGCCAGGACGACGCCGGCGGGGTTGCCGCCGGCGGGGTCGGTGGAGAAGGCGGTGTAGCGCAGGGGCTTTCCGGCCTCCGGGGCGCCCGGGTGGAGCGGTGTCGCGGAATCCGGCGTGTTCGGGCCGAGCGGTGTCGTCATGTCGGGGCGCAACGCGTTTCGGCGGGGTGGGATTCCTGGGTGGGGTGGGGCTCGTGGTTGTGGCTTTCCTGGTGGGTGCTTCGGGGGCCTCGGGATGTGCGGGACGTGCGGGCCTGGTGGGTGGTGCGGGTCTGTCGGGCGGTGCGGGACTCGTGGGCGGTGCGGGACCTCCGGGCGGGCCGGATCAGAGGCCCGCCGCCAGGTGCCAGAAGTCGCGCATCAGGGTGGGCGGGGTGGGGCCGGACATCTCGAACTGGGTGAGCAGGATGGTGGCGGTGCCGGTGGACGGGACGATGTGCGCCGCCGTGCCGGTGCCGCCCACCCAGCCGTAGCGGCCGGGGACGTTCCAGGGATCGACGGCCGCGACGTCGACCGAGCCACCGAAGCCCCAGCCCTGGCCCTCCAGGAAGAGGTGGGCCGCGTCCCGCTGGGGTGCGGTCAGGTGGTCGGTGGTCATCCGGCGCACCGACGCGGGGGTCAACACCTGCCGGCCGTCGACGGTGCCCTCGCCGAGCAGCAGTCGGGCGAAGGCGTGGCAGTCGTCGACGGTGGACACCAGGCCGCCGGCACCGGAGGGGAACGCGGGCGGGCTGCTCCACTGGCCGGCGGGCGGGTCGACCAGATCGAGGCCGCCGGTCGAGGTGCCGCGGTAGCAGTACGCGAACCGGTCGAGCCGGCCGCGCGGAACGGCGAAACCGGTGTCCACCATGCCGAGCGGCTCGAACAGCCGATCGGCCAGGAAGTCGGGCAACGAGCGGCCGCTGACCCGGGCGATCAGCACACCGAGGATGTCCGAGCAGGTGTTGTACAGCCACGCCTCGCCCGGCTGGTACAGGAGCGGGATCCGGGCCAGCCGGGCCAGCCATTTGTCGGGGGCCGGGACCAGTTGCGGCTGCGGGGGTCCCTGGGTCAGCTCGGTGAACAGCGGGCCCACCGCCGGCAGTGAGAAGTCGGACGGGAAGCCGTACCCGGCGCGGAAGGTGAGCAGGTCGAACACGGTGATCGGTCGGGTGACCGGGACCACGTCCTCGATCGGGCCGGTCGGCGAACGCACCGCGTACGGTGCGGCCAACTCGGGCAGCCACCGGCCGACGGGATCGCCGAGCGCGAAGCGGCCGTCCTCGACCAGCAGCATCACCGCGGCGGCGATGATGGGCTTGGTGAGCGACGCGATGCGAAAGATGGTGTCCCGGGTCATCGGGGTGGTGCCGGCGGCGTCGAGTGAGCCGACCGCCTGGACCGCGACCCGGTTGTGGCGTGCCACCAGGGCCACTGCTCCCGGCAGGGGTCCGGAGTCGACGTGGGACTTCAGGAGCTCGTGCAGGCTGGTTGCCGGGTCGGTCATCGGGCCACCTTCTCGTGCGTACGTACGTGGGTGCGGGCGATGCTTCGGGGTTGAGCGAGGGTTTCGGAGCGGGGCTTCGGGCTTCGGGGCTTCGAGGGGGCTTCGGGGGCTTCTGGGAGCGCGGGTGCCGGGGCGGGAGTGGGTGAGGGCTCGGAAGGGGGACTCCCCACGTGCCGCGCGATCATCGGTCCGGAGCCGCCGGCGCGGTTTCCTCGTGCGAACGCCAGAATATGAGCCCTACTTGATGTTCCGGGCGTATTCGCGTGACGGCCCGGGGGGTTCGGCGCGTTCTATCTAGTGGGTACACGCGCGACGTCGGTCGGGGTCGGGGGGACGCCGGTCGGGTCGAGTTTCGTGCCTGGTGGGAACGACCGGGCAGGTCCATGCGCGATTGGCCCGGGACGCCTGCCGGCACGACCTGCGGGTGGGGGCACGACACGTGGTCGAACAGACGTCTAGGAGACAGCAGGCCGATGGGATCCCCGAGGACCGAGGAGCAGGAACTGGCGGCCGCGATGCGGACGGCGGCGTCGGAGTTGGTACTCCCCGCCGGGTTGGTCGCGGGGGGAATCACCCGGGGCCGGCGGATGCGGCGGGCCCGGCGGATTCGGATGGGCGCCTCCGTCGTGGCGGTATTGGCCGTGGCGGGCACCGGCCTGGTGGTGGCGGGCGGGAGCGAGGGGGAGCCGAAGAGCCGGGTGGCTTCGGGGCCGGCGGCGGTGGGCGGCGACTCGACCTCGCCGAGTACGAGTCCCCGGCCGGTTGCGGAGCCCTCCACGCCGGGCGGGAAGGAACCGGTCTCGGCTCAGGAGATTGCCCGGGTACTGCTGCAGGTGCAATGGCTCGGCGGCAAGACAGTGGAGCCGCAGGGGCTCTCGTTCACCCCGAAACCGGGCGATTCGACGAGCCGGATCGGCGCTTCCGCAGGCGTGATGCTGAAGGGCGTCAAGTCTTCGACCCGGCTTGCGGTGCAGGTGACGTCGCGTACCTCGCTTTCCGTCCCCGCCTGCGCCGAGGTCGGCAAGTTCGATACCTGTACACCCTTCACCGGGCCGGGTGGCGGTGGATACAGCGCGGAGTCCATGGGGAGCCGCGAGTCGACGGCCGGTGGGAACGGGCAGCCGGGATCGGGTGTGCAGGGGCCGTGGACGCGGTCGGTGCGCCTGCAACGCACGGACGGGGTGGAGATCACGGTGACGGAGACGGCCGAGCGCGGGGTCGTCGGTGCGGCCGTACCGGCGGATGTGCTGCCGCTGCCGCTCGAGCGGCTGATGGAGGTCGCTTTGCTGCCCACGTGGCAGCTCTGGGTGGATCCGGAGGTCAATCGGGCCGCGTCGAAGCAGGTGGCCGAATTTCAGGACCAGTCCGTCACATTGGGTCTTCCCGACACGGTGCCTTACGGGAGGCCGCAGACGGAGCGGCCGCCGGCGGCTCCGACGGGGACTCAGCCGCCGACCCGCTAGGGGTGTTCGGGGCTTGGGCCGATGTGCCGGTGGGTTGGTGCCGGGACTGCGGATGCCGGTGCCGGGGGTGCCTGCCCAGGTGTGACTGCGGTCGGTGTGACTGCGCTGGGTGTGACTGCGCCGCCCCCGGGGTGGGGGCGGCGCGGTCGTGGTGGGTCGGTCGGGTCTAACGCTTGCAGAGGAGGGCATCGGGGGTCTTGGCCGAGCCGACTCGGCCGGTGTAGGCGACGCCGGCCGCGTATTCGTCGGCGTTGCACTGGCCCTTGTACGAGCCGGAGGCGAACTCGCCGCCGGGGTTGCCGGTCGGGCGGTTGTCGCCTCGGTCGAACCACAGGGTGCGGGCCTGGGTGCCGAGCGCCGTGGTGGGTTGGGTGCACAGGATCGCGGACACGGCCGCGCCGCGCACGCTGTAGCCGGTGATCATTCGGCCGGCGGGGCATTCGAGCTTGGTGTAGCCCGCGGCCCAGTCGTTCTGCACGTAGGACTGGTCGCGAACCACCGTGTAGGGCGCGCCGATCGGGGACAGGTCGGGGCCGCCGGCGGTGGTGCACAGGCCGCGGTTTCCGGTGTGCGACAGGCCGATGATGCGCTCGCCGTCGGGGCAGACGCCCTTGCGGGCACCGGAGTCCCAGTCCGGTCGGGTCCGCATCCGCAGCGAGGGTTGGGCGTCGGCGCTGTCCAGGTTGAGCATGTTCCAGCGCGCGGATCCGGGGATCGCACCGGTACGGCCGGCGGCGCCGGTCAGCTTGGTCCAGGCGGCGGCGCGCCAGTCGTTCGGGTCGTCCGCGATGCCGCTGCGGGTGCCGGACGGGTCGAAGCGGAGCAGGGCCCACGAGTCGCCCTGGCCGTTGCCCTTCCAGCCGACCAGCGGCCAGTAGGCGAAGTCGAGGTCGCGGGCCACCAGGTAGTCGGTGAAGTTGGTGAACCAGGCACGGGCGGCCGGATCGGTCTCCTCCGCGCCGGTGCCGAATTCGCTGATCCACACCGGAGCGGTGTGGTGCTGCCCGTCGGTGGTCACGTACTGCGCCGATCGGTCGATCTCGGCGAACAGTTGATCACGCGTCAGGTCCTGGTAGCGGGCGTCGTGGGTTTCGCCCGTGCCGTACGCGCCGCTGTGGTTGGGGCCGGTGTACCCGTAGAAGTGTGCCGAGTAGACCAGCTTGTTCGGGTCGACCAGGGTGTGCGACAGGGTGCGGACCGGAGTCAGCGTGGGGCGGCCGTGGGGCAGGCCGTCGACCGGGATGCCGGTCCAGTTGATGCCTTCGACGATGATCAGCAGGTCCGGGTTGGCCTCGGTCAGGATCCGGTTGCCCGCCTCCAGCGACGCGGCCTGCCAGTCCTTGTCGTTGCCCCAGCCCCAGTTGGGGTCGTCGGTGATGTTGCGCCGGACCTCGTTGTACAGATCGGCGCCGACCACGCGCTTGTTGCTCTTGTAGCGGTTCGCCATGGTGACCCAGTCGGTCACCCAGTCGGCGGTGCTGCGCGTCGTGTTCCAGCGTTCGTTGCCGTCCAGGCCGCAGCACCAACGGGTGGTGCCGGTGTGGTTGTTCAGCACCACCGCGAAGCCGTCGGCGGTCAACGCGGCGACCACCGCGTCGAACACCTGGAGTGGGGTCTTGCCGCGCAGTTGCGGATTGGCGGCGACGGCCGCGTCGGGGACGGTCGTGGTCGTGTGCACCATTTCGTTCGAGAAGGGCAGCCGGATGCTGTTGATCCCGACGGCGTGGAAGCCCGCCAGGATCGTCGGCAGGCTTGCCCGATCGAGGCCCAGCGGCATGCCGTTGGCATTCTCTCCGCTGTGGTGGTTGGTGGCGTTGGCGATGTCGCCGGAGCCGTTCCAGGTGCCCTGGGCACCGGCCCAGTTGGCCGAACGCAGCTTGAATCGTTGGCCGTTCGCGTCGACTATCCAGCGGCCGCTCGTGGACAGGGGGGCTGTCCAGGAGGCGGCGAGGGTGGCTGCCTGCGTGGGTGCGGGCGTGGTGGGTGCGGTGGCGCCGGCTTGTGGGGCGATCAGGAGGCCGGCGGTGAGGGCGGTGAGGGCGAGGGCGGAACGGGTGAGGAGTCGGTGGCCGGCGCGGGGGAGGCCGGGGGCCTTCGGGGTCGGGGGGCGGCGGGTGAGAAGTCGGTGCCTGGTGCGTTGCATCGGTACCTGCTCCGGTTGAGGGTGAGGGATGTGCAGGGGTGCCGGTGGCGCCGGTGGCGCGGATTTTGACGTTGGTGAGTTGGTGAGTTGGTGGTGCGTTGGTGGTGCGGTTTGGGGTGGCGGTTACTCGGGTTCGGTCGGGAGGGAGCCGAGGACTGCCACGTCTTGGGGTGCCAGGGTGATTCGGCGGGTGATCGCGCGGTCGTTGGTGAGCAAGTCCCGGCGAGCGGTCGGGAGATCGATCTCGTGGGCCGCGTCCGTGTGGTTGAGCACGACCAGTACGTCGTACCCGTCGCCGGCCCGGATGGTGGCCTGGACGCCGCGTGGGAGCACCGGCAGTACCGGTTCGACGCCCGCGTCGGCGCAGGCTCGGGCGATCAGGCCGCGCATGGTCGCGGCGTCCGGGCGGGTCGCGATGTAGCGTGCGATGCCCGCGCCGTGGTTGTGTACGGTCGCGGCGGGGCGGCCCGCCCAGTCGGCGCCGGCGAACTCCAATTCGACCCGCGCGCCCTTGAGCGTGACGTCCTCGCGCCACAGGTCCCCGGTGCCCGACGGCGGTGCGTCGCCCGATTCGGCAACTCCCCGTACCGGGAACTGCGTTCCGGCGTCCGCGGGCCAGAACTCCTGCACCGACACGCCCAGTGTCTCCCGCAGGGGACCGGGATATCCGCCCAGATGCACTCGGTCGCAGTCGTCGACGATGCCGCTGAAGAACGACACGACCAGCGACCCGCCGTCGGCGACGAAGCGGGAGAGCTTGTCGCCGTGTTCGGCGGACAGCAGGTAGAGGCTCGGCACGATCACCAGGCGGTAGTCGGACAGGTCGGCCCCCGGATGCACCACGTCCACCCCGACGCCCAGGTCGAACAGGGGTGCGTAGTGGTCGAGTGCGCGATCCAGGTGCCGGACGGCGTCGGAGGGATGCGAGTCGAGTTCGAGGGCCCACCAGCTGTGCCAGTCGGTGAGCAGCGCGACCCGATTGCGGATCCGGGTGCCGACCAGCTCCGGGACTCGGGCCAATTCGACGCCCAGGTCCACCACTTCCCGGAACACCCGGGTCTCCGGTCCGGCGTGCGGCACCATCCCGGAGTGGAACTTCTCGGCCCCACCCCGGGATTGCCGCCACTGGAAGTACATGATCGCGTCGGCCCCCTGGGCAACCGCCTGCCAGCTCCACAACCGCATCCGGCCGGGTGATTTGGCGGCGTTGCGAGCCCGCCAGTTGACCGCGGACGGCGCCTGTTCGGTGAGCAGCCACGGTTCGCCGTTGCCCGCGCAGCGGATCACGTCGTAGCTCATCGCAGCACCGATGTGAGCCTGTGCCCAGTTCGGGTCGGGGTAGCTGTCCAGGGACAGGACGTCCATGGCCGGCGCCCAGTCGTACATGTCCACGCTCTTGAGCCCGGCCAGGAAGTTCGTGGTGACCGGCACGTCGGGAGTGATCCGGCGCAGGATCGCGGTCTCGGCGGTGAAGCACGCGAGCAGCGCGTCGTTGCCGAATCGCTTGAAGTCGAGCTGCTGGGAGGGGTTCGGGTAGGTCGGCGCCGTGCGCGGCGGCAACACCTGGTCGAAGGACGCGTAGCGTTGCGACCAGAAGTCGGTGGACCACGCCTCGTTGAGGGCGTCCACGCTCTTGTAGCGCTCGCTCAGCCAGCGCCGGAAGTCGGCCGCCGACACGTCGCAGAAGCATTCCGCGACATGGCACCCGTATTCGTTGCCGACATGCCACAGCCCGAGCGCCGGGTGGTCCCGGTAGTGCGTGGCGACCGCCTCGACCAGGCGCGCGGCGCGGTCGCGGAAGACCGGCGAGGACGGGCAGAAGTGTTGCCGGCCGCCGGGGGACAGGACCGTGCCATTCGCGGTCGTCGGCAGCACCTCGGGATGCTCGGTGACCAGCCACGGCGGCGGCGCGGCGGTCATCGTGGCCAGGTCGGCGGTGATCCCGTGTGCGGCCAGGTCGTCCATCACCCGGTCGAAGTAGCCGAAGTCGTAGGCATCGCGGGCCGGTTCGACCCGGGCCCAGGCGAAGATCGCGAGGTTGACCACGGTGACCCCGGCCCGGGCCATCAGCGCCAGGTCCTCGGCGCGCGTTGCCTCGGGCCACTGGTCCGGGTTGTAGTCGGCGCCGAAGCCGATGCCGCCGAGGCGGGCGCGCAGTGCGGCCATTCGACCGGCGGGGCGGTGTGTGGTGTCGTTCATCGGTGCGTTGTGGCGCGCGCCGGAGCCGAAGGTCGTTCGGTGCGGCGCCACTTCTCCTTCGGGGTCACTTCGGGGGTGCTGAGGACGAGGGGTGCGCGGGGCGAACTCGTGCCGGAGGCACCGGGCTTCGGTGGTGCGGAGTGGGCAGGCAGGAATCGGCCGTACGGCGCGCGGGCGGACTCCCGCATCGCGGGCGAGCGGCGTGCGCGCGTGGCCGTGCGCGGTGCGGGTGCGGACCGGGGCCGTGGTGACGGATCGTCAGGGTGCGCCGGGTGCCGAGGTGCTGTCCCGGACGATCAGGGTCGGGGCGACCGGCGTGGCTCCGTGGACGGTGGCGTGACCGGTGCGGAACTGGTCGAACAGCAGCGCCACGCACTGCCGGCCGACCTCCTCGAAGTCCTGGTGGATGGTGGTGAGCGAGGGCAGGAACCAGGCCGATTCGGCGAGATCGTCGAAGCCGACCACGCTGACCTCGTCCGGGACCCGGCGACCCGCCTCGTGCAGTGCGCGCACCACGCCCAGTGCCATCTGGTCGTTGCCCGCGAAGATCGCGGACACCTCCGGATTCGCGGCCAGTTCGAGGCCGGCCGCGTAGCCGCTGGCGGCGCTCCAATCGCCGTACAGCAGCGGCGGGACGGGCGCACCGGCCGCCTTGAGCGTGCGATGCCAGGATTCGGCGCGCCGCCGGGCGGCGTAGGAGTCCTGGGGCCCGCAGACGTGCCACACAGTGCGGTGGCCGAGTTCGAGCAGGTGAGTGGTGGCCAGTCGGGCGCCCTCGGCCTGGTTGGTGTCCACGCCGGGATGCCGCCGACTCTCCTCGCCGTCGACCACCACCACCGGCAGGCCGGAGGGCAGTCGTAGCGCGGGGGTGTCCAGGATCTGTGCCTCGATCAGGATGATGCCGTCCACGGCCTGCACGGTGAGTCGATCGAAGGCGTCGCGTACGGCGCTTTCGGTCTGTGCCCGCACGCTCACCACGTTGACCGAGTAGTCCGCGTCCTGCGCGGCGGCGACGATGGCCTCCAGGGTGCGGGCGTTGCCGTACGCGTTCAGGCCGAAGCTGATCACGCCGAGCATCCGGAACTTGCCGGTGGCCAGGGCCCGTGCGGCCGTGTTCGGCCGATAGCCGAGCATCTGCATCGCGGCGAGCACCCGCTCGCGGGTCGCCTCGTCCACGTTGCTGCGGTGGTTGGCGACGCGCGAGACGGTCTGGCTGGAGACCCCTGCCATCGCGGCGACATCGGCCATGGACGGCGGCCGGGTCCGTGCTTCGAACGACCCGCCCGATTCCGGCTTCGCCACCTCTCCGTCCTTCGCCATGCCCCGATCCTTTCACTCACGCCGTCCGCACGCTCGGGCCGTCCGCACACTCACGCCATCCGTGCCGGGCGGCGGGTGCGCTCATGTTCGCGCAAACACGATTCCCGGTCAACAGCGCGTCGCGATCGACTTCACGGAAGCGCCAAAAGCCATATTTGCGCGGGAAACTTCCCGCAGAGATGGCTATTGACAGGTCGTCAGGCTGACGGAACACTCTCGAAACGCGCCGCGATGTTGGCGCAAACATTCGTCGGGGGTGACTGCCCCCGCGATCGTCGTTCCCGAATCCCGCGACTGTCGTTCCCGAACCCCGCGACCGTCGCCTTTTCCCAACCCCAGTGATCGTCGTTCCCGAAATCCCGTGACCACTGTTCCCGAAATCCCGCGAGCGTCCCGGAGGACCTTCCGTGAGAGTCGACCCGGTCCCGTGCCGCTGCCGGGGCACGTGGTGAAGCGCGGCGCCCTGCGGCGCAACCTCACCGGCCACGCCTTCTTCTTCCCGTTCCTGGTGGTCTTCGTCATCGGCGTCGCCGCACCGCTCGCCTACGCGTTCCGGCTCAGCCTGTACGAGGACCGGATGATCGGGGGCACGGTCTTCGTCGGCTTCGACAACTACTCGAAGGCGCTGAGCGACCACCTGTTCTCCGCCGGACTGGCCCGGGTCGCGCTGTTCTTCGCGATCCAGGTACCGCTGATGTTGGCCCTGTCGCTGCTCGCCGCGTTGGCCATCGACAGCGGTCGGTTGCGTGGTGCGAGCCTGTTCCGGGTGGGCATCTTCGTGCCGTACGCGGTGCCCGGTGTGGTCGCGGCGCTGATGTGGGGCTACATGTACGGCAACCGGTTCGGTCTGTCCGCCGAGTTGGGCGACCTGTTCGGTACCGAACTGCCGAATCTGCTGGGCCCGGACTGGATGCTCGCGTCCATCGGCAACGTGGTGACCTGGTCCTACGTGGGCTACAACATGATGATCCTCTACGCGGCACTGCGGGCGATTCCCGAAGAGCTGTACGAGGCGGCCGAGATGGATGGCGCGGGTGCGTTTCGGACCGCGTGGAGCATCAAACTCCCGGCGCTGAAACCGGCGTTGCTGCTCGCCACCACGTTCTCGGTGATCGGCAGCTTCCAACTGTTCAACGAGCCGAGCATCCTGTCCGCGCTCGCCCCGGCGTCGGTCCCGACCAACTACACCCCGAACCTGTACGCCTACAACCTCGCGTTCAGCGGACGCCAGTTCAACTACTCGGCCGCCATCGCGGTGGTGCTCGGTGTGGTGACCGTGTTCGTCGCGTACCTGGTGCAACTGGCCACCGCCCGACGGGAGCGCATGCAGTGAGTACCTCGACTCTGCCGGATCGTCCGAGTGCGGCCGGCGACGCGCGCAATCGGTTCCTTCGTCCTCGGGGACGGCGGCCGGATCGCGGGAGCGGCGGGCGTGGTGGACGTGGTGGACGGGGTGGGCGCGGCGATCGACGCAATCGCAAGAGCACCGCGCTGACCGTCGCGATGGCGCTGATGCTCGGCTATACGCTCCTGCCGCTGGTCTGGCTGATGTTCGGCGCGACCAAGTCCAACGAGGGGCTGTTGTCGTCGCGTGGGTTGTGGTTCGCCGACGACTTCAACCTCTTCGACAACATCCACGACGTCCTCACCTACGAAGACGGCATCTATCTGCGCTGGTTCGCGAACAACCTGCTGTACTCGGTGGTCGGTGCGGGTGGCGCGGCGATGATCGCCACACTCGGCGGGTATGCGCTGGCCAAGTTCGAATTCGCCGGACGCAGGCTGATGTTCGCGCTGGTGCTGGGCGCGATTTCGATCCCGGGTACGGCGCTGGCGGTGCCGACGTATCTGCTGTTCAGCGACGTTGGCATCGTGAACACCCCGTGGGCGGTCATCCTGCCGTCCCTGGCCAGCCCGTTCGGGCTGTACCTGATGCGGGTGTACGCGGCGGACGCGGTGCCGGACGCGATGTTGGAGGCGGCCCGGATGGACGGCGCGGGCGAGTTGCGGATCTTCTTCACCATCTCGCTGCGGTTGCTCGCGCCGGGCTTCGTGACGGTGTTGCTGTTCGCGCTCGTGGCGACCTGGAACAACTACTTCCTGCCGTTGATCGTGCTCAACGACCCGAACTGGTTCCCGCTGACGGTCGGCCTCAACCGGTGGAACGGGCAGGCCAACGGCGGCAGCGTGGCGGGCAGTACGTCGATCTATCCGATCCTGCTGACCGGCAGCCTGCTGGCGATCGTGCCGTTGATCGTGGCGTTCCTGTTCCTGCAGCGGTTCTGGCAGTCCGGGCTTTCGGCGGGTGGGGTCAAGCAGTAGGTGCGGGCCTGGCGGCTGGGGCCGGGCGGCCGGGCGGCCGGGCGGCCTGGCGGCCACGTGGCCGGGCGGCCCGGTGGCCCGGTCGGGCGCTTGGTAGGGCTTCTTTTCTTTCCTTTGTATTTCGCATGCCTCCTTTCTTCGCACGTCCCCGAGTTCGCGAATTCCCTTTGGAGTGGGCACACATGAATGCAAAACCGTCGATCGCCGGTCGCCGCGGCCTGCGTGGGTCGACCTCGATGACCGCAGCGGTCACCGTCGCCGCGCTCGCCCTGTCGCTCGCCGCGTGCGGGTCGGACGGCAAGTCCGAGGACGACAAGGGCGGCAAGGGCGGCAAGCAGGCCGACCCGGCGGCGGTCGCGGGGGCTCTCGACCAGCCCGCCGAGATCACCTTCTGGAGCTGGGTGCCCAACATCGACAGGACCGTGGCACTCTTCGAGAAGAAGTACCCGAAGGTGCACGTCAAGTTGGTCAACGTGGGCCAATCGGCCGACCAGTACACGAAGTTGCAGGCAGCGCTCAAGGCCGGCAACGGTGCCCCGGACGTGGCGCAGATCGAATACTTCGCGCTGCCGCAGTTCGCGATCACCAAGCAATTGGTCAACCTCGCCGACTTCGGCGCCGCGTCGCTTCGGGACAAGTTCGCCGCGTCCGCCTGGTCGCAGGTCAACGTGGCCGGCGGGATCTACGGCGTCCCGCAGGACACCGGCCCGATGGCGATGTTCTACCGCAAGGACATTCTGGACAAGCTCGGCGCGACGCCGCCGAAGACCTGGGCCGAGGTGGCCGAACTGGGCAAGAAGGTCAAGGCGGCCGACCCGGGGAACTTCGTCACCTACCTCGACCCGGGCGACGCGGGCCAGGCGAACAGCCTGATCTGGCAGCAGGGCGGCAAGCCGTACCAGGTCTCCGGCGAGACCTCGGCCGCGGTCAAGCTCAAGGAGGACCCGGGCACGGCGAAGTGGGCGGCCACGTGGGGCCCGATGCTGGCGGACAAGACGGTGGAATCCACGCCGAGTTGGAACGAGGAGTGGTGGAAGTCGATGGGGGCCGGCAAGTACGCGCTGTGGCTGGCCGGTGCGTGGGCGCCCGCGGTGTTGCAGAAGAACATCCCGCAGGGCGCCGGTCAGTGGGCCGTTGCGCCGATGCCGACCGGTGACGGTGCGCCGGGCAGCGCGGAGAACGGCGGTTCCTCGGTCGCGGTGACGAAGCAGGCCAAGAACAAGGCGGCTTCGGTTGCCTTCGCCACGTGGTTGAACTCCGACCCCGAGGCGGTCAAGTCGCTGAACACCGATGTCGGCCTGTTCCCGGCTACCCGACAACTGCTCGACGACCCGGGCTTCCGCGGCGCGGACCTCCCGTACTTCCCGGGTACGAAGCCGAACGAGGTGTTCGCGCAGATGTCCGGCGCGGTGCGGCCGGAGTGGCAGTACCTGCCCTTCCAGGTGTACGCGAACAGCATCTTCAAGGACACCATCGGCCAGGCGTATCGGCCCGGTGGCGACCTGCCGGGAGCGCTGGCCGGCTGGCAGGAGCGGATCGTCTCGTTCGGCAAGGAGCAGGGTTTCAGCATGAAGTGACGCCTGCTCGGCAGGTGGCAGGTGGCAGGTGGCAGGTGGTGCGTGGCGCCCGGCCGGTGATTGTTCTTACCCGGCCGGGTGGTGTCGGGGTGGCGGTGGGCCGAACGGGGGGCCCACCGCCACCGGTTGGTGGGCGCGCGGAGGGAATCGGTGAACGTGGGAGAGCAGAGCGTCATGGCGAATCGTGGGTCGATCGAGGACGGCGTGCTCGCGCTGGAGCCGCGCGTCGGCGAACGCTGGTGGGGCGGAGCGAGCGCCGACGGCCGCCGGATGCCGTTCACCGACGGGTACGAGATCGACCTGCGGGATGTGAAGGCCAATCAGGGCATGCCGGTGCTGCTTTCCGACCACGGCCGATGGGTGCACTGCACACGGCCGTTCACGTTTCGGATCCGGGAGGGACGGCCGGTGATCGAGGTCCCCGGGAGGTCGGGGGCCGCGGAGGCCGGTGAGGGCTTCGGGGCTGCGGACGCGGATGTGGTCGTCGATACGGGTGTGGCCGCAGGGGGCACGTTGCGGGACGCGTACCTGGAGGTGATGCAGCGTCACTACCCGGCCACCGGTGGGCTGCCGGACCCGTTGTTGTTTACCGCGCCGCAGTACAACCTGTGGATCGAGACGGTCTTCGAGCCCACCCAGGACAAGGTGCTCGCCTACGCGGAAGACCTGCTGCGGCACGGATTTCCGCCCGGCGTGCTGATGATCGACGACCGGTGGAGCGAGGACTACGGGACCTGGACCTTCCACCCGGGGCGCTTCCCGGACCCGGCCGGCATGGTCGCGCGGCTGCACGAACTCGGCTTCCGGGTGATGTTGTGGCTGGTGCCGTACGTGACCCCGGACTCGCCGACCTGCCGGCAACTCAACGATCAGGGGCTGTTGATCCGCCGCCCGGACGGGTACTTCGGCGTGCACGCGTGGTGGAACGGCTACAGCGCGGGGTTGGACCTGCTCGATCCGAACGCGACCGGCTGGCTGCGGGCGCAGTTGACGGAGCTTCAGGAGTCGGTCGGCATCGACGGGTTCAAGTTCGACGGGGGCGACGCGCCGTTCTGGCGGGCGCTCGGTGTGGCCGACCCGGAGGCGTACACGCACGCGTGGAACCGATTCGGCGCGCAGTGGCCGCTGAACGAGTTCCGCGATTCGTGGCGGGCGGCCGGGTTGCCGCTGGCCCAGCGCCAACAGGACAAGTACCACCTGTGGGAAGGACGATTCGGGCTGGAGAGCCTGGTCCCGAACGCCCTCGCCCAGTCGATCACGGGCCACGCGTTCACCTGCCCGGACATGATTGGCGGCGGCGAGTTCCGCTTCGTCCCGGGCCCGGACGGCGAAGGCTTCGACCCCGAGCTGTTCGTCCGATACGCGCAGACCGCCGCGCTCTTCCCGATGATGCAATTCTCCGCGGCACCGTGGCGGGTGCTGGACGCGGAGCACCTCGACGCGTGCCGGGCCGCCGCCCGCCTGCACACCGAGCTGGGCCCGGAGATCCTGACCCTGGCCCGCGCCGCGGCACACACCGGCGAGCCGATCCAGCGCCCCCTCGACTACGCCTTCCCGGGCCGGGGCTACGCCGCCGTCACCGACCAGTTCCTGCTCGGCGACACGATCCTGGTCGCCCCCGTGACCACCAAGGGCGCCCACTCCCGCAAGGTCACCATCCCCCCGGGCACCTGGCAGGCCGACGACGGCACCACCCACCACGGCCCCACCGAGATCACCGTCGACACCCCATTGACCCGCCTCCCCTGGTTCCGCCGCATGCCCACCACCCCCGACCTCACGCAGAGGTGACCGGCCCCACGCCCCAACGGCACGAACCACCCCCACGGATTCGGTAGGCTGTCCTCTCGCATCCGGGCGCATAGCTCAGTTGGTTAGAGCACTGCTCTTACAAAGCAGGGGTCGACAGTTCGAGTCTGTCTGTGCCCACCGGTTAGACAGCACAGCTCAGAGCCCATAAGAGGCGGCTGACCTGCGGATTCCCGCAGATCAGCCGCCTCTTTGTCGTACCTGGTGACTGCTCTGGTGTGCTGCTGTGTGCTGTGAACTGCTGTGGATTGCACAAGATCATCTCCCATAGTTCTCCCACTTGCAGCCAGGAGCACTTGAGAGCACACAGGAGCAGGCCGAGCGCCGGGGGCCCGACATCGGCGCCAAATCGATGAACCGAACCCCCGACGCGTCTTTGGGTGTCCGTCCGTCCTAGCCTGCGGATTGCGCGATTGGAAGATCGTTTCGCCGCTTCACCCGATAGAGCTAAGAGGGTATCGGATGTTTGTTCGAAAATGTCTTTCGAATGATCTGTACCGGACCAGAAATGATCCGAGCCGCAGACTGCACCCGTGCCAGCCGATGCGTCCTACCGACGAGTCGCTGCGGCCCTTCGCCGACGTATCGTCTCCGGCGAACTCGTACCCGGCACTCCCGTCCCCTCCCGCACGCAGATCGTCCAGCAGTACGGCGTCAGCCTGGGCGCCGCCCAGCGGGCGTTCCGTGTCCTCCGTGCGGAGGGACTTGTCGAGGGATCGGAGCGCCACCGCCTCACCGTGGCGCATCCTCCGGCTGTGCGGATCCTCATCGACGCTGCGGCACCCTGGCCCCACGGGACGGGAGACCGCCGACTCGAACGCGCCGCCGCACCGGCCGACATCGCCGTCCTGCTCGACGTCTCCGTCGGAGCCCGGGTCGAGCGCGAGCAGACCGAACTCCTGGATCCCGACGGCCGAACCTCGCACGCGCTCGTCCGGTACAGCGTCCGCCTCCGACCGGCGCCCGGGCAGCATGTGCACGCCGAGACGGTTGCGCGTGCCGCCGCACCGGGTGAGGCGGGGATGCTCGGGGTGGCCATCGGGTCCATCCTCCAGGTGGTGCGGGTGGTCAGGTACGCGCGGGACGGACGGCCCGCGGCGGTCGACGAGTTGCTGCTGCCGGCGGACCGGTGGCGGGTCCGGCTCGGGTAGGTCACACCGGCCGCGAGAGCGCCGTGCTGCCGACGTACATCTCGTCGGCGGGCGCGATGAGCGTCTCCCGCTTCTCCGGCGACCAGCCGCGGGTGTACTCGACCATCCACCGGTCGCCGGTGTCCTGCCACACGCGGGTGACGGTGCCGTAGTGGTGGTTGCCGTCGGCGACCTTGCGCCACAGGTTGTCGCCGACGGACCAGGGGGCCGAGCTGGACATGACCTCTCCAGGGTTGGGTGTGAGTGGTGGTCCTCGCCCGGCCGCCGTCGGGGGTACCTGCGGCCGGGCGAGGGTGGGTGGGGCCCGGCGGCGTGGAATCACCGCCGGGCCGAGTCGCCCGCGAACGGTCGGGCGACGGGGTGGCCGGCCCGGCGGCGCGGTGGGGTGCGCGGGCCGGGCCGGAGGCCGCGAGCGGTACCGAGCCGCAGCGGCCGGGGGGCGGCTCGTCAGCCGCGAGGATCCGGGCGGTCGGTCCAGTCCGACGGATCGAGCACGTCCGCCAACTCGTAGACCAGGACCGTGTGGCACAGCGCGGTGTCGACCAGCGGGGTCGACTCGGTCGGGCGCGAGTGCCAGGCCAGCAGGCACGAGTCGTCGTCCAGCGCCGGTATCTCGATGCACCGCTCGCGGGACGCGTCCGACCCCAGAGCCTGGATCCCGGGCGGCCACCGGAGGCTGGCGGTAGTGCCGGGCGGCACCAAGATGTGCACCCACTCCCGACCGTACAGCTCGTGCACGATCGCTCCCGGAGTCCCGCCCGCGACGGCGCGCACTGCGTTCGCCACGTCCAGGCCGCGCAGGCCAGCGATACGGACGACGTCGAAGTGCTCCCCGATGCGCACGAGTTGCGAGTACTCGCGGGGGACCCACTCCGGTCGCCCGGTCGGGGGTGCCGCGATCGAGTGCCGATCTGCTGTCATGCCCATGAGCCTGCCGCGCAGCGTCTACCGTGACCAGTAGCGACGCCTGTACACCGCCTGTACACGTGATCGTCCGGTCGTGCGGGTCGCGTACAAGCCCGTACAGAACGACGCCCCGCGCATACACGCCCATACACGGGAGGCTCATGCAAGTGGACGGACAAGCGAACCCTGCCACGCAGATCTTCGGTACCCAACTGCGCTATCTCCGCGAGCAGCTCGGCATGGCCGTCTCGCAAGTCGGCGACGCCGTAGGCAACTCACCCCACACTGTCAACTCGTGGGAACGTGGCGTCCGCGTACCCAACCCGGACGCCATCCGGATGCTCGATGAACTCCTGCAGGCCAACGGTGCTCTGATCGCGGCCATCGAACCGCTCTCCAGCCCACTTTTCCCTGGCAAGTTCCGCGAGTACGCGGAGCTGGAGACCAAGGTCGTCAGCCTGTATTCGTACAACCCTCTGGCCGTGCCCGGTCTGCTGCAGACCGAGGCGTATGCCCATGCGGCGATCAGCGCGAGCGTTCCGCCCCTGGATGACGAAGAGGTCAATCGTCTCGTCGCGGCCCGCATCGGGCGCCAGGAACTCCTCACTCGCAAGCCTCAGCCGGTCCTAGGGTTCGTGATAGAAGAAGCCGCCCTACGTCGTCCTTTGGGCGGGAAGCCGATCCTTTGCGAGCAGTTGAAGCGGATCGTCGAGTGTGCGTACATGCGCAACATCACGATCCAGGTGATGCCCATGGACATCGACGAACACAGCGGGTTGGAAGGTCCGATGATCCTGATTCGCACCCACAAGGGGCGAGACCTCGTGTACATCGAGGGTCAGGCTGGCGGCTCCTGGGTGTCCGATCCTGAGCAGGCTGCGGTCATTGCGCAGAGACATGGCAGGATCCAGACGCAGGCCCTCCGGGCGGCAGAGTCCATCACGCTGATCGAGCAGATTGCAGGGGACCTATGAGCAGTGAGCACACCACCGCGAGTGCATGGCGGAAGAGCACCTACAGCGGCAATCAGGGCGGCGACTGCGTCGAGGTCGCCCCGCTGACCAGCTCGGTCGGCGTCCGCGACAGCAAGTTCAGCGATTCGCCGATCATCACCACCGGCACCGAGGCATGGGCTGCATTCCTCGACGCCACCCGCTGACACAACGGACCGCCCCGTCCCCAGGGCTGCTGGAGACGGGGCGGTCGCATGTCCGGACCCGACCATGATGCACCGGTCGCCCGCCACGGGGGCGCACAACGAGGCGGTCACCCACCCGAGTGCGCCGGCTACCGATCACCCGGGCCGCGGTGCCACGCTGTCCGCATGGACACCACCCCGGACATCCACCTCACCATCACCGGCACCGGCCTCCACGCCCGCATCACCGACCAGGCCCTTGCCGTAGTCGACGACGAACTGCGCGCCGACTACGAGCGCACTGTCAGCCAGGCCCTCACGGCCGCCGCCGCAGCATGGGACAACCACCGCTACGACGAGTTCGCAATCCACCTCGCCCGGGCCACCGAAACCCTCACCGAGATTCAGCGCATGGCCGTCACCTGCGGCGACCGCGCTGGCTACGACGAGATGACCGCCCGGGCCCGCGAAATCATCGCCGACGGCGAGAGGATCACCTGATGTCGTACTCCATCAGCTACGACCGCAGGGCCCGCCAGCAGGCGGCGAACCTCCCGAGGCTCGCGCAGAGCGCCCTGTCCGGCGCGGAGTCCCGGCTCGCGAGCGACCCGTGGGGCTGCACCCAAGCCGCGGGACACCTCAAGGAGATGCGGCACATGGAGTTCACCGCGGGCGGCCTGATCACCCTGACCATCCAGGTCCAGACCAGCACCGTGGTCATCATGGACATCACCTACGTCGGATGAGCCACCCGACCGCCGGTCTCGCCCGCCGGCCCGGTGTCGGACCCGGCCGGTAGCGTCGGCCGGATGCACGACACGCACGACACCCCAACGCTCGACGCCGCCAAAGCCCGCTGGGACGCTGCGCACGCCGCGGTCACCGCCCACTCCGCGAAGGGCTGGCGGAACGACGAGCCCGCGCCCGAGGACGAGGCCGAGCGGGAGGCGTGGGACGCCGAGCATGCCGCCTGGGCGGCCGAGTGGGACCGGCTCCAGGCCGAGGCGCGGGCCGCCGCCGTCGCGCTGCACCGGGCGCGGCAGGCCGGCTCCGAGTAGGGCGGGCGGCCAGCACCGACACCACCGAGCCCGCCGCGCCGATCAGCGCGGCCACCACGTCCCACATGCGCACCTCCGAGTCGGGCC